>CAKZQY010000385.1 GCA_937142015.1 uncultured Halobacteria archaeon
TCTTCCGTCTCGCGCGGATCGTCTGTGGCCCCCTCTGAATCACCGTCCGGTACGGTGTCCACGCGGTGGAGAACCGACCAGTCGATGTGCAGCGTCACAGCTTCCGAGTTGCCGTCGGGCTCTCCGTCGCTGTCTCGACACTCCTCGCCACTGTCGTCGCCCCCCTCCCCGCTGGTATCGTGTTCTCCGTCACACTCGTCGTGGAACTCGAAGACAGCGCGTCGTCGTTCTTCATCGTCGTCAGCCAGGAACGTGTAGTCGTCGGGATCGGGCGAGGCGGGTCTGAACGCCACAGTCTCTCGGTCGATTGGCGACTGGAACTCCAGTTGGAGCCGGTCGCCGTCCCACTCGACGGCGGCAGCACGGAGTCCGCTCGTGCTCTCGTACTGGCCCGTCACGGCCCGTGCCTTCCGCTCGATAGCGCGCTCCGGGAGCAGTCGGTCGGGATCACGACCGGTGTACACTGCCAGCAGTTCTGTCGCCAGTGTCGTCGGCGAGGGGCTGGCCATCGCGTTGCAGGCGACCACGACGCCGACTCCGCGCTCGCGGAGGAGTCCGACGTACGCCGAGGAGACGCCCGTCCCGCCGCTGTGGCCGAGTAGCTCGTCGTCGCCGAACTGGCGTGTCTCCCACCCGTAGCCGTAGCCGCGCTCCGTCCCGTCGACGAGTGTGTCCATCACCCCGACCGGCTCGAACAGCTGCTCGCGGAGCTCTGCCGACAGTAGTTCCGCTTCGCCGGTGAACGCGCCGAGGAACGCAGCAACGTCTCGGACCGACGCCAGGAGGCCGCCCGGCCCGTCCAACAACGGTGAGTCGGGGAACGACGCCGGCTGAAGCCTGCCGTCCTCTGTCTGCCGGTACGGTCGCATCACGTCGGTGACAGCGTCGCCCGCGTCTGTCCTCGTGTCGCCCGCGTCTGTCTTCGCGTCGGTCGTGCCGTCGATCACACTTCCGTCGAACGTCGCACGCTCCGCGCCGACGGGATCGAGCACGGACTCGCGGACGTACTGTCGGAAACTCGTTCCACTCACCAGTTCGATCAGTCGGGACAGCGCGGTGTACCCGGTGTTGTAGTAGCGGAACCGTCCGTCCAGCTGCCGCTCGCTCGCCGTCTCGGCGACGTGCTCCGAGAACGACGGCCAGTCGTCGGCGGTCGGACCGGCCGGGAGATCGATTCCCATCGCTCCCTCTGCCAACAGCACGGTCGCCAGGTCGTCGGGCGGCATCCCGGACGTGTGTGACAGCAGGTCGTGGACCGTGATCGGCTCGCCCGGAGCCTCGCCGAACGCGGGGAGAAACGTCGAGACTGGCTCCGATAGCGACAGCTCTCCCTCCGCGACGAGCTGGAGCACCGCCGTCGCCGTGATCGGCTTCGTCGCCGATCCGATTCCGTAGATCGTCTCCGCTGTCGCGGGCGCTCCCCGCTCCGCGTCGCGCTCTCCGAACCCAGCCGCGTACACTGTCTCCCCGCCGTCGACGAGTGCGACGCTCACGCCCGGCGCGGGGTGATCTGGGAGTCTGGATTCGAGGTGACGCTCGACGCTGTCGAGATTCGTCGTCTCTCCCTGTGCCGTCTCGTCGGTGTCCGCTCCGTCCGGTGTCGCCTCGCCCGACGTAGCCTCGTCTCGTCTCCCGTCTCTCGTGGCCTCGTCCTGTCTGTCGTCTCTCGTGGCCTCGTCTCGTCTGCCGTCTCTCGTGGTCTCTGTCTCGACCATACACCTACAAAACCGCAACACGGCATAAGCGCTCGGAGCAACGAATTACTATACAGTATCTGATACGATGCGGAAGAGCTACCACGTTCGGCCGTCACCAGTCCAGTAGCACCGTGGTTCGAACTAGCGACGACACGCGGGAAGAGGGGTCGAGCCGACGAGGTGAGACGCAGGTCGACGAGTCACTGACGACGGTCGTCGAGTTGTTGAGTCACGAGACGCGCGCTCGGATTCTCGTGACGCTCGCGGCACACCACGCGGCGTCGCCGCGGGAGCCAGAACTCTCCTTCTCCGAGCTGCGGCGAGCAGTCGGCCACGACGATCCGGGCAACTTCAACTACCACCTCGGTCGCCTGCGGGGCACGCTCGTCGAACAGACGCCAAACGGGTACGAACTCTCCTACGTCGGCGGTCGGTTCGTCGGTGCGCTGCTCTCCGGACGGTTCGACCCGGACGCGGACGTGCCAGCCGTCGACGGACAGACCGTCTGTCCGCTGTGTGGCGACCCGGGACGCGTCACCTACGAGCAGGGAACGCTACAGGTCGACTGTGATGCGGGACACGGCGCGCGGTTGAATATCGGGGCGAACGTGTTAGCGGGCCGGTCCGTCGAAGGGGCACTGAACCTCGCGTGGCTCCGCAGCGTCGTCGAACTCCGGCAAGCTGTCGAGGGGCTCTGTCCGGTGTGTGACGGGCGAATGGACGGCGGCATCGAGCGCCCCGTCGACGACGAGTTCCCGGTGTACCTGTTCACCTGCCGCCGGTGCGGGGCGACGTTCCAGACGCCGCCGGGCGGACTCGTGATCGACCACCCGCGGGTCGCCGCGCTGTGTCACGACCACGGGATCGATCCGCGACGCAGTGCGTGGACTGTACTGACTGACCACGTCGGCGAACCACGGGTCGTCGCCGACGACCCGCCGCGTGTCGAACTGGTCGTGACCGTCGAAGACGACCGACTCCGACTCCGTCTCGACGAGAACGGTCGCACTCTCGACCGAGCGTGATCACTGCTCACCGGCGCGCTCCCTCGTCCGGCGGACGAGTGCGCGGCTCCCGTCGAACGCGAGCGCTGGCGCGTCCGGGGAGACACGACAGCCCGCGGCCGACTCGTCCCGTTCTGTCGACTCGCCGACTGCGTGGAGCGACGCCATCTCCTCGGTCGGAACGCGGTACACCTCGACTCGCGCTGGACCGGGACCGACCAGCGCTGTGAGGGCCTCGGGTCCGACTGTGTCCACTGTCGAATCCCCCTCGACGACGGCCGGACTGTCGACCGCGTACGCCAACACTGGCACGCCGTCGCCGAAGGTGAGCACGCCGTGCGTCGGGTCACCGACCACCAGCCCTGCCCCGGACTCGACGACGACGTACCCCGTCAACTCGTCGCGTAACACCCGCCCGAGTGTGGCGTCCAACGACCCGACTGTCCGCGCCCACGCTAACGAGCCCCGCGGCACGGACTGGGTGAGACGGTCACTGGTCGTTCGCCGCTGCTCGCTGTCGATCTCGCTCGGTCTGTCTGTCCCAGCCTCGCCGGCTCCGTCCGTCTCGCCGTCGTCTCCTCTCACGCTCTCTCGACCGCGCGGGACTGCTGCCCGATGCGGGATAAGATTTCGCCGTCGTCACCCAGAACCGAGTGTACGCTCGGCCGGAGAGCCGCTCCGGTGTCCACACGACCGGTCTCGTGTGTCGGAGAGCGTCAGATTTATGCCGAATCGCTGAACACAGTTCGACTGGGTGGTTCACGTGCCGGCAGTTCCGCACTATCCCTCGGACGAACCCGACAGGGAGCGTCGTGCTCCGGACATCAGTGACCTCGTCGACCGGATTCTAGACTCCGACGACCCGTCGCCGGTGGTGTCGGCCGGTGCGTAGGGCCGGCCTGCCACCGACGACGCTGTGAGAAGTCGAAACGCTTAGCAGGTGACTCCGGCAAGCCGAGGGTATGCGAAAGCTCATCGTCCGTGGCGACCCCGGGATCAGGCGGGACGCCGTCGTCGAGTACGACGGTGAAGAACTCCTCGTGTTCGCCGTCCAACGACAGGGCGACTACCACGGTCCCGACGAACCGCAGCTGTGGTGTACTGTCGGCTCCGAGGACGAACGTGAAGCGTTCGAGAAACGACAGTTCGTCCCCCACTGGCTCGATACCGAGAGTGTCGACGCCGACGCGCTCACTGTCGTGAAGTCCGGCGGCGACCTCAACGTCTGAGACCAGCGGGGCACATATTCTATCCGAAAATGCTTGAATAATATTAATCATTCAGAAAATGTATGAATTTGTTAATCTTTAATAAAATACGTATTCAGAGCATTCTGACAGCGTCTTTTGCACTAGTATTTTAGATAGCCTTTCGCTATAATTTTCTCCGTTTAAAAGAAAGACATTTGATGAAGACGTGAGTTTTTGTAGATCGTTGTACTGTTGCTCACTTAGCCCCTTGGCCACCGTCACCAAGGATAGATCCAATTGCTCCGCATATTCTTTGGGCTTTCTAATTAGTTCGTTCCGTAGCTCTCCGGTTTCCATGCTTTTTGCGGGTGCCTCATCAACGTGCTCATTATCTCTTTGAAGCAAATCTTTTACTTCAATAGCGTATCCAGTTCCAAGAGAACCAAGCGGCAGCGCGACTACATCAAAATCAGGGTTGTCGCCGACCTGTCGTACAATCTCTATGTTATTCGCAGCAATCCCAGTGAATTTGTTCACTTCTTTGTATATATTTTTTTCAAAATCATTTTGAAAACTTTTGTTATCCCAACTATCTAGGTTTTCATCCTCCTCTATTTTATTGTCAAAGTATTTATATATTATCTCTCCACCAGTCATCAAGCCCTCAATCTCTACGTATCCACCGACGTAAGCAGCTATTTCTCTTGCTTCAGAAATAAAATGCGCTGTGAATTTTTCTCCGTCGCTCTTATTCTCTGCTATAACACCAATCCGGAACCTTCCGGACATCTCGCTAAGCCTCCGATGCCTTCCTCGGCGCTCTTGTTGTAACACAAATGTTATTACTGGGTTGTCAGTTATATCCCCAGTATACTTTGCGGTGGTCACGCCCTCGTATCCTGGTAGGCCCCTCCGAGCCGATATGCTAATATCAGATTTGGGCAATAATATATTCTGAACAATCTGGGAGACAGAGCCGCCAAATCCTTCTATCTCTTCAGTTATTTTCTCCTCTTGCTCTTCAATCATCTCATTAAAACTTTTTCTTATTTCTTGTAATAGATCTAGCTCTTCAAAGTTTTCTGATTGTTTTTCTAGCACTCTAGAGTAAAAGAAGTCCTGTGGGACTTGTTCAGCGTTGCGTCCTGCTGTCGGGGAGATCTGAATCTGGTCTATATACACAGGCTATCAATGAGCACCACAATATAAAATACTACTGGCTAGCTCACCAGAACTTCAGATTGTTCTTGACCGCTTCTCGCTTCAGTTCCTGGATGTGTTCGGTGAGCGGGATGTCCTTCGGACAGACTTCGGTACAGGAGAACTGCGTCTGACACCGCCAGACGCCGTGTTCCTGTTCCACGATGCGGAGGCGTTGTTCCTTTCGGTCGTCACCCTCGCGTTCGTCCATCGTGAACCGGTAGGCCTTGTTGATCGCCGCCGGGC
>CAKZQY010000386.1 GCA_937142015.1 uncultured Halobacteria archaeon
CTCTCCATCCACTCCTCCGCATCTCCCACTCTCCATCCACTCCCCCACCTCTCCCACTCCCCCACCTCTCCCTCGCGGCCCTGCGGGTCGGTGCGGGGGTATCTCGAACCGGTAGTGACTTTCCCGGCGGCCGCTCCACGGGAGACATGGAGTGGTTACGTCGACTGCTGGGGACAGCGGACGACGAGAGGCCGTCTGGTCGGGAGTCCGAGAGTCGCCACGGTGAACCGGAGTCGGCGGGTACCGACGCGACGAGTGAGACCACCGACGCAGACGGGAGTCGGCCACGCGGTGGTCCACACCCACCCGGATCGGTTCCACAGGGGGTCGCGCTGTTCGTCGACGGGCCGAACGTGTTGCGCGAGGAGTTCGACGTCGACTTAGACGACGTGCGGGCGGCTGCGGCCGACGCGGGACCGCTGGTTGCGACGCGGCTCTACCTCGACGAACACGCGACCCCGGGACTGATCCAGGCCGCGGAGGCTCGCGGCTTCCGTGTGGTGACGACGAGCGGCGACGTAGACGTACGCCTCGCGGTCGACGTGACCCGGTTCGCCGCGGCGGGGCGCGCGTCGACGATTGCCGTCGCCTCACGGGACACCGACTTCAAGCCCGCGGTGGAGGCCGCAAACGAGTACGGACTGGCGACGCTGGCGGTTGCGCCGGGCGCGTATGGGCGATCCGACGCGCTCCGGAACGCCGTCGACCGCGGGATCACGCTGGAGGAGAGCGAGCGCTAGTGGAGCCACTGGTCACGGAGTGTGACCGACAGCCCGACAGCCAGACAGCCCGACAGCCCGACACGGCAGTTCACCCGCGTCCACAGCCGAAACACACGTAGTGGTACACGTAGAACGGCGAACGTGACACGGATCGAGTTTCGAGCAGGACAGGCGGACGAACTGGCGGCGCGAGTCGCGTCGACGTTCGCGGACGCGGACCACAGATTCACGGCGGCGAAGCGCGTCGCACGCGATCTCGGGGGGCAGTGGCACGGCGACCACGCGACGGTCGCCGTCTGGACCCCCGATCTGGCAGACGACGTTCCGGCGACGGCAGTCGAGTTGGAGCTGTTCGTCCCCGAGACGGCGGTCGACCCGGGCGAGACGGAGCGACGAGCGGTCACGTTCCGTCGCGTTCGTGTTCCGACACGCCGTAGCGGGGAGTTCACCGTGTCCGCGGTGGCAGGCGTCACCCCGGGCACGCGCGACCGACTCGGCGCGTTGTACCAGCTGCGCGCAGCGACCGACGACGGCGACCGGATCGTCCGCGACCCGCTGGCTGCGTCACTGCCGTTCGGCGTGTTCGCACCCGCAGAGCTGTACGACACGGACCGGCTCGACGCACAGCGCGAGGACCGCGACTACTTCCAGCGTTTGGAAGCGGACGGGATCGCGCCGTACGCAGACGACCGCGACCAGACACCCGTCCGCGGAGCCGAGCCGACACACTGGGAGGCGGGACCCGACACCGAGCCGGCGAGCGAGCCCGACGACGTGCCGCGGTTCGCACCGTCGACGAGTGTGCTGGAGATCCACCCCGGCACCGCGACGGAGAGCGGCAGCCTCGCCGGACTGGAACGACAGTACGCCGAAATCGGACGGAAGCGACGCGCCGGAGAGCCACTCGACCCCGAAGAACGCGCGTTCGTCGGCTACGACGCCGTCCAACTGATGCCGGTCGAACCCGTGACGGAGAGCCCGGAACGTGACGACTACTGGCGAGTGACTGACGTGCGAGACACGACGGCTGACGTGCGAGACACGACGGCTGACGTGCGAGACACGGCGACTGACGCGACACCAGCGACGACCGAGGCGGACGACGCAGCGCCTGACACAGTCTCGGCGGATCGTGTCACGGCGACAGTCGAGCGGCCGGACCAGATCAACTGGGGGTACGACGTGGTGATCTCCGGGTTCGCAGCGCCGAACCCCGCGATCTGTGAGTCCGGTCGCCCGGACGAACTCGTCGACCTGATCGCCACGCTCCACACGCTCCCGGAGCCGAAGACGGTCGTCTTCGACGTGGCCCTCGGACACGCCGAGAACAGGGCGACGGAACTCCTCCCGGAGCCGTACTTCGAGGGGCCGGGGATGTACGGGATGGAGCTCGACTACACGGAGCCGGTGACGCGGGCCGTGTTGTTGGAACTGCTCCGGCGGAAGCTGGCGTTCGGCGTCGACGGCGTCCGCATCGACGGCGCACAGGACTTCACCAACTGGGACGAGGAGCGCGGGGAGTGGCACGACGACGACTTCCTCGCGGAGATGAACGATCAGGTGGTGACGGTCGCGGGTGTCGACTACCGGCCGTGGCTGATCTACGAGGACGGTCGGCCGTGGCCGCGGGGGGACTGGGAACTCGCCTCCACGTACCGCACGCTGATCGAGCAACACCCCCACTCCTTCCAGTGGGGACCGCTGACGTTCGCTCACAACACGCCAGCGCTGTTGACGTTCTGGGCGAGTAAGTGGTGGCGCACACGCGAGCTCGCAGACCGCGGTGCGCGGTGGATCTCCGGCGTCGCAAACCACGACACGCTCCGGCGCGGCTCACAGCTCCCCGTCCCAGACGGCTGGGAGGGTGATCCGATCAACCCGTACCTCGGCGACGGCCCGTTCGAGAGCTACCGCGAGGCGTACGACGGCCCCGCAGCACAGCTGTTGATGCACGCGTTTCTCCCCGGTGTGCCGATGGACTTCGTCCACGCCAACCGGCGTGCGCCGTGGGCGTTCGTCCGGTCGACCGACCCGGACTGGCGCGTGAAAGTCGCCGCCGAGGAACACAACTTCCTCCAGTGGCACGTCCGGCCGGAAGACTTCGCGGCCGAGGGTGCGTTCACGCGACTGAAGCGGCTCGGCTTCGAGACGCGCGAACAGCTCGTCGTGTTCGCGGACGCGCTCGCCGCCGCCGTCGAGGCGACCGACGACGGGGAGCCGGACTGGAGCACGACTGCCGCGACGCTCTCCGGCGTCGACACTGTCCTCGGTGAGGTCACGGCAGCCGACCTCGAGGCGTACGCACGAGCGTGGATGCGAGACGTCCACGACTACTGCGTGCTCTCGAACTGGACGGACGCCGATCCACAGCGGGCGGCGTTCGGTCAGTCGCTGCGCGAGTTCCGACAGGAGAACCCGTGGCTCCGCGAGAATCTCGACAGCGAGGACACGTTCGACTACCGCCACCCGACGGAGGGGACGGTGCTGTACTACGGTGAACGGTCTCGACCGACGGAAGCTGTCTCCGGAGACAGTGATGCCGAGAGCAACGACGCTGCCGAGGTCGACGACGCTGACAGGGCCGAGGTCGACGACGCTGCCGAGGTCGAGTCTGTGTTGTTCGTCGGCAACGTCGAGGGACAGGCAGTGACTGTGACTCCCGCCGAGCTCGTCGGCATCGACGACAGCGCCGACGGGGAGGAACCGGAGGACACGGGCGCAGACAGCGCAGCAGCGAGTGAGACGGACGGGAACGGCTCGTCTGTCGGCTCCGCGTACGAGCTCGCGCTCGCACCGCCACGGATGGACCTCGACGAGGCGGCGGTCGACGCCAGCCAGCCCGTCGAGTTGACGAACGGCGACGCCGTGGTGTTCGTTCGGCGGTCGGCGTAGCGCTGCCGAGAGACAGCGCCTATATTAGGACGGCGATGAAAGACTCCGTCTGCCTGTCGTCAGATCCAGTATATCGACAGCAATCTCTAATTCACAAGCTGTTTGATTAGAGAACGGGCATGTTGCTCCTTTCTAGTACAACAGTTTAAAATATTTAATTATAAATACACAGGATCAGCAGACATCAGAGACTCCGACTACAGTACGTCTGCACAGCACTCGATAATGTCACATGAGCAATCAAGCACACAGCAGCCACAGATCTTTCCGATCGGTGCCGTGCAGACGCCGATGCCGAGTCCACATCCACAACAGAGCTCGATACCACAGCCACAGCCCGAACCACAGCTGATGCCCTTCGTGACTATAGGCTGTGACTCCTCAGGCGGAAGTGCGTACCTTGCGAAGTTCGGGATTCCGGAGACGCCGAGATAGCTCGACATCGGCGTCAAGCCAGAGCCGTCCACACTACGTACAAACGAACTCCGGGCTTTCCGCAGCCCCTCTTTAACCTCCCCGTAGACGCTGGCCATCTCACTGATACCGTTCTCACTGTAGAACGATTGTAAGCTGCCAACTCCGGCGGCGTACGCGTCGATGTATTCGGTGGCCGAGGCGTCCGGAGTCTTAGGGAGGACGAAGTCAACAGCGGGATAGGCGAGGTCGTGCTGGACCTTCGAGGCCATCGTCGTTGCAATGTCTGGAGTGTTACCTTCCAGAACGGCTGGACCACGCCCGACGTTGATGGCGAGTTCGAAGCGCCGGGCGTCGACGACGCCGCTGTAGACATCCATCTTCCCGGCGTCATCAGCGACATCGTCCTGCAGCCTCGCAGCCTGTTGGACTCTCGAATCCGCGTTAGTGAGGTCGTACACAGACGAGACCCTATCGATCCTCAGCTGCCCATCCTCACCGAAGGTATCCTTCGCAAGGTTGACCTCGTCGGTTGAGCGTGATACTGAGGAGGCGCGTTGGGACTTCGACTCTTTCTCCGCTTTCTCATCGAAGGATGGTGGCTTGTGGGCGAGGCCAGGCCTGTTGTTGATATCCGTATCGAACTCGCCCCGTCCATTTCTGGTGACAGTTGCGACGCGAACCTCCAAGTCTCGAGGCGGTCCGGTCTGGATTCGTTCCTGCTGCCTTCCGACTGCAGTTCCCGGCATCAGTGTCGTGGCGGCGGCTGCTGCCACCCCAGCGAAGGTGCGTCTAGAGAGCCTGCCCCCCGACGCACTCGAGACAGCAGGCGCGGACATACCGTCCTGATCGCACGAACAGTCCTCGGACTGGCTGGCGAGAGACTTGAGGTCGAAGTACTCAGTCATCAGACCGCCGAACTCCCGAACCCCGGTTGCCTGCACGATCTTTGGCACCGCTCGTAGTCCTTTTGAGCAGGAATCCTCGTTTACGAAGTAGAAGTCGTGACCGGGATCCTCGGGGTAGAACCTCTCGAGCAACTCTTGTGCATCCTGACTTTCTAATGGCAGGATGGAGACATCATCGCCGGACAGATTGTTTATCTTCGATGCAAGCTGTCGACAGATGTCACACTTGCCGTCGTAGACAACGATACCTCCGTTCGAGCTTCGGATCGGACTTAGTTGCGTGTCTGCTTTTGACATCTCAGATTGCATCTCACTGTACTGTACCTGTAACAGTTATAGTTTTCTATTTCTGCTACTAGCTATAGTCAATATATGCCACTATTTTGTATCGTATATAGTCAATATG
>CAKZQY010000387.1 GCA_937142015.1 uncultured Halobacteria archaeon
CGTCTCGTTCCGGTTCTGTCGACCCCGGGTTCGATGGCTTGTGACCGACAGTATATCTGTCACTTGACCTCCTCCTCCGCGTGAACGCGGAGGTATGCGCTCGTCTCTCTATCACCGACCAGCGTTGAGTCGGTTCGAGAATACCGTTGGCAACCTTCAAATCCGTTCGTGAGAACAGTACAGCATGGACTTTGCACTGTCGGCGGAACAGCAGCAGATCGAGGAGATGGTGTCGGAGTTCGTCGACGAGGAGATCGTCCCGCGGGCGGCAGAGATCGACGAGACGGACGAGTTCCCGGCGGACCTGCTCGACGAGATGGCGGAGTTGGGGCTGCTCGGGATGCCGTTCCCGGAGGAGTACGGCGGCGCGGGGTTGGACTACCACAGCTACGCGATCGGCTTAGAACACATCTCCCGCGGCTCCGGCGGCGTGGGGACGATCGTGGCGGCACACACCTCACTCGCCGGGAACATGGTGTACGCCTTCGGCGACGAGCGGCAGAAGGAGACGTACCTCGAGCCGCTGGCGCTGGGCGAGGAGATCGGCGCGTTCGCGCTCTCGGAGCCACAGGCGGGCTCAGACGTGCCAGCGATGGACACCACAGCCGAGCGCGACGGCGACGGCTACCTGATCGACGGCGGGAAGCTGTGGACCTCGAACGGCTCCGTCGCCGACACGGTGATCGTGTTCGCCAAGACGGACCCCGACGCGGGGAACGAGGGAATCTCGTCGTTCCTCGTCCGCCCCGAGGAGGACGACGGCTTCGTCGTCGAGAACACGGAGCACAAGCTCGGCGACAAGGGCTGTCCGACAGCCGAGTTGCGCTTCGACGACGTGTACGTCCCCGAGGAGCGCCGACTCGGCGAGGAGGGTCGCGGCTTCGTCCACGCGCTGAAGACACTCAACGGCGGTCGGATCACGATCGCCGCCCGCGGCGTGGGGATCGCACGCGCGGCGCTCGACGAGGCAGTCGCGTACGCCACCGACCGCGAGCAGTTCGACCAGCCCGTCGCCGAGTTCCAGTCGATCCAACACAAGATCGCGGACATGGACACGAAGCTCCAAGCCGCGAAACTGCTGATGCACAAGGCCGCAGACCTGAAGATCCGCGGCGAAGACTTCGTGAAGGAAGCCGCACAGGCGAAGCTGTACGCCTCCGAGGTGTCCCGCGAGGTCGCCAACGAGGCGATCCAGATCCACGGCGGCTACGGCTACACGAGTGACTTCCCCGTCGAGCGCTACTACCGCGACGCCAAGCTCAACGAGATCTACGAGGGCACGAGCGAGATTCTCCGTAACACTATCGCCGATCAAGTGCTGGAGTAGCGCGACATCGACGTGGTGCGACAGAGAGGCCAGCGACAGACGGACCAGCACGGCGACACGAGAGTCCCACACAGCAGTGATCCGGCGCACGGTGATCCGACACACGTCGAGTGACACACGCTCGCGCAGTCACGTCAGCCTCGCGCTCGTCGTTCTCGTCCTGCTCGCCGGCTGTGGCGGGAGCACTGGTGCAGGCGAGGCACAGAACACGGTGAACCCGGCCTTGGACCAGACGCCGACAGTCTCGCCGACAGCCACGCCGACACCGGCGTACCCGGCAGGCGTCGACAGAGACGGAGTCGACCCGTTCCGCGTCGCGTCGGTCCACGGGGACGCCCTCCGCGAGCAGAGCGGTGCGGTCGCGTTCCGGCGCACAGTGACCACCGCCAACGGGACCGTCGTGTTAGCGAGCGTGACCGTCGGTCGCGTCGACGGCGAGCGGCTGTACTACAGCCAGCGCGGGTGGCGAGAGCGGGCCGTCGTCAGTCAGCCGCTCGGTCCGAACGTGACAGTGTGGTCCGACGGAGAGCGGTCGGCAGTCAGGTTCACCAGCCGCGGCAACATCCTGTACCGGTACACTACCGACGGACCGCGGCTGTTCCACCGGCAGGCAGCGAGCGGACAGGACGACGTGTACGGTCTGCTGACGCCGTGGGAGCTACAGCTCGTCGGCGAGCGCGAGACCGACGCCGGCACCGTCAAGCTGCTCCGCGCCACCGCCGACCGAGCGCGACGCGCCGACGGACGACTCGTCGAGAACCTCTCCGTCGGTGTGCGTCTCGGTCCGACCGGCGTCGTCAGAGCGGCGACCGTCGAGTACGACGTCACCCTGCAGGAGACGCCCGTCACCGTCCGCGAGACGTTCCGTGTCACAGCACTCGGGAACGTCTCCGTCAGTCGACCCGCGTGGGTCGACACGGCGCGGAACCGATCCACCTCGCTGTCGACCCCGACACCGACCGCCAACGACGAGGGTGGCGCGGACGACGACGACGGGGACGACAGCGCAGACGACGAGGGTGGCGAGGAGAACGACGGCGGTGCGGACGACGACGAGGGTGGCGAGGAGAGCGACGGCGATGCGGACGACGACGAGGGAGCGACAGGTGGGACCGGCGGCTCGACCGACGCGGCACTCGGAGGTTCGGCAGAGGTCCGGGCGAGCAGCGGGACGAGCGCACTACACCGTGACGACCCCCGGCGACGGGGCGCACTACACCGTGACGACCTCCGACGAAGGGGGACAGACGCGTGATCGACCGCAGTTCATCCGACGGGCAGCAGTTCACACTCACAGGCGAGCACCTGCGATCACTCGCGCTCGTCGTGCTCCTCGTGGTTGCCGGGTGTGGCGGGACAGGTGCCTCGGACACCAACAACACGGTGAATCCCGCGCTCGAACAGACGCCGTCACCGACAGCCACACCGTCGCCGACGGCGACACCGACACCGGAGCGGGTCGTCGTCGACGTGGGACCGGACGCCTTCCGTCGGGCGGCGATCCACGGCGACGTGATCCGCAACCAGAGCGGCGCGATCGGCTGGCGGCGGACCGTCCACACGGCGAACGGCTCGCTCGTGCTCGAACAGTGGCTCTCCGGTCGCGTCGACGGGAACCGGTCGTTGTTCACCAGACGGAGTCGGCTCGTCCGCCCCGACGCGTGGCCGGGAGCGGGACCGAACGTCACCGTCTGGTCGAACGGGACGGTGACGGCCAGACGGTTCGGCACGAACGAGAGCGAGTCGGTCGTCACCGCCGCGCCGCGGCTGTGGGAACGACGACTCGCCAGCGGTCGGATTCTCGTCTACGACGTGCTCGCCTCGTGGAACGTCACCTACTCCGGATCGCGTGTCACCTCCGCCGGACAGCTCCGCGTGTTGACCACGACGGCGGACCGCACGACTGGACCCGACGGCACCCCCGTCCGGAACCTCTCGGTCGTCGTCGAGATCGGCGAGTCGGGACTCGTCAGGGGTGCGGCGGTCCAGTTCGAGACCACCGTCGAGGGGAGCGTCGTCACCGTCCGCGAACTGTTCCACGTGGATCAGTACGGCGGTGTCACTGTCGACCGTCCTGCGTGGGTGCGACAACACCTCGGCGAGGCGGGGACGAACGCGAGCGTCGGGACAGTCGGCACCGGGTTCACTGCGTATCCGGCAGGTCGTACTCCTCCGGCGGCGGGACGTACAGGAGATCGATCGTGAACCCGAGCGCGAGCGGGACACCCACCGTCACCGCCACCGCGACGCCGGGACTGCCGAGGTCGGGACCGATCCCGAGCGCGCCGGTCGTGATCAGCGTGACCACGAGCAACAGGAACGGCGTGAGCAACAGGCTGTAGATCACCCACCCCCAGCGCGTCTTCATCCGAATGCGGAAGAACCGGGTCGCCACTGCCGCCAGCAGCGTCTCACCGACGAGCACGACTCCGAAGAGAATCAGTTCGACGACCGAGGCCATACGTCTCGTTGGTCTGTCGGCGTCTTTGACCTGTCGGAGTCCGCCAGCGGTGAAGCGGGCTCCGTCTCGGACGGGCCAGCGGTGAAGCGGGCTACGTCTCGGACGAGCCAGCGCCGAATCGGGTCGTCTCCGCGCCACACGCCGCACACGAGAGCACGTACACGTCGCCGCGGTCCTCGTAGGTACGGTCCGTCTCCGCGCCACACGCTGGGCACGGCTCGGAGATGCGGGAGTCGTCTGCGGACTTCGGTGCGCCGACTGCAATCAGACGTGCTGGCTCTTCGCCGACCGCTCGGGCACGGTTCGGCGCGTCTGGCGGCACGAACAGCGCCTCGCCAGCCCCGAGTTCGATCTCCCCGTCGGCCGTCTCTACGACGACCGATCCCGAGAGCACGTAGAACAGTTCTTCGTGATCCGGGTGACGGTGGTACCCCCACGGAACCTGTTCTCCCGGCGCGGCCTCGTAGAGGTTGAATCCGAACGCCGTCGCGCCGACTGCCTCGTCGAGTTCCTTCTTCCGACGTGTCGGGTTCGGGGTGTCTGGAATCGCGTCGACGACCGCGCGTCTGTAGCCGCTCGGGTACGTCTCGACGGCGCTGTCCGTCTCGCCTGCCTCCGCCTCCGCCTCGGTACTGTCGTCTGTCACAGCGGCAGGACGGTCGCACGTGACAAGATAGTTCGGTCGGGGGGTGTCACGGAGTGATCGGTGTCACGGTTCTGTCGACAAGTGTCACGGTTCTGTCGACTGAGTGACGGGTATGTCGATCACCGTCACCGTCTGTGTCGGCACGACGCGCCGTCTCCACCCGGTCGTCGGAGCACAGGGACCCGAAACGGTTTGATGTGGGGGAGAGAATCACAGCAGCGTGAACAAGAAGGGTCACATCACCAACGGCGTGGTACTGGCGTTGGGACTCGGCGTCGTCTTGAGTCCGATTGCGAAACTAGCCACAGTCGGCGGAATACTCACGATGGCCGAGTGGATGATCGAACTGCTGCCACCGGTGGTGCTGGGTGCGCTGCTGCCCGACATCGACACGGAGTTCGGTCGCCACCGGAAGACACTCCACAACCTCCCGGTGTTGGCGCTGTTCGTCGTCTACCCGATCTACTTCGGCAACCTCCAGTACGTCTGGATCGGCATCGCTACACACTACGTGCTCGACGTGGTCGGGAGCAAGCGCGGCATCGCGCTTTTCTACCCGTACGAGCAGGAGTACGGACTCCCGATCGGGGTCGCGGTCAGCAGCGACCGCGCACAGCAGGTCACCTTCGCCATCTCCGTCTTCGAAGTGCTGGTGCTCGCCGGCCTCCACTTCCTCGTCGTCGACCTGACGACCGCGACACTCCGCCCGGAGTTCGTCGGACTGCTCCCCGAAGCCGCCACCCAGTTCGTCTGATCAGTACATCGCAACGTCGTCGAACCGGTCGTCGTAGGCGATGTGTCGCGGGTGGGTCGGTTCCATCCCGGAGAGGAACAGTCGGTCGAGCTTCCCCCACGAGTTCTCGTAGCCGAGGTGAGCGAACTCGACGAGTCGGCGGAGGCGGGTGGCCGGATCGGTCCGCCGAACGAGCTGTCGGTCGGCACCAGACTGGAGCGCGTCGACCAGCCCCGCTTCGGAGTCGATCTCGCGGTCGAAGGCGGTCCACGCAGCGCCGACAGTGCCCAGCAGGTGGGCGTACGAGGAGGCGAACGGCGGGAGATCGAACGCCTCCGCGATCCGCTCGGCGCGCTCGTTGTGGGTGGGGAACAGCTTCGCGTTCAGCGTCTCCACCGCGTCGATACTGTCTCTGTGTGCGCCGATCTCGGCCCGCGTCAGACTGACGTTGATGAACTCCGGGTGTGGCACCAACACCGCGGCGTCCTGTCTGTCGAGCTCCGACAGCGTCGCCTCGAACGTGACGAAGTCCGGGACCGGATCGGAGAGCCCGAACGCGAGCAGGTGACGGCGACTCCGCCAGTCGCCGGTGAAGATCTCGCGTGCCGGTACGACGAGCAGGTCGTCGTCGCTGAACTGTGCGGCCCGCTCTCTGATCTGTGGGAGCCGCGTGAAGTGTGGCGCGTACACCAACACGTCTAACCCCGCGGTCTTCGCCCGCTCGACGACGCGCTCGTCGAGTCGCTTCACGTGGAGGTCGACACGAGTCCGCCCCTCTGTCACGCGCGAGAGGTGTGAATCGAGCGTCTTGTGGGTTCCGTTTCACCGTGAGGAGATCCTCGTCGGGCGACCCCTTGCACCGCTCCTCGCACTGACGGTCACACGTTCGTGAACGCTGCTGCGTCATAGTGATTACTGGGAGTCTTTACCGCCGTGGCGACTCGTGTCGGTGAGCAGAACGTCTGAACCGTCGGTTTTCGACGCCTCCCGTGGAACTATTCGCTATCAGACTCGGTGATCCTGTCGTACACCTCCAACACGCGATCGAAGTAGTCGTCGGTCAACAGTCGTGGATCTTCGACACGGTGGAAGTCGTCCAACACGAACGCCGTCTCGGAACGGTCCAACCCGTAGGCGTGAAACGCCGCAGCGTCGATCTCCGCACGGAGTCGTTCGCGCTCCGCTGGCTCCGTGGCCGGCGTGACCCCGCCGAGTCGCTCTCGCATCTCGGTGAATGCTTCGCCGTAGCAGTTGAGTCGCGCCGCGCGCTCCGATACGTAGTCGAACCAGTCGTCACCCGCGGTGAGGGCTGGTACTTGTGTTTCGTTGAAACTGTAAATCGGGATGCTGTTGTCGATCTTTCGACCGACGAGGAAGTCGAACGGGAGACTGTTCAACAACCCGAGCGCGACGAACAGCTCCCGGTCGGTGAACACCCGCTCGTAGACGCTGTGAAGCGGTGTTTCTGTCAGATCTCCCCGCTCCGGAGAGATTTCGAACGGGTCGACGACGTAGAAGCTGTAGTCACACACCGGTCCCGGGGGAACGACAGCCGCGATTGTGGACTTCTCGTCAGTTGCGCGTGCAACCCGCCGGAACCCGAGTCTGTACTCTGTCGACGGCAACAACACGTCTCGGAGTGACAGTTCGTCGCCGCGCTCCTCGCGTAACAACTCGTTCACGAAGCGTTTCTGGGAGCCAGTGCCGTCGAAGGCGTCGTACAGTGCTCGCTTCAGCCGTCTGTAGCTCTTCTCTCTGATCCGACGCTTCGCACTCCGGTCGGGGTTCGTCTCCTCGTCGACGCTCCACTGGAACGGCGGCTCCAAGTCTTCGACGAAGGTGGGATCGTACGAGTAGCTGTAGCAGTTCCGGCCGGTGACGATCGGGTAGTCACACCCGGTCGGGTCGTCGTAGAACCGCTCGCTGTCTGCGGTCTTGTCGAGCGGCCGGCGCGGAACTGCGTACCACGGCCGGTCTTCGTCACTGACGGCGGGGAACTGGAACGCCGAGGCGAGCACACCGAGGTCGTCCGCCGACTGAACCCGTGGGAATACCAACGACGACGGTGCGAACGACGTCAGTATCTCCCGCGGTATCTCGACTAACGCCGCCGTGTCTTCGAGGACGCTGGTGTCAGTGTGTTGGAACACTCCTCGGAACTGGTCTGTCTCACCCGAGTTCTCGAACGTGACGACACCGAAGTTGTAGCGCGTGTCGACGTTGTCGAAGATGCCGTGGTTCTCGAAGCTCACCAGCGACCGCACGGTCGTCTCGTCTAGCAGGTACTCACGGAGCGTCTTCGTCGGCGCACCGTGGAAGATCCGCCCGGGGAGGACCTGTGACACGTAGCCATCGCCACGGGCGAGATCGAATACCCGTTCGAGGAACAGGGAGGAGAGGTCGTTCTCGGAGGCTTGCGTCCGCCCGGCGACCGTCGACTCCTGCATCTCGTAGTCCGGCCCGTCGTTGAAGTACGTCGCACGAATCTCGACGTCGCGCTGGTACGCGTCCCACGCCTCGGCGACAGCCGGCCGTTCTAACAGCGCCGCCTGTCGTTCGTCCTTCTCGTCGCCCCGGAGCGACCTGAACGCAGTCTCGTCGTCGTACGTCGAAAAGAAGTCGTCACGACTCGGTTTGATCCGGTTCCACGGCGGGTTGCCGACGATCACGTCGAACCCGCCGTCGGCGTACACCGGTGCGAACTCCAACACCCAGTGGAACGGATCGTACTCCGTCACTCGCTGTGGTGTCACGTCGACCCCCGCGTCGCGGAAGCGCTGGTGAATCTTCGCGTCGAGATCCGGGCGGTACGACTCCTTTTTGTCTTCGGCCTCCCGGAGGTACTCGGCGGCGGTCGCCGTGTCTGTCGCTGCCTCGTGGCGCTCCATCGCCTCGATCACGTCCTCGTACTTCTCGGCGACCGACTCCGGTCCCCAGTTGTCGAGCACGGCTTGACTGCCGTTGTTGCTGCCCTCACCCGCGTCGTTGTTGTCTGCCGTCGTCTCGACGAGATCAGTGAACCCGATCAGACTGTTCCCCTGCTGGACGGAGAAGACGATGTTCGGCAGTGCGAGGTCGTCGGGCTCGTAGCTGTCGACGGCCCCTCGTTCGACTGCAGCGACAATCGACAACCACAGTCTGAGTTTGGTGATCTCGACTGCCGGCTCGACGATGTCGACACCGTAGACGTTGGTCACGACCGTCTGCTTGCGGAGTTGCCACGTCGGCGGAGTCTCGTCGCGCGGATCGTCGTCCGGCAGTTGGCCGTACGCCACGTCGTACAGCGCCTTCCGGACACGGACGATCTCACTCTCGACAGACGTGAGAAAGTGTCCCGACCCACACGCCGGGTCGAGCGTTCGAAACTCGTCGACGACTTCCGTGAGCACCTCCTCGACGAGTCTCTCGTTGGGCGGCAGTGAGTCGATCAAACTGAACACGTCGTCGGCGTCTGCGAGCATCGCCTCCGTGTACCCGTGCTCGGCTTGGAGGTACGCCGCAATCTCGTCGCGGAGACTCGGCAGCACGGTCTGTTCGGCGCAGAATCTGGTAATCTCGTCCGGCGTGTAGTACGCGCCGAGCTCCTTCTTCTGATCTCCAGTGTCCGTCGTGATGTAGTTGATCGTCTTTTCGAACACGTTGCCGAGGACACTCGGGTCAAGCTCGCCCGGTCTCCCCGTCGAAGAGAAGTCGTACCGTTCCAGCAGCGCGATCAGATCGTACATCACGGAGTCGACCACGTCGAACGCCGTGTCGTCGACATCGGCGGTGTAGCTCTCCGTCGGTCGGAACAGTCCACCGTCGAGATACGGCATCTCGGAGTAGCGTGTGATCGTCTGGATACGCTGGCTCCGATCTCCCTGCCGTTCGTCCAACACTCCGAAGAACAACGGTTCGAGGTACGTCTCGTACAGCGACAGTGGGACGTTGCTGTCGCGGTGTTCTGTGACGATCCGTTCCAGCAGTCGATCCTCGACGAGCCCACGATCTTCGAGGAACTTCACGAATACCAGCCGGTTCAGCAACCCGACAGCGAACAGTCGCACGTCGTCACCCGTCGCCGTGTCCGGCGCGCGGACCCCGTCGCCGATCAGACTTCGCTCCGGACGCGCCTCCCCTGACGGCGACCGACCGAACACGTGTGACACGTACTCGTCGTAGAACTCGTCCGTGATCGCCGCCCGCCGCTCGCTGATCAGCTGTCGGGCGTCCCGTGCTGTCGCAACGACGTTGTCGAAGCTGAAGCCGGCGACGAACCGCTCGAGTAACGCCCGTACGTCGTCCTCGCCCCACGCTGTCGTTTCGGCGGCCGTCCCGCCCAACTCTCCCGCCTCGCTTCGTCTCGAGCTACTGTCTCTCTCGTCGTCGTCGAGACTCGTTTCGTCCGGGCTGATCGACAGTCCACGGCGGTCGGCGACGAGTGCCCGCGCCACGGGTCGGAGATCGACCGTCGCCAGCGTATCGAGGCTGTACGCGTCGTCGTCGTACGTCACCAGCACCCACCGCAGACCGTCAGTGGCGATCCCGAACTCGGCTGCGAATGGTCGGTACGACAGCCAGTCGGACACCTGTCCGAGCCCGTGGCGGTCGCCGTCCAGTGACCTGTTCAGCGGCTCCGCCTCGACGAGGAGGCGCTCTGAGTCGACGCCCGACACGTCTGTGAACGACGCCGCGTAGTCGGCCTTCTTCCCGTACGTCTCCGACATGTCGCCGACTTCCTGTGCGAGGTCGTCGTAGCCCAGTGCGTCGAACAACGGCTCGACGAACACCCGCTCTGTCAGTGGTTCCGGGTCCTCCTTGCGTGCGGTGTCGGCCTCACGAACCGTCTCGTCGGTCGTGAGCAGCCGGATTGCCGTGTCCTCGTCTGTTGTCGCGGCACAGAAGTCCGCGACTGCGTCTGTGAGCGTCTCCAGTACCTGCTCTACTGCTGCGTCCGTGACTGTCGTCTCGACTGCCTCCGTGACGAACTCTGTCTCTGTGTAGCGGTCGACCGGACTGCGAGCGGACGCATCAGAGCGACGGGTGTCCTCGTGCATCACTCGACGTTCGTTCTGGACGGGTCCCGGGATATAAACCTGTAGGAGTGGGTGGGGGGAGCACCGTGGTGAACACAGGCTGCTCTCTCACTCCGCCCACCTTTTTCAGACCCCGCGTCGTGAACGAGTACGATGTCCGACAGGTCTGACAGACGAGCGTTGTTGCGGTGGGGGTCGAGCGTCGTCGTCGCGGGCGTCGCCGGCTGTCTCCGCCTGAGTGGCGGGGAGACGGCGACGAGCACGGCGAGGTCGGCGACAGTAGCAGACTCGGACGGCGACGGCGTGCCGGACGACGAGGACTACGCGCCGCGAGATCCGGACGTGCAGTCGGCACCCGACGCGGAGGCGTCCTCCTCGCCGGCAGATCGACAGACAGCGTCGCCGACGGAGTCAGAGACGCCGTCACCGCCACGGACCGACGAGCCGACAGACTCAGCCACCCCGACAGCACAGCCGACACAGACGCCGACTCAGACACCGACGGCACAGCCGACACAGACCCCCTTCCCAGATTTCGAGGACGGGTTCGAGGCCGGCACTGGGTCGTGGACGCTCGACCCGCTCGCGTCCGAAGGCTGTTCGATCACACTCGCCGAGTCCGGGGGCTACGAGAGCGACCGCGCACTGGAGTGGTCGTTCTCCAGCGGCGACACGACTGCGTACGCCGTGACGACCGATCCACAGGTGTCTCCCGGTCAGTCCGTCTCGGTCGTGACACGCGTGCCGGACGTACAGAATCGGTCGGTCACGCTCGCGCTCGCCAGTCCGACCGCGTTCGACCCAGACGATTCGAGCGGTTCCTTCGAACTGATTCAGGTGAGCTACGGCGGCTGGGACGGCGTGTTGGCTGTCACGCCGAACAACACCGACGAGCGTCTGCTCGAAGTGGACGCCAGTGACGCGTTCGCCACGAACGAGTGGACTGAGCTAACTGTCGAGTGGCCGTCCGTCGACCGCCTCGCCGTCTCTGCGCGACGGCTCTCACCGCCCGGTGAAACCGAGACCACACCGCCGACAGCGACCGAGACAGCGACCGAGACAGCGACCACGACAGCGGCCGAGACAGCGACCACGACAGCGACCGCTCGCGCGACGACGAGCCAGTCTGCGCTGTCGAGCGGCGCGAAGGACGTCGGACTCGCCGTCTACAACGCCGCTGGCGGGTCGACGAGTGACACCGCGTACTTCGACCGCGTGCTGGTGGATTGATCCGTTGGGCGGCCCCACGGGCGTGATCCGTTGGGCGGCCCCACGGGCGTCGAGGGCGTATCGTTCTCAGTCCGACGAACGCCAGTCACGTATCGGTGCCGAACCGTTCGAGTGCGGCCGCGACGGCCGTCGTCCACGTAGTTTTTAACTCACCTCCACCCTACCACACGCCAGACAAATGAGCAGAGCGTGGGAGACGTGGGACCACGTGTTGAAGGTGGACCCAGACAAGGAGCTGTACGGCGAGGAGACGTTCGCCGACGTCTGTCAGACCGGGACTGACGCAATCGAGATCGGGGGGACGTTCGACGTGACGACGGAGAAGATGGAGCGGGTGATGGAGGCGTGTGCTCGCCACGACGTGCCGCTGTACCAGGAGCCGTCGAACCCGGCAGTGGTCGTCGACGACGAGGCGCTCGACGGCTATCTCGTTCCTGTCGTGCTCAACGCACAGGACCCGTTCTGGATCACCGGCGCACACAAGGAGTGGATGCGAATCGACAACGGCGACGTCGACTGGGATCGCACGACGACGGAGGCGTACATCATCCTCAATCCGGACGCCGATGTCGCCGAGCTGACCGACGCGGACTGTGACCAGTCGCCGGAAGACGTGGCGGCCTTCGCCCGCGCCGCCGAGAAGCTGCTGGGGCAGGAGATCGTCTACATCGAGTACTCCGGGATGCTCGGCGACACCGACGTCGTCGAGGCGGCTGCCGAAGCGACGGCGGAGGCCACACTCTTCTACGGCGGCGGTGTCCACGACTACGACAGCGCCTACCAGATGGGCCAGTACGCGGATGTCGTCGTCGTCGGTGACTTGATCCACGACGAAGGTGCCGACGCCGTCCGCGAGACTGTCGAGGCTGCGCGTGACGCCTCCGCGGACGCTGCCGACGTGGTCGACGCACACTCGGACTGAGACGGCCCTCACAATCCGGGTCACGAACTGTGTCGGACTCGGGGTCTCCCGCGTCTCACGCCGCGTCTGTCGATCCGAGGCTGCTGCGCTCGTGACTGACAGTATCTCGTCTTCTCGGTACCACTCGACTGACAGTATCTCGTCTTCTCGGTACCACTCGACTGACAGTATCTCGGCTTCTCGGTACCACTCGGTAGTGATTTGTTGTCGAAAGTTAATTCCGCTCCGAGTATCACGTCGCGGAGACGGGGCGAGAGAGTTTAGTCGGTCTGCGCGAAGCGCCGGACAGCCGGAGGGGCAGTGTGAGTCTAGATCCACGAGAGAGTTACAGAACCAAAGTCCTAGTCGGATTGGGAGTCGTAATCTTAGTCGGGGCGGCGGTCGCGGCGACGACAGTCGGAGGGGTGAGCAGCGTCGTCAGGGCAGAGCGGACGGCCACAGTCGCGGCGGAGGCGAACGTACAGGACAACACGATCCAGACGGTCGTGTCGAACCTCCAGTCGGATGCGTCGTCACTCGCGGACACCACCACCCGAGTGCGGGCAGCCGCACGGACACCCGCACAGGGGCACAGAGAGTTGTCAGAGTTGTACGAGCAGCGGACGGAGAAGGACGCGCTCTCGGCGGTTCACCTGATCGACCCAGAGGAGGGGCGCGTACTCGCCACCTCGACACCGCAGGTGATGGGTCAGTCGTCGTCGTTGTTGGGCTACGAGGTGCCGCCGTCGCTCGAACAGGGGGACACGATCATCCGCGCACAGACAGCCGGCACGGGTGCGTGGGTGGTGTTCACCCGGACGCGCTCCGGTGACGTGTTGGTCGCCAAGACGCCGCTGTCGTACGTCGACGAGAGAGTCGCGTCAGTACTCGACGAGAGCACCACACGCATCGTCGACTTGCGAGGGACCGTCGTCTACGACAGTCGGAACGACTCTGCCGTCGGGAGCCAACACACCGCAGGCGAGGGGATCAACTCCCCCGCAGTGCGATCCGGCATTCTGGGGAACAAAGGGGCACAGACGGTGTCCGCGGCGAACAGCACCACCGGAACGGAGTTGATCGTCGGCTACGACGGCGTGGAGGCGACGACGTGGGCAGTCGTGACGTACGCCGAGCCGGGGGCGTTGTTCCGCGTGGTCGACAGAGTCAGACGGAACCTGTTCGTGTTGTTGGGCGCGGTGGCGGCGCTGTTGGTCGGGTTCGTGGTGGCAGTCGAGCGGCCGGCCCTCCGGGATCTGACTGCGTTGCAGTCCGACGTGGTGGCACTTCGAGACGGAGACCTCGACACGCCCGTCGAGACAGATCGCCGCGACGAGATCGGCGAGTTGGCACGCGGGCTCGACGAGATGCGCGTGGAACTCGGCGAGCAGATCTCGGCAGCACGGCAGGCCAGAGAGGAGGCCGAGACCGCTCGTACGGAGGCGGAGACGGCCCGCGAGGAGGCGGAGGCGCTGTCACAGCACCTCGAAGCGAAGACGGAGTCGTACCGCGAGGCGATCCGGCAGCTCGCGGAAGGGGACTTCACCGTTCGCGTCGACCCGGAGAGTCGCCACGAGGGGATGGCGGCCGTCGGAGAGACGCTGAACACCGTCGTCGCCGCGCCGATCATGATGAGCGGCGCTGTCTCGCCGA
>CAKZQY010000388.1 GCA_937142015.1 uncultured Halobacteria archaeon
CGGACGATCCGTTCGGTGGAACGCAAGAAGAGTCGGGATCGGACGATCCGTTCGGCGGGAGCCAAGGAGACACAGAGTCCGAAGACCCGTTCGGCGGCGCGCAGGCGGGTAGTGACGACCCATTCGGTGGCGTTCAGGGAGACTCGGAGTCCGACGATCCGTTCGGCGGCGTTCAGGCACAGGCTGGTGGCGACGACCCGTTCGGGGGCACACAGGCACCCGGGCCGGGCGGTGGCGGTGGTGATCCGTTCGGCGAGGGATTCGGCGACGCGATGGGTGGTGGTATGGGTGGCGGTGGCGGCGGGACGGAGTTCGACGAGGAGGAGTTCGAGTCGGAGATCGACAGACTCGACATCGGAATCGAGGGGTTAGACGACATGATCCTCGGCGGGATTCCGGTCCGGTCGCTGATGGCAGTCATCGGCGGTCCCGGCACGGGGAAGACGACGTTCGGGCTCCAGTTTCTCCGTCAGGCGATGCGCAACGGCGGCAGCGGCGTCTACATCACGCTCGAAGAGACCGAAGAGGCGATCATCTCGACTGCCGAGGAGAAGGGCTGGGAGTTCGGCCACTACGTCGACGAGAACCAGCTCGTCGTGGTGGCGATGGACCCCATCGAGATGGCGAACAGTCTGGAGTCGATCCGGGGCGACATCTCGCGGCTGGTCAACGACTTCGGCGCGGACCGGCTGGTGCTCGACTCCGTCTCGCTGCTGGAGATGATGTACGACCACCCCGCGAAGCGCCGGTCCGAGGTGTTCGGCTTCGCACGCTCGCTGAAAGGGGCGGGCGTCACCACGATGCTCACCTCGGAGGCGAACGCCGACAACCCCTACCAGTCGCGGCACGGACTGGTCGAGTACCTCGTCGACGCCGTGTTCGTCCTCCAGTACGTCCGCCCGAACGAGTTCCAAGAGACCCGCCTCGCCGTCGAGATACAGAAGATCCGCGACGCCAACCACTCCCGAGAGACGAAACCGTACGACATCACGAACGACGGCATCTCCGTCCACCGTCAGGCGAACATCTTCTGATCGTCTGCTCTCGTCTCTCTGCCTCTGTCGTCGTTTCACTCTCGTCCCGACACCCACCGCAGCAGACTCACCGCACCACAGTCACGGGGACGGGCGACCGGCGGACGATCCGTTCCGCGTTGCTGCCGAGGAGGAGCCGGGAGACCCCAGTTCGGCCGTGGCTGCCGACGACGACGTGGTCGATGTCGTGATCTTCCGCGTACTCCACCAGCGTCTTCGCCGGCTTCCCGACGGCCGTATCCGTCTCGATGCGGCCAGCCACGCTGTCGCGGATCAGGTCCACACCGTCCTGTAGCGTCGCCTCCGCCTCCGCCCGGGTCTCCTCGTACCACTCCTCGGCTGCGCTCGGGACGCTCGACCGGGCCGCGTACCCACCGACTGTCGGGTCGATGACGTACACCAGACGGAACGACGACTCGCTCCACTCGTCGGCCGCGAACGTCAACGCTGCGCGTGCCTGCTCGGAGCCGTCGAACCCCACGAGGATCGTCCCACCCATACGCGACGGTTGTGGGCGCGCCGTGATAATCTCTCCGTCACCAACCGTTCGCGACGGGCCGACCCCCGAGAGGAGTCGTTCGCTACAACTCGACCCCGTGGAGGAACGTCTGGAACTCGACCGTCCGGCCGTCCGGGTCGTCTGCGAAGAACTGGTAGATCTCGTACTGCTCGTTGACGTGTGGCTCCTCGCGTGCGGCCTCGCCGACCCGGTCGTGGAACTCCTCGACGCCTGCGCGGTCCTCGGTGAGGAAGGTGACGATCCCCTCCGTCTCCGTCTCGCCCGGCTCCGTGTCACAGAAGCCGAACCGGAAGTCGTCGACGGCGAGAATCGTACAGCCGGGCTGTTCGAGCCACACCGCCGCACCCACTGTCTCCGTGTACCAGTCGACGACGCGCTCGCGGTTCGCCGTCCGAAAGAAGACGATGCCAGTCACGAACGGACTGTCGGCCCCATCGGGGATAACTGTTAGTCTGCCTCTCGTCGGTCGGCCGGGACGACGCCAGCGACGAGCGTGACGAACCCGACGACACCCAAGACGCCGAAAGCGGGCATAGCGAGCAGTTCCAGTTCGGGGTCGAGCCCCGTCGCTGCGACTGCGACACGGACGGCGAGGTAGCCCCCGACCGCGAACAACACTGTGAACCCTCCGGCCAACACACGACGGGGCTGGAGGCGCGCACCTGTCGACTCGTCGGTCCCGCTCACGGTCCGACTGGCGAGGTGACGCGTCTTAGTCTCTCCGGACTGCCCGTCACGAGTCCCCGACTGCCCGTCACGAGTCCCTGACTGCCCGTCACGAGTCGTCGAGTTGCGTTGCGACAGCGTCGGCGACGGTGTCGAACGCGGTCTCGGCGGCGGGGACGCCGACACGCTCCTCGCTCGCGTCGTCCGCGAACGAGAGGAACCCGTGGGGGAGTCCGTCGAACACCTCGGCAGTGACCGGCACACCCGCCCCCCGGAGACGGTCGACGAACGCGGTTGCGTCCGTACGCAGCGGGTCGTGGCTGCCGACGGCGACGACAGCGGGCGGCACGTCGGCGAGGCTGTCGGCGGTCAACGGCGCGGCGTAGGGGTTCGCCGCGTCCGTCGGACTGGCGAGGTACGTCGACCAGAAGTGACGCATGTCACGACGCGTGAGCAGCGGCCCGTCTGCGTGCTCGCGGTACGACTCGCTGTCGAACCGTGGTACCAAGGCGGGGTAGAATAGCGCCTGAACCGCGAGGTCGACGTCGAGGTCGAACTCCAGCGACCGGTCGGAACGCGCCGTCGCCACCCCCACCGCGGCGGCCAACCCGCCGCCGGCACTGGTGCCTGCGACACCGACCCGTCCGTCGCCGCCGAGCGCCGACGCGTGATCGGCCACCCACTCGACGGCCGCAACCGCGTCACGAACTGCGGCGGGGAACGGGTGGTCTGGAGCGAGTCGGTAGTCGACGCTGACGACCACCGCGCCGACGCGGCGACAGAGCCGCCGACAGATCCCGTCCGCGGAGTCGAGTGTCCCGAGACACCACCCGCCGCCGTGGTAGAAGACGACCGTCGGTGCCGGCGTCTCCTCGGGGCGGTAGACGCGCACCGACACCGCTCCGCCCGGACCGTCGAACCCGAGGTCCGTCGTGCGCGCGACCGGGAGGTGAGCGTCGGTCGAGAACAGGTCGTCTTCCACACGCCGCGCGGACGCCGTCGACAGGGCGTGCCACTCCGGAACACCGAGACGGTCGATCTCGGCGACTCGCTCGCGGAACGCCGGGTCGAGTGTCGTGTCTGTCACGCTCGGGGTGTCGGCGGGAACCGGTGTCAATCTTCGCTCGACGGACGCACGCCGCCGAATCGTCGATCCACCGCAACCAGAGATCCGACTCGTCCGTGACGAACATCCTTTTCGTCTTCGCAAGGTACTTTTTCGATCACCGGAAAGAGAGACGCATGAGTTCGTCGTCGACGTCCGACCGGATTCTCGACGCGTTAGAGGCCGACGCGCAGGCCTCACACGCGGAGATCGCAGAGCGGGCAGGCGTGTCGAAGCCGACAGTCAGGAAGTACATCGACCAGCTGGAAGAGGAGGGCGTGATCGTCGGGTACTCCGCGGAGCTCGACCCGAAGAAGCTGTCTGGCCGCACGATCGCAATCGTCGGCATCGAGGCCGAGAGCGACCGCTACGTGGAGGCGACTCGCGGGCTCAAGGAGGTCGACGCAATCGAGCGGCTGTACACCTCCTCCGGTGACCACATGTTCATGGCGGAAGTGCGCGCGACGGACGGCGAGGATCTCGGCAACGTGATCAGCGAGGAGGTGCTCGACGTGGACGGTGTCGAAGCCGCACACCCGTCCGTGCTGCAGGAACGACTGAAGTGACCGGTCGGGCTTCCAGTCGACGACTCGTCACTCCGTCTCATCTCTCGTTGTCGCCCAGTCGAGACAGTTCGGCCCTTCTACCTCGTACTCGACGGCGTCGTCCGCGACAGACGTGGTGTACACCGCCCAATAACGCCGCTTCCCAACGCTCGTCACCGGAGCGGGCTGTGAGCCGACACCGTCGACCAGCCCGTCGGCGAGCCGCGATTCGAGTGTCGGAGACTCGACGTGGACGCTGAACCCGTTCGGGGTCGCTCGCGCCGTCACTGTCGCCTCACCCGGGCGTTCTCCCAGTCCCGCCTCGAACAACCGCTGGACTGTCCGACTCAACACGGACTGCTCGACTGCGAACGTACCCGGCGTCTCGACCCGCACTGTCGGCTCCGTGCCCCTCTCGTCTGCGACGGCCGCTCGCGCGTCCCGACACGCACGCCGGAGCGACGCAGTCGTCTCACTCGACTCGCTGTCCGCCGCGGTGAGTCTGTCTGCCGAGCGTCGCTCCGCTCGTCTCGCCGTGTCTCCGCCGGCGTTGTCGTCGCGGTCGTCGCCGTGTTCCTCCGCGTCGACGCCGTCACTCGCCCGGCCGTCGCTGTCGTCTGCTCGGTCGTCGCTGTCGTCCGCCCGGCCGTCGCTGTCGTCTGCTCGGTCGTCGCTGTCGTCCGCTCGGTCGTCGCTGTCGTTCTCGCGGTGGGAGACGACAGTCGACAGCGTCGTCCACACGTCGTCCAGTCGTTCACGGAGGTCGCCAGTCCGCTCGTCGTCGAGTGTGTCGAGTTCCGCGCGGACGGCACCGATCTCGGCAGTCAGATCGTGGAGGCGGTCGGTCGAGAGTCGCTCGCGGTCGGTAGTGGTTCGTTCGACCGGCACGACGACACCGAGTACCGCCGGCTCGCCCTCGTAGGTGACCCGTCCGCCGTGGACCTCCAACTCGATGCGCTCGCCGTCCTTCCGCTGTCCGGTGACGACGTAGTGGAGCGCGTCGACGCTGCCCTGCTCTCGCCGTCGGAGTGCGCGCGCCACACGGTCTCGATCCTCTGGCGCAATGAGGTCGTTCACCGACCGCTCGAGCACTTCCTGCCGCGTGTAGCCGAACAGCTCCGCGAACCGCGCGTTCGCCTCGACGAACACGCCGTCCTGACTCGCCCCGATTCCGACGACGCTCTGTTCGAACAGCTGCTCGTAACGCCGTCGTGCAATCGCCTCGCCGCGTCGGGCTCGCGCCCGGGAGGCGGCGTTCTCGACACGCCGTGTCAACAGGTCGTACCGCTCTCTGCCCACCCCCTTCTGGATGTAGTCGGACACGCCCGCACGAATCGCCTCACTCGCAATCTCCTCGGACCCCTTCCCGGTGAACAACACGAACGGGAGATCCGGGTACCGGTCGCGGACGGCGTCGAGAAACTCCAATCCGTCCGTCTCTGGCATGTCGTAGTCCGAGACGACACAGTCGTACGGCCGCTCTGCGAGTGCCGCCAACCCCTCCGTCGCGCTGGTGACTGCGGTCGTCTCGATTGCGTCGTTCCGGAGCTGCAACATCCGTGCCGTCACGTCGACGAAATCTGGATCGTCGTCCACGCACAACACCGAAACTGTCCCCGGATCGACACCCATGTCCCGAGTTGCGTTACCGAGTCTGATAACGGTTGGGCCGTTGGGCTGTCCGAAGCCCCTCACGGCCGCAGGCAGTTCGTCGACTGTGCCGGCCGTCTTCAGCAGTTTCGAGGCGGAGTCCCCGGCCTCAAGGAGTGAGGGCTTCCGCCTGGATCGGAAGCGCGCAGCGAGTAGGCCGGGGAGGAAGCCGACACTCCACAACACGAATAAATGGGTCGCGTTGCAAAGCGGTTTAGACTTTCGTTACTTCCCAACCGACCTAATCGGCGTGGTAAATCGCTGGTTTGACCACGCAAAAGTGTCTGGTTCTAGATGTGTTCAAACTCCCAGAACGGTTGCCTTTCGCCGTCGGATGTGAAAGACCTAGCGGAAGAAGTCATCTCGCCGCTCCCGCTGCCGGGTGTCGAGGGAAGTCTCCTCAACCCCGGCGACATCTGGCTCGTCGTCTTGGCCTGTGTCAACGAGACCTCGATCTGGGAAACGTGCAAGGATACCGACGGAACACCGTGTGACGACACGGTTTTCACGTGGCTCCACACTCTCAACCGTGAGTGGCTCGAATTCGTCGGCGATCCCCACGTCGAGGAAGGCGAACTCTGCTCGATGGCTCCGAAAGACGGCACCACGACCTGTCACCGGTACTGTACGGCATACGTCGTCTCCGCGAGACCTCCCCGACGAGTTCACGTTCAAGACGTTCTGTGACTGGATTCGGCACGAACTCGAAGAGGAACTACGTCGACAGTGGAAGATCGAGATGAACGGGACAGGTGTGCCAGCGTCCTACGAGACGGCCGTAGGCTGAGCAAGCCTGCGGCCTGTGGCCGCTGGTGGATAGCGACAGCTGTCCACAGAGAGGAGCTCACACAGCCTGAATCGTGGTATTGCCGACACAGACTCTTGCTCTGTCACTCATGTGTTCTTTTAGCAACTAATAGTATAAGAAACCGTATGAGATACTGTACGTCTATTGACCATTAGACGGCCTCAGACAGCGTTGTGAGAGCCCGTTTGGGAAGTAACGACGTTTACAAGAGTCGCCGGGTGAGACGAGCACCGCTCCGACAACGACGAGTCCGACGCCCGCGACGTTCGGGACTGCCGGCACCTCACGTAACACCACGAACGCGACGACGAGCGTGAACACTGGCGCGGTCTCCATCAGCGGCGTGGTGCGTGACGCCTCGCCACGGTCGAGTGCGACGGTGTACAGGTGGTCTGCGGGAACGTACAACAGTCCTGATCCGAGTCCCACAGCGACGACCGAGAGTGAGACGAACGGGTCTGCAGACACGAGCGGTGAGAACGCCCACGCGACCGGGACGAGCAGTGCGAAGCCGACTCCGGCAGTCACGGCGACGACTGTGAGTTCCCTCGGACTGTGCTGGTCACCCAGCAACACCTTGCTGAAGACGATGTCGACTGCCCAGAAGAGTCCCGCACCGACCGCCAACCAGACGAACATCGGGAGAATCACGCTCCTGTCCCTCCGACCGTGTCGTCGCCTGTCGCTGCCCGTTCCCCCACTGTCTCGTCTCGTGACCGACACTGCGAGTACTACTCCAGAATCTCTGCGCCGGGGTCCCACTCGTCCGGACCGCCAGTCGGTGGTGCGCCGATCATCACCCACGTCGCGTCCCTCTCGCCACCGTTGACCGCACTTCGCGGCACGGGTGGCGCGACACGCGTCACCGTTCCGACGGGCGTCTCGACCCTCTCGCCGTCGATCTCCATCGTCGCAGGTCCCCGAACCGGGACGAACAACTCCTCCTGATCGCCTTCGGTGTGGTACGGCACCCGCTGGCCCGGCCTCAGTCGTCGCGCGTTGAGCTTCACACCACGACACCCCAGCGTCGCCGTGAGTCGTGCCGTCTCGATGTCGGAGGTGTCGGGTTCTGTGAACGAACTGTCCGCTACGTCGGCGACGACCGGAGTCGACGCAGACCCGGAGTCTGCGGGCGCTGCGATTAGCAGAACCGTTACTCCGGTCGCAGTCTCACTCACTCGCTCGGCCCTCGTCGACGTGTCAGAGGAGACGCCGAGCGCCGTCTCGACACCTGCCGGAACGCGCCCCACACCCGTCCTCGGCAGCGACTCCGAGCCGAGATGGACCGCCCACGCTGTTGTCGACGCAGTACCGTCCTCCGTGTCGGCGGCCGGGAGAATCGGCACACACACCTGTTCCGGTTCACACGGGAGCGTCACCTCCGCTCCCGGCGCGAGGTGGTAGCTCTCGACGGCCGTCGCCGTACAGCCCAGCGGAGAGGTGTGTGACTCGTGTCTCTCGCGGTTGCCGCTCGTCAGCGTCACTGTCGCGTAGCCTGTCTCTGTCACGAGTCGACAGAGGCGGAGGACTGTGTTAATTCTCGGTGTCCGAGACAGTCGCTCACAGCACCGGGCGCGGACTCACCGGCTGGAGAGCGGTCAGTCGGTCCGCCAGTTCGCGGAGCTGCCGCTGTTGGGTTGCAGCCATCGGGTCCGGCACGTCCGGGTCGACTTCGTCGAGACCGGGTTGGTCCATGTGGTAGGTTCCGAGGAGCACCACGTCGATCCGGTCGTCTGCCGGCCGTGTCGGCTCCGGCCACCCCGCTGGCGGCTCGCGTGCAATCTGTGTCGGATCGACCGTTGTGCTGTCTCCGGTGTCAGCCGTCGAACTGTCGGGGGAACTGTCTGTCGAACTGTCCGTGGAGTTGTCTGTCGATTCGTCCGTGGAGTTGTCTGTCGGACCGTTCGTGGGCCGTGGCATCGTGTCGTCGGAAACCACGGCCACACGCACGGATCGGTGCCACTTGTGTGCTCGCAGAAACGCGTTTCTGTCAGGCTCGGTACCTCTTCTCGTGTCTGGTTGTCGCCGTGCAGCTACGCACGCCCGGTCGCCGCTACTCGCCACCGGTCGCCCATCCCTCGTCGTTACATGTCCACTCGGCACCGGTCGCTCACTACTCGTCACTCGGCCACTCGTCACCGCTCGACCACTCACGCGCGGTACTCGCCGACGAGCGTCAGTTCACGGTCGAAGACGAAGACGCTGGAACTGAAACTAGTTCAGCCGAACGCGAACAGGCGGCGGAAATTCCGCGAGACACGAGACGCCTACCGGCAGGCCCTTCAGGACGCGTTCGAACAGCACTGTACTACCCAGACCGAAGCGAACGACGTGGTGATCGACTACGACCTGAGCGGGTACGCTAAGAACGCGCTCAAACAGTTCGTTCCGCAACTGTGTGGAGACGCCTCCGACGCAAACGGACTTCACGACGACCATCCGGTGACGTTCACGAACGAAGGGACACAGCTCGACCACAAGCCCCAGAATGTAACGACTGATCGACAGTTGTTCGAACTCACTGCCCCAGCAGCGCGACGACTTCCGTCGCCCCTGCGCCGCCGAGGATCAGTGCCCAGCCGACGAGCGCGATCGCCGACCACTCTCCCGACAGCGGGCCGCCCAGCTGCCAGACTGCCGCGCCGTACAGCAACACGAGAATACCCGGCGCAGAGACGAACAGCAGGAGTCGTCGCTGGAGACTGTTCACGAGTGCCGGTTGGACAGCGGAGTTCAAAACTGTCTGGTGGGTGTCACGCGACGCGAAACAGATCCGATACCTCCCACTGTCGGTCACGAGACGTTAGTTGGGGAGTGACAGACTCGGCGCGAAGACGGGATGGAACTCCGACTCTGACACACTCGCGTCCACAGATGGCGGTGGTGCAGAATCCCTTATACACTTTGATTATCTTAGTTAAAATCTATAAAATTTAATTATTTAATATAATGTACTTCAAGATAATAATTTAATATGTATTTAAGATAATTTTTGAGAGGTCTTCTGCACCACCACCCAACCATCACGCTCATTCTATTTTACTTAAGACTTCTGGTGATATTTGAATAGCTAATTATAATCAGTGGTACTCGATAGTCGGTTCCTGTAGGTGAGGCGCTCTGTGTCTCGAAATCGAGTGATGAGTAGCGCTATGGAGCGAGGTATCAGGCGGTTCAGTAAGGTCTGCGGACGAGATCTGCCCGGAAATCACGCCTGAACAGTATTACTCTGAATATTAGCTAAAGACGAATGCCATCACGCTATGAGAACAGTTCTGCACCACTGCCTAGTCACAATCGATAGCAGGAGGCGGGATGCTTTCCGTGCTACGGGGTCTTTCGCTGGCTTGAGCAAGAGCGTACCGACAAGTCCTGTCGTCGAATCAGCAACTACTGTTTAGCTGATAGCAGGCACTGATCTCCCTCCCTCGAGGAGCGAGCGGGGTGAGCGAGTAGGGTGGGGCAGTTCACTTGTAGGTGGTGGTTAAACGGTCTGGACCACCACTCAACATCCCCACCACACAATGTTCTCCGTCACTTTTTAGTCAATAACAAGAAATTTTTTAGCAACTCATATTTACCCTCTTTTGTATGTTGTTGATGCAATGGCGAATCACACTCGCCGTTCGATCCTGAGGAAGAGCGCAACTGCTGTTGCGGCAACGACCGGCGTCGTCGGGTTAAGTGGCACAGCCGCCGCCTACCACACCGGAGACTATGAGCTCGGAATCGCCTGGAGTGCAGACGAGACATCAAGCGACCTCGCCGACTACAAGATCGAGGTTCCGAAAACAGGTGACGGCACGACTGTCGAAGGGACTGCGTTCAACGAGCCCAGCGAACCTGACAAAGCAACGGATAAAGGCGACCACTGGGTGGTCTTAGGCACAGTATCGGCAGCGACATCGGGTGACATCTACAACGTGCACAACGGTGACGAACCGAACGTCCTCTTAGAGCAACCCGGCGCTACAATATACACAAAAAAGAACAACGATATTAAGTATCGCTGACTACCGCCTCCACTCCCTGAGTTGTCGTTCTGACAGACAACAGCACCGTCAATTGTCAGGGAGCGGGGACCAGACTTGAGCACACATCGAACAATACTGGCATTTTATATGGGAGGCCGACCGCGGTCATAGTCGGGTCAGTCGGGAGTATCGGCCGTGTTGTCTCCATGTCCGCTATCCGACTCAGTAGACGAATCTGCACTCTCTCGGGCGGGATCGATACTGTCGATCACACGCTCGGAGAACGCCTCTTCGGAGATCCGGTACGCCTCCAGATCCACCACCCACTCGTCTTCAACGTGCCACGTCGCCTCCGTCTCTCCGTCGAGGTTCAGGACAGTCGCATCGACGTTCGTCCCCTCCCAGCTCTCGGGGTGGAGATCCAGCAGGACGTTGATCACGCGGCCGATCTCTTGATGTGGGATCACCCCGTTGTCGGCCGCGATAGACTCGTAGGTGAGCACGTAGTCGCCCTCCTCGATTGTAAACTCCGTCACGTACACGCCGTGGCTGGTGAGCCGCGACTCGATCTGGAACGGGTCCACGTCGATTCCCGTGTCGTCGGTGTCGTCTGTCGTCATCGGCTGTCACCAGTGGAGCGGGGACGAAAGCGAGCGTGGTTCTCGGTGAAACGTCGCGGAGTTCGTCGGCGCGATCCAGCGTTCGCGGTGCTCGAATTCGACTCGCAGACGAGCGAGAACCTCAGTCGTCTGCGGGCGCTTCCCCGCCGCTGCCGGCCGAGACGCCGGTGCCGGGACCGACTTCGATGTCGAGGTCGTCGAGCTTCTCCTCGGGGACGACGCCGTCGACCCAGCCGCGCACGTCGTAGTACTCCTCTTTCATCGCGTCGAGTTCACACACCTCTCCTTCGGAGGCTCCCTGTCCGGGGACGGAGTCCTCGCCGTCGAGGAACCGCGCGGGGAGGCTGTCGTCCGCGCCGTCGAAGCCGTTCAGGTTGTTGTAGTAGCGTTCGAGGTTGTAGATTCGCTCGCCGGCCTCGATCAGCTCCTCCTCGCTCACGTCGCGGCCGGTGATCCCGTTGTACTGGAGGACGTACTCCTCGATCCCCTCCGCGAACGCGTTGAACTTGCAGATGTCGAAGGAGTCCGAGATCGCGTGGAGGTCCTGGAAGGTGGCGGTCAGCTCACCCTTCCCCTCCCACGCGTAGGGGTCGACCTTCTCCGGGATGCCGAGAATCTCC
>CAKZQY010000389.1 GCA_937142015.1 uncultured Halobacteria archaeon
TTCTGTCTGTGTCTCCTCTGTCTGTGTCCGTTCTGTCTGTGTCTCCTCTGTCTGTTTCTTCGCCGTCTGTTCGGTTTGTGTCTGTGTCAGATCACTCTCGGCCGACTGTGTCGTGTTGTCGTCAGTCGTCGTTCCGTCCCCGCCGTTCTCGACGATCAGACGCGCTTCGGAGACACGCTCGCGGGTGAGGTCAGTGAGTTCGGCGACAGCCCGGGACTTCACGCGGTGTTCGTAGTAGCTCCCGACGGTGACGGCGACGACCACGACGACCGTCACGTCGAAGTACACTTCCACCCGGCCGACGAGGAGCGCCACCGTGCTGTAGAGGTAGGCGGTGACGGCAGCCAGCGAGACGAGCAGATCCATGTTCGGCTGGCGTGTTCTGACGGCGACGTACGCGCCACGCAGCAGCGGCGTACCGGTGTACCCCAACACGACGGAGGTGAGCGCCCAGACGTTCGCCAGCAGGAATCCGCCCGCAGAGCCGCGGATGTCGAACAACAGCGCCTCGGACGGGAGTCCGAAGTAGGTTGGGTAGAGGAACAGCACGTACCACAGCATCACCATCATCCCGAAGAACCCGCCGACGAGAATGCGACCCAGTGTCTCCGAGGCCGTCTCGTCGACCTCCGGGTCCGTCGCGTCCAACGGGGTCGCGTCGTAGCCGACGCCTGCGACTGCCTCGGCGACTGTCTCCGCGTCTGTCGCCGAGTCGTCCGTGACGGTGACGCGCATCGCGTCCGCCGGGTAGTTGGCGTCCGCCGTGACGACGCCGTCGACCGACGCCGCACGACCTTCGAGGAACGCCTCGCACGACGCACAGTGCATCCCCTCCACGTGGAGGTACGTCTCCTCGCCGTCGGGGGTCGACTCTCCCGTGTCACTGCTCGTCTGTCCGGCACCACTGTCAGCGTCTCCGGTGGCGACCTGCTCGCGGGCGGTGTCGGCGTCCGTCGCCGCCGGGTCGTCGAGCGTCCGTGAGACTTCCAGACAGCCACGACAGCAGAACGAGCCCGGCACGTTCTCGTCCGTCACCGGCGGGTCGGGTGCGTCGAGTCCGCAGAGTGTACAGTCCGTCACGGCGTCGGCACACCCCCGTAGTGTGGGAGGTGGAGCATCGGCACCGGGAGACCGAGCAGCGCGAGCCCGTGCAGCAGGGGGAACAGCCCGAGCGGGAGGAACGCCGCGCCGAGCGCACGGTGGAGCTGTGAGCGGCGGCGCGCCGGCACCGCGCCGATCACGGTCGCGTAGCCGACGAGCGCCGGCGCGGTGCCGACACCCAGCGCGGCGAGTGCGAACGCCCCCGCGGTCGGCGACCCGCGAGCGAACGCGTACAGGTACGCCGGGTACAGCAGCGGACACGGGAGCAGCGAGTGAACCGCGCCCAACAGCGCGACCTGCGGACCGTCGGCCCACGTCCTCGCCCGGCTCCGAATGCCAGCCATCGCGCGAGCGAACGCGCCGCCGACACCTGGAATCGGCAGTCGACCGGGATCGAGCGGCTGCCCACGGAGGTAGCCCGCGCCGATTGCGAGCACCGCGACGCCGACGAGCACGCCCATACTCCCGCGAACGGTGTCCACGACACCGAACAGACTCCCGCCGGAGACGACGAGACTGCCGAGCGCGCCGAACAGCGCGCCGAGGGTCGTGTAGGCTGTGATCCGTCCGAGCGTGAACAACCCCTGCTGGCGCACGTCTCGCAGCGTCACCTCACCGTCTGGCCCGCCGCCGTGGTTCGCGTACATCGTCACGAGCGGCCCACACATCCCGAGACAGTGTGCGCCACCTAACAACCCGACGAGCGCGAACGCACCTAACTCGACGCCGATACCGAGGGTCGTCACGGGCGAATCACTCCACTGATGCCGAGGGTCGTCACGGGCGAATCACTCCCGACTCGGTTCAGACCTTCCCACCGGAGCGGGCGTTCCCGTGTTCGCCTCCGCCGTGGTGGCTCTCGTCGTGGTCTGCGTCGTCGAGTCCGCCCATGAACACGTACAGCGCGCCAGCGACGATCACCACCGACACCACGGTCGTCGCAGCGACGACCGGGTCGGCGACGACAGTGAGTGAGTACACCAGCGCTGGGACGACGGCGACGAGCCCGACTGCGACGAACGTGCTCGGTTGCAGCGACATACACGAACTGTCTCTCTACACGGCTTAATTCTCTCCACTCCGTTCCCACCCGGTGGGAAACGGTCTACCTCCTTTTCGACCCCGTCTTACAAGCACGTGACACATGGGACGCACAGATCACACAGCCACCCGCCGGCAGCTACTCCGGGCGGGCGGCGCTGCGACGACGGCGGCCGCGCTCGGGGCCGCCGCCGGACCCGCGGCCGCCCAGTCTGACACTGACTTCGGTGGGTGGTTCGACGACGTCGGGAACTACGACGGAGTCGTCGACAAGACCGGGAAAGAGGAGGTGACGGTCGAAGTCGGCGTGGAGAACGGTCAAGGCCCCTACGGCTTCGGACCGCCGGCCATCCGCGTCTCTCCCGGGACGACCGTCGTCTGGGAGTGGAACGGTAAGGGCGGCTCACACAACGTGATCCACACGGAGGGGAACTTCGAGAGTGAACTCGTCTCCGAGGCCGGTCACACGTTCTCACACACCTTCGAGTCGAGTGGGACGTACAAGTACTTCTGCCGCCCGCACAAGGCGCTCGGGATGAAGGGCGCGGTCGTCGTCAGCGAGTCCGGGGGAGGCTCCTCGGGCGGCTCCGGCAGTGTCTCGGAGCCGGACTACGGCGGCTGGTTCGACGACGTCGGCAACTACGAGGAGACGGTCGACGAGCGCGGCAGCGACGAGGTGACCGTGGAGGTCGGCGTAGAAAACGGCCAAGGACCGTACGGGTTCGGTCCGGCGGCCGTCCGCGTCTCTCCGGGCACCACCGTCGTCTGGGAGTGGACCGGCAAGGGCGGCTCACACAACGTGATCCACGACGGCGGCAGCGCGTTCGAGAGTGAGCTCGTCTCCGAGGCCGGCCACACGTTCTCACACACGTTCGAGTCGACCGGCGTCTACAAGTACTTCTGTCGGCCACACAAGGCGCTCGGAATGAAGGGAGCCATCGTCGTCGGCAACGTCGGTGGCGGCGGCGACAGCGGCGGTGACACCGGAGGCGGTGAGACCGGCGGCGAGGGCGACGCCGAGGCGTCCGGCGGCGTCCTCCCGGTGCCGAACGACTTCACCGGCTGGTTCGCGTTGTTCTTCGGCGGGATCGCCGGTCTCGCCGCGATGGCTGTTCTCGGCACGGAGGCGTACGCGGAGTACAGAGACATCGCGGCGGCGAGGGCTGCCGCCGCGGGCGGGACGCCGACGGAGGCACCCGCCGAGAGCTACCAGCGAGAGCTCGACGAGGGGTACGACCCGCTCGGGACGGCGGCGCTCGTGGCGGGCTACTTCGTGTTGATCGGCCTGCTGTGGGCGTTCATGTACTTCGTCGAGTTCCTCGCGGGACCGTCGATTACGGGGTGACAGTCTATGCACGTTCACAGATTCGAGAAACTCTGGTTCGGGGCGGCACTGCTGTTGATCGTGGCGTTCATCGCGACGATCGTCTACGGAGCCGCGGGCCCCGGCGTGGCGATGGTCAGCGACGACGGCGGCACCATCGACGCCGACAAAGTGGCCAACGGTAATTTCAACCAGACCGACAACTTCCGGTCGCCGGGCGTCTACCGGGAGAACGGACAGGTTCACGTCTACATCGTCGCACGACAGTTCCTGTTCAACCCCGGCACGAGTCAGGCGATCGAGGTGCCAGCGAACGAGCAGGTGACGTTCCACGTCACGTCCGCGGACGTGATGCACGGCTTCAACCTCGCCGGCACGAACGTCAACAGCATGGTCATCCCCGGACAGGTGGCGACCTTTTCGGTCACCTTCGACGAGACCGGGTCACACGGCATCGTCTGTCACGAGTACTGCGGGTCGGGCCACCACACGATGGCTGGGAAGCTGACCGTGGTGTCGCAGTCGCAGTTCGAGTTAGCGCCCGACGCTGACGCCGTCGAGGCGTCGGGAGGTAGCTGATGGCGACAGAACACCCAGACAACGTCACTGACGCGCCCGGCGAGACGCCGGAGGAGACGGACGAGTCGTACGTCGAAATCGACGGGACCGAGCGCCGGCGGGCGTTCGTCGACCGCTACCCGAACGCCGCGCAGGCTGTCCGGGTGCTGTTCGGCGTCTCGTTTCTCTCGTTCGCGGTCGGTGCGCTGTTCGGTCTCGTGCAGGCGCTCCACCGCACGGGCGTCCTCCGCGTGATCGCCTCGGCGGACTACTACACGATTCTGACCGCCCACGGCGTCCTGCTCGCGCTGGTGTTCACCACCTTCGGGATCACCGGCCTGTTCCACTGGGCGAACACCCGGAGTCTCGGTGTCGCGCCCACCAGCCAACGTCTGACGTGGCTGTGGATCGGGACGATGACGCTCGGAACGCTGTTTGCGGGCTCGACTATCGTCGCCGGGCTGTTCCCAGACATCCCCGCGAGTGCAGACGTGTTGTTCACGTTCTACGCGCCGCTGGAGGCACACCCGCTGTTCTACGTCGGGGCGGCGCTGTTGATCGTCGGCTCGTGGATCGCGGGCGTCGACTGGTTCCTCCAGTACCGGGAGTGGCGCTCGGCGAACCCGGACAGTCGGATTCCGCTCCAGTCGTTCATGGTGATGACGACGATGCTGATGTGGTACCTCTCCACGCTCGGCGTCGCCGTCGAGGTGGTCGTCTTCCTGATCCCGTGGTCACTCGGACTGATCGGGCAGGTCGACCCGCTTCTCACGCGGACGCTGTTCTGGTACTTCGGCCACCCGGTGGTGTACTTCTGGCTGCTGCCGGCGTACATGATCTGGTACACCGTGTTGCCGAAGTTGGCGGGCGGGCGGCTGTTCAGCGACCCGCTCGCACGCGTCGTCTTCGTGTTGTTCCTGATCCTCTCGACGCCGGTCGGCTTCCACCACCAGTACACGGACCCGGGTGTGCCGGCCGGGTTCAAGTTCGTCGCCATGACGAACACGATGTTCCTGTTGCTCCCGTCGTTGCTGACGCTGTTCACCGTGGTTGCGAGCATCGAGCACGGCGCACGGCAGCGCGGCGGCGAGGGCTACCTCTCGTGGCTGCGCTCGCTCCCGTGGGACCGGCCGGCGTTCACCGGCATCGCGCTGTCGGGAATCATGTTCGGTGCCGGCGGCTTCTCGGGGATGATCAACGCCGGGATGAACATCAACTACCTCGTCCACAACACGCTGTGGGTGCCGGGTCACTTCCACCTCACAGTTGGGACGGCGTTCGCACTGACACTGATGGCAGTGTCCTACTGGCTGGTGCCACAGATCACCGGCAAGCGGTTGAAACTGCGCGGCGTGGCCGCACTCCAGCCGTACGTCTGGTTCCTCGGTATGGTGTTGATGTCGAACGCGATGCACCGCGCCGGGCTAGCGGGGGTGCCACGCCGGACCGCAGAGCCGGAGTACCAGCAGTTCAGCTACGACACCGTGGTCGGCGGCATCGCGGAGATGCAGATGCAGATCGCGCTCGGCGGCACCGTGTTGTTCGTCGGCGCGGTCATGTTCCTCGCGGTCATGCTGGCGACGTGGACGCTCAGCCCGCCGAACGCGAACCTCCGCGTGAACGGGGAACTGCCGGAGCCGCTGTCGACCGCGACTGACAGCCCGAAGGTGCTCGACAACCTGAAGCTGTGGTTCGCGGTCGCTGTCGTGCTGGTCGTCCTGGCGTACGGCATCCCGCTGTACTCGATGGTCGCCGACGGGATTCTCAGCCCGGGGAGTGTCCCGTTCCCGGTCTGAACTGCCGCCGTGCCGCCGCCGGCAACTGACACGACTGAGACAGCCGACAACGATGACCGACACAGACGACACCGTCGGGCCAGACGGCCCACGAGACGATGGGGACGACGCGACAGCGACGGGGTCGGACAGTCAGATGACCTCCGGGGACGAGTGGGAGGCGGACGAGGAGACAGAGACCACACGGCGCGGCTGGATCAAGTGGGTTGCGTTGGTGGCGTTCGTGATCCCAGTGTTGATCGAGGTGGTGACGTTCGGCGGTCTCGCGGTCGAGTCCCTGTTCGGCGGCGACGAGGAGACGGCGACGGCCACGCGAACGGCGACCGCCAGCGCCGGCACGGACGCGGTCACGGTCGGTGACGATCTCCTCCCGGAGACGCCCGTCACCGAGACGGTGGCGCGCTCGGTCGTCCGCGGCGCGACCGACAGGACGTACGTGCTGCGTGTCACGGTCGAGAACCCCACGGACGTGCCGGTGGAACTCCGACTCGGAACACTGACCGTGTACGACGGCCAGACTGTCGAGAGCCAGTCGAGTACCGGGACGGTGCCCGCTGGCGGCGAGGGTGAGGTCACCGGCGCGTGGGAACTCCCCAGCGGAGAGATGCCACGTCGTGTCGTGGCGACTGAACTCCGAGACGGCGAGGTCGCCGTCGAACGCGAAGTCGCGCTCGCGCGGCCACCCATCGACGGCTGATAGGGTCGTGCGTAGAGATTTTTATCCGTCGCCACACACCACCCCGAACGTGACAGACAGTTTCCAGACGGTGGTCGTCACGACCGCCCGCGAGGCAGTGCCGTTTTTGGTAATCACCGCGCTGTGGGTTCTGGTCATGTTCGTCCTCTACGGACTCTTCCTCGTCACGAAGCCGACCAACGTCGAGTACGACGCGTGGGTCCACGGGACGGTATTTCTCATTCCGAGTGTGGGATTCCTCGGCCACGTGCTCTCACACAGTCTCGAAGCTGCACGCACGGAGTAGCGATAGTCTCGACGCCAGCCACTACGCTTCGACAGGGAGGAGCGTGACAGTGACAGTCGTTCCGGTGTCGGACTCGCGCACGTCGACTCGGCCGCCGAACTCGTCGACGAGCCACGCGACGAGCCAGACGCCGAGGCTGCTGGCGTGGTCGAGTTTCGTCTCTTCGCCGCCGGTGAGGACGCGTCGGTCCTGCTCCGGGATGCCGTCGCCGTCGTCGGTGACGTGGACGTGGAGGCCGTCGTCGTCGGTCTGTGGCGCGATCCGGACGTGAGCCGTCGCGGCGTCCGTGTGGACCACCGCGTTCTCGATCAGTTCGGCCACCACGTCGCGGAGGCGATCCGTCGCCAACGCCACTCGGTCTGCGTCCACGACGCTCGCCACCTCGACAGTCGCGTCTGGGTGTGCCTCCCGCACGGCCGCCGCAGCCTCTCGCACCGCCGGGACGACGCGTGTGGGCTGCAGTTCGCGGTCTTCGTCGGCGAGCGTCTCGAGCTGTCTCGCTGTCTCAGTCGTCTCGACCAACCCCGCCGTGGTATCGACGATCTTGTCGAGTTCGGGCGGTCGTTCTCCGTCCGTCCGGTCGGCGAGCGACTGGGCGTAGCCTCGGATGACGTTGAGTTCGTTGCGGAGGTTGTGTCGGATCACGCGGTTCAGCACGCGGATCAGTCGCTCGCGGCGCTCCCGCTCTGTCACGTCGCGTTGAATCCCCACGAAGTGGGTCACCCGCCCGTCGTCGTTCTCGATGGGCGTGACCGTGAGCTCGTTCCAGAACGGTGTGCCGTCGCGGCGGTAGTTGCGCAGCTGTGTTCGGAGCGTCTCCTCGGCGTCCAGCACCGCCCGAATCTCCGCGACCGACTCCGGGTCCGTGTTCGGCCCCTGGAGGAACCGACAGTTCAGACCGAGCGCGTCCGACCGCTCGTAGCCGGTCATCTCCTCGAACGCGTCGTTGACGTACGCCAGCGGGAAGTCCTCCTCGTCGGCGTCTGCGATGGTGAGTCCCACGTCGACCTCGTCGAACACGCGGTCTTTCAGCCGCAGTTCCTCGCGGCGCTCTCGCCGGTCCGTCACGTCACGCAACACCAGCTGTCGGTAGCGCTTCCCGTCGACGGTGACCGCGCCGGCACTGAGTGCCACTGGCACGGTCGTGTCGTCTGCACGACACAGTTCGAGCGGTCGCCCGTCGGTGAACGTGTCGACGGTGCCGTCGCGCTCGACCGCGTGCCGGAGCGTGGTGGCGTACTGGTCCCAGTCGTCGTGCGGACAGAGGTCTCGCAGCGATCGTCCGAGAAGTTCCGACTCCGCGTAGTCCGTGAGCGACGCCGCCCGACTGTTCGCCTCCACGATCTCGTCCGTCTCGTCGACGACGAGAATCGCGTCCGGCGCGGCGGCGAACAGCCCGCTCCGGAGTCTGGCCTCCCGCTGGCGGTGGCGACTCTCCTCGTCGAGTGCCGCTCTGTAGTTGTTCGCCTCTAGCTCCCGGCCGAGGAGTCTGGCGACGAGCTCCACGAACGTTCGTTCGTCTTCGGTGAACGTCGTCGACCGCGCGTCGCGGGAGATGAAACAGACTGTCCCGTACGTGTCGCCGTCGACGACGACACTCGCACCGAGATAGCAGTCGAACCCGTGTTCGTCGTACGCGGGGTCCGACTCCCACCCCTCCGCTCCGGCGTCCGACAGCGCCAACGCGCTGTCCTGCTGAATCGTCCGTCGACAGTACGTCCGCGCTGCGGGCAGGCGTTCCCCCTCTGGCAGGAGACTCGGCGGTCCGCCGACGCTAGCGACGACCTCGTGAGTGCCGCCGTCGATTCGCTCGACGTGCCCGTTCTCCAAGTCGAGGTACCGACGACCGATCTCCAAGGCCCACGACCGCTTCTCCGGCAACGACAACGACTCGTCGTCCATCACGTCGTACAGCTGGGCTCTCGCTGCCTGTCCGTCGAGAGTGTCTGGCAGTTCACGACTCTCGCTTCCCGTCTCTCCGTCTCCACCCGAGGCTGCCGCCTGCTCGTGGTCGTCGCTCGATGTCGTTCGAGGTCTCACGTCGTCGTTCGGTCTCATTTCGAGTTCGTCCCTTGCTTCCAACCAGTCACCCTCGCTGTTCGAATGAGACTGTCGACTGTGACCACCCGCCGTTCGTCGAACACGTGTCCCATCACAACCGTGCCTCACGTACAGTGGGGCTTCGACAGGCAAGAATCCTCTGGCCAGACTGTGGTGGGTCTGTGGCCTGTCGGCCACGATTTCGGTGATCCGTGAGCGACGGTACCGGCGACGACCTGTCGCTACAGTACCGGCGACGACCTGTCGCTACAGTACCGCCGACGACCGGCGACCTGTCGAGACCGTATCGAAAGACTGTACTTCCCGATTACCGTAGTATGTGACGTGAATACACGGACAGTGCTCTGTATCGACGAGGAGGGGGCAGTTGCGGACACCGCGGAGGCGTTGTCGGCAGACTCGACTCTCGATCCGATCACACGGACGACGGTTGCGGAGGCGAGTGAGGCGATCACCGAGGAGCCAGTGGCGTGTGTCGTCACGGAGTACGATCTGGCGGACGGGAGCGGGCTGGACGTCGTCGACACGCTGCGCGCGGAGCGGCCACAGACGCCGTGTGTGCTGTACACCGACGTTCGGCCGGGAGAGGTCGACACAGCCTCCTTCGAGGAGTTGATCGTCGAGTACGTCAGCAAGGATCTCCCAGACGCCACGGAGCAGCTCGCGTTCGTCGTGGAGGACCTGATCGACCACAGCGCACAGGTCGGCTTCCTCCGCCCGGACAACGAGGAGTCGCGGCTCGAAGCGCTGTCGGCGTACGACGTCGACGAGCTCCCCATCGAGGACAGCTTCGACCGGCTGACGGATCTGATCGCCAGTCACTTCGACATCGAGGTGGCGTTCGTCGGGCTGATCGAGGAAGACGAGGAGGACTTTCTCGCCTGCTCGGGAGCCGACTGGGACTCGCTCACCCGCGAGGACACGATCTGCACCCACAGTATGCTCCAAGAGGACGTGATGGTCGTCGAGGACGTGCAGGCGGACAGTCGGTTCTCGGAGAACGAACAGCTCCGGACGCTCGGCATCCGGTCGTACGCGGGTGCGAACATGACGACGCCGGACGGACACGTCATCGGACAGGTGTGTGCGCTCGACAACGAGCCGCGGACGTTCTCGGAGCCGGAGCGGGCTGATCTCCAGCGGTTCGCCGAGACGGCGATGGAGATCTTAGAGCTCAGACAGTCGCTGCTGTCTGCGCGTACGGAGACGGAGGTGGACGTATGAGTGTGACTCCTGGCGGCTTCGACACCGGAACGGAACTGGGCGTGATCGACGACGGGACGAGCATCCTGCTCACCGGCGACGACGAGTCTGCGCTGCGTGAGGTGTTCTACCGGCTCGTCGCTGCGGGCGACGACGAGGAGTCGGTCGTGTTGGCGACGAACGACCGCGGTCGCGTGGTGACGCGCGAACTCGACGGCGTGGCCGCCGGTGCGGGCGACCGAGCGTGTGTGCTCGCCTGCGAGGGGCGAGCGAGCGGCGACAGGATCGCCGCAGTCGACGATCCGGGCGACCTGACGACACTCGGGTTGGAGCTGTCGGCGCTGGTCGCCGACGCCCGCCAGCAGGCCGACCGGCTGCGAGTCGGCGTGTTCCTCTGTTCGAGTCTCTGTGCGGCCGCAGACGACACACGCTCCGTCTACCGGTTCCTCAACTCCAACTTCCTCAGCCACCTCCGACGCAACGAGGCGGTGGGAATCTGTGCGATCGACACCAGCGCGGACATCGGAGCGAACGTCGACAGCGTCGTCTCCGGGATGGAGACCTCCTTCGGCGCGCGGATCGACATCGTCGAGAGCGGTCCCGGCGGCACGACGGTCGCCGTCTCCGGACTCCCGTCGGTGGACGGCGAAGTCGAACTGTCGCTGTAGCGGGCCGTGTGTCCGGTCGTCGCCGTAGCGGCCCGGGTGTCCGGCCGTCGCTGTGGTGATCCGGTTGGCCCGCCGAGAACCGCGTTCTGCCCGGCCACGCCGCTTATATTCGTCCCGGTACAACGCGGAGGCGTGACGACGCCACACCCCGGTGGCGGTGACGACAGCGCAGCGCCCGTCAGACTCAGAGAGGCGGGTCGGGAGGATCTGTTGTCCGTCTTCCGGATCGAGAAGGCGGTGTTCGACCAGCCGTGGCCGTACGCCGCCTTCGAGGGGTTGTTGGACGCGCCCGCCTTCCTCGTCGCGGAGGCGACGGTCAGCGACGGGCCGACAGTCGATCCCGCCGCGTCGTCGTACACGGACGGCAGCGGGATTCTCGGCTACGTCGTCGGCGACTCGATGCCGAACCACGGCCGCGACATCGGCCACATCAAGGACTTCGCGGTCCGTCCCGACGCACAGCGTGACGGGCTCGGACGGCGACTGCTCCGGCAGGCGCTCCAGCGACTCGCCCGCGTCGGCGCGAGCGTGGTGAAGCTGGAGGTGCGGGCGTCGAACCGGAAGGCGCAGCGACTGTACGACTCCGAGGGGTTCGAGCCGGTCCGCAAGGAACCCAGCTACTACGGCGACGGCGAGGCGGCGTACGTGATGGCGCTCGATCTCGGCGAGTGGATTCGCAACGAACGCGAACAGCTCGACGAACTGCTCGACGACGACCGCGAGTCAGTGTTCGACACCTGACTGCGCCGCGTCGCGTGAAACACTGTCCCGGCAATTAACACCGAGGGACCGAACCTCGAACTCGTGATCGACAGCCTCCGCGAGACAGTCTCCGAGCGGGTGTCGGGCACG
>CAKZQY010000390.1 GCA_937142015.1 uncultured Halobacteria archaeon
CCGACGAAGTCGACGGATAGCGACCGTCACGAGCGTTACCGACGAAGTCGACGGATAGCGACCGTCACGAGCGTTACCGACGAAGTCGACGGACCGCAACTGCCGCCGCCGCAGTCGAGAGCCACTGTGTGTGACACACCAACACACGACGACTGCCGATCTCGACGACTGTAGATCCAAGATATCACCCGTGATAACTGAGGGCATATTCCCCGGAAACCTTATGAGCGGCAGCCACGTACGCTAAGACGGCACGACAGTGCCGCCGCCCCCGCTGAACGCACTGGCGAGCGAGACTCGGTCGGACGTGTCGCCGAGTGGTGCCGGCGACACGGTTGACGCGGTGCGAGCGGGTGGCACGGGTTGTTGGGGCTCGTGGCGTCGGACGCCGCGAGCCGGGTTCACAGACGACGAGCGACTGGTTCGCTAGTACGCCCAATCTGTGGTCACTGAACTCCCTATAGGACATAGGAACCACGTCCGACTGCGACATGCATACGTGCGAGGATTGGGGGATAGGTGATTGAATCGGGGACACACCAACTAAGAGGCGTCTCTACCATTTGAGATAGTGACTCTGTGATACGAGCAGTATGGAAACGCAAAGCTATCAGGTGATCTCACCAAACCTTTGGCCCCTACGGCGCAGACATCTATCTGTCTGACACATTGCTGAAGTTTTGGTCCACATTCGTTACTACACCTCTTGGTTGTGCCGGTTAATCTGGTGAGTCGGCGACGTGCAGTCGGTCGTTGCAGGAGTTCCCTGAAAGAGTACAACCAGTAGCGGACACTCACCTCTTCTAAGTGGGTCTTCAGTCGTGAACTGCTAGATACTCGGAACAGGCCGTCTATCGGTTATATCTAGCGGTTCAGCATTGAAGCGGTACTAAGCCAGATTGGCTGAAAAGCTGGTTACAGGTGGAGATAACACAGTAAGGCTTCTCTACACTCGTCTATCACTCAAGCCGTTCTGAACCGTCTGATGGCTTTCTGACCCGATCAGTTTCTCCGGCGTCGTCCAAGCTGGGGGAGCTGGTGTGTCCAGAGTACGTCTGCATTACATAGAACCTATGATATCGATACCACGTTGTAGTGCCATTATTCCCAGTTTGGAGGCCACTTGTGTACTTGTATCCCTCACAAATGAAATTATTTCTATCATTCGATTCTTATCTGGGCTCTCACTTTCTAATTCATTTTTAAATTCTTTAATATATTCTTTTACAGTTTCTTTCTTCTCTTTTGGTGCCATTGCTCGATCAACATCCTCATATATTTCTTCAATCTTCACATACTGTTCTTGTCTTTGATTCTGCGATTGAGACTGGTTATTTTCTATTTTTATAATTTGCATCTCACTTTCTCCGCCAACATCTTTAAAATCTTCTAGATCTAGCCCAGCAGAGTCAGCAATGGTTGTTAAACCGAATTTCACGTTTTGTACATCGTTTGGATGTACTCGGCCATTCCACCCTGTCTTTGATGCTGGTTTTAGTTCCTGAATTCTACTATTGTCCGGGTGGTTTTTCTTCACTTCTTCTAGTAGTTCATTGTACCTATCTATGATAGATTCGCCCCTACGAGTTTCTTCCCCTTGCTCAAGTGCTCTGTGGCTCTCATCGTAAAGTCGTTTGATCGAAGAAACCAGAAATTCTTCCATATACTGAGCTACACATCCCAATACTAAATATCTTGCTAACTTTGTTGCCTTTCTGGCATTTATCGCAGTAAGTCTTTGACAGATTCCCCGTATGACCACTCACACCGTGAGAGACGGCGTTCTCTCTGGTTGTTTACCCACTGAAACTCAACAAAAACCGTCTCACGCGCTTCTCACAGCCATATAACGCCCCTGTGATATCGGCGTCTGACCGTTATGTCAGAGCTTTCACTTCTCGGACCCGGCCTCGTATCTGCGGCCACGCTCTGCAATGTCCTTTTGTGCGAGTTTGAGGTACCGCTCAGTTGTCTTGATCTTCGCGTGACCGAGGAGTTTCTGAAGTGTTCGGGTATCCATCCCGTTCATGATCGACTGTACGGCGTAGGTGTGACGGAGAGAGTGTGCCGTCACCTTGCTCCGAGTCTCAGTACCTCGCAAAGCGTCTCCGATCAGAAGGATCTTGGACCTCGATCCAGCGTCGCTGGCAGGCGAGCGCGTGTTGGACTGTCCGGGAGGGGCCAGTGGGTTCGTCGCCGGCGCTCGCGCTCGCGGGGCGGAGGCGTACGCCGTCGATCCAGTGTACGGTCCCGGTGTGGAGAGGGTCGCCGAGCGTGGTCGGCAGGACGTGCGGCGGGCGATGTCTGCACTCGACGACGTGACAGACCTGTACGTCTGGGACGTGTACGACGGCCCAGCAGACGTAGCGTCCCACCGGTGGGCGGCGCTCGGTCGGTTCCTCGCCGACTACACCGCGTCTCCGGGTCAGTACCTCCCGGCCGCGCTCCCGCGGCTTCCGTTCCCCGACGACAGCTTCGACCTCGTCGTGTCTGGTCACCTGTTGTGTCTGTACGCCGAGGAGTTCGACCACGCGTTCCACGTGCAGGCGCTGCGGGAGCTGTGTCGCGTCGCCCGCGGGGAACTCAGACTGTTCCCACTCGTCGACTTCGGGACACAGCGGTACGACGGACTGGACGATCTCCTCCTCGACGTGGAACGGGCCGGCCACGATCCGTCGATCCGGTCTGTCGACTTCGAGTTCCAGCGTGGTGCCGACGAGTGTCTCGTCGTCGACGCGGCGACTGACTGATACTGTCGGTCACGGCGGTTCCGAGTCGAAATCGTGCTCTCGCCAGTCGCAACCGCTAACACCCTCCCACACTGCCGTGGAGGTATGCAGGCGCTCAGTATCGTCGGCGGCGTCGACCCGACAGTCGTCGAGACCGCAGCCGAGCGACTGGACGGACGGGTGGCGACTGTCTCGCGTGTGGACGGCGACGGTGGCGGAGGCGACGACGCTGTCTCGGTCGACGACGCTGTCTCGGCCGACGACACTGTCTCGGTCGACGACACTCATCCGGCCGACGCACAGGTGACGCTCTCTCCCGACGGTGTCTCTCGAACGGCGATCCACGAGGACTCGTTCACGGACGTGCTCGACCGTCTCGCACCCGCGTACGACTACGCGCTGATCCGCGGGTTCACCAGACTCCGTCTCCCGACGGTCGTCACGGGACCCCTTCCGGACGCGGCAGTACCGAGTGGCGCAGTGCCGAGTGATGCAGTGCCGACTGACGACCCACCGGGTGAGGGAGGGGACACGACCGCGACCAGTTCCGAGATCGTTCCGGGTGATGTCGTCGCTCGTTTCGACGGGGAGGACGCCACGCTCACCGCAGACCGGCTCGTCTCGCTCGTCGAGGACGTGGAGCCACACGTGACACTGGAGACACTCGTCGAGCGCGTGAAACAGTCGGAAAGTGCAGACCGGTCGGGTGCGATAGCGACGTTCACAGGTCGGGTCCGCGCGAGAGACTCGCCAGAGGACGACCGGACGACACACCTCGCGTTCGAGAAGTACGAGGGAGTCGCGGCCGACCGACTCGCTCGGATCGAGCGTGAACTCACGGACCGCGAGGGAGTCTTCGAGGTGGCGACACACCACCGCGTCGGGGTGATTCCGGACGGCGAGGACATCGTCTTCGTCGTCGTGCTCGCCGGCCACCGCGAAGAGGCGTTCCAGACGGTCTCCGACGGGATCGACCGGCTGAAAGAGGAGGTGCCGATCTTCAAGAAGGAGTCGACCGTCGCCGAGGAGTTCTGGGTCCACGAGCGGGACGGCTGACTGGTCCTCGCGTCGCCGTCTCGCGTTGCGCTCCGACGGCCTTAACAGAAACCGGGACGTACGTGTGCAGGATGAATGCTCCGGCAGTCGACGTGGTCGAACTCCTCGTGACGGCCAGCCGGTACAACGACGACCGGTCACTGGACGCAGACGACCTGCCGCCGCGGTACCGCCGCGTGTTCTGGACGGAACACGAGGAGGGTGACGAGCCGGGCGGCGTCCAACGACCGCTGCGTGTGACGGAGTCGAACGCGAAGACTGCGACGGGCGTGGAACGACCGTGGGAGGCGGTCTCGGAGGAGCTCTTCACGGACAGAGACGACTTCGACGGCACCCTGTCGCTCACTCAACCGGACATGGCCGTCTCGTGGCTGTTAGATCGCGTGGACGAGGATCGGCTCCGCTCGAACCCGGTGTTGGCGGCCGTCGCAGAGGACAGTTCGGACGGCGACGAGTTCGACGTGTCCTACGAGGACGCCCGCGAGGAGACTCGACCGATCCAAGCCGACCGTGTGTGGATCGACGCGCTGTTGGAGGAGTACTTCGACGAGGAAGAGGACGCGGAGATGCTGGATCTGGTCACAGTCCGTGCGCCCGAGGAGATCGAGACGACGCTGGACGATCTCGTGCTCACCGGGGATCAGGAGGGTGAGATCCAGAAGCTCGTCACGGCGATCGAACACCGCGACTACCTCGCACAGATCGGTCTCCGAGAGATCGGGAAGCTGTTGTTCGTCGGTCCGCCGGGGACGGGGAAGACCAGCGTCGCTCGCGGTGTCGCCCACGAACTCGGACTCCCGGTCGTCGAAGTGAAGCTGTCGATGGTGACGAGTCAGTACCTCGGCGAGACTGCGAAGAACGTCGAGAAGACGTTCGAGGTGGCGAAGCGACTCGCCCCCTGTATCCTGTTCATCGACGAGTTCGACTCCGTCGCCAAGACTCGCCGCAGTGACGAACACGCCGCGCTCAAGCGTGCGGTCAACACCCTGCTGAAGTCTATCGACGACATCTCGCTGATCAACGACGAGGTGCTGCTCGTCTCGGCCACCAACCACCCGGACCAGCTCGACGCCGCCGCGTGGCGACGCTTCGACGAGATCGTCAACTTCCCGAGACCGGACAGAGAGATGCGCGCGGACATCCTGCGTGTGATCACCCGCGAGATGCAGGTCGGCGACTTCGACCCCGAAGAGGTCGCCGACCGCACGGAGGGGTTGACTGGCAGCGATCTCCGGATGGTGTTGCGCGAAGCGGTGTTGGAGGCGCTGACCGAAGACCGTCGGACGATCACGCAGGCGGACGTGATGAACGCCGTCGAGGACTTCGAGGAACGAGACAACCTGAAGAACGCCGACATGATCGACGGCGACGGCACCGCTGTCGCTGGTGACGGCGGTATCCACGACCACGGCGACGGCCACGACCACGGCGACGGTCACGATCACGGGTGACGGCCACGATAGGAATATATCGCCACGCGCACGTCCCACAGACGTGACAAGTGTTCACGACGCTCAGCGCGTGGCAGTCCTCGCCGACGCGCAGAATCTCTACCACTCCGCACAGAGTCTCTACTCCCGGAAGGTCGACTACAGCAAGCTGTTGGAGAAGGCAGTGCAGGGCCGCGAGTTGGTTCGGGCAATCGCGTACGTCATCCGCGCGGAGTCGCCAGACGAGGAGTCGTTCTTCTCGGCGCTGCGGGACATCGGCTTCGAGACGCGGATCAAGGACATCAAGACGTTCCGGGACGGCTCACAGAAGGCCGACTGGGACGTGGGGATGAGTCTCGACGCGGTGACGCTGGCGGACCACGTCGACGTGTTGGTGTTGGCGACCGGCGACGGCGACTTCTCGCGGCTCTGTCGCCACCTCCGCCACGAGGGTGTCCGTACGGAAGTGATGGCGTTCGGACCGTCTGCCGCAGACGAGTTGGCCGAGGCCGCGACCACGTTCCTCGACGCGAGCGAGCGTGAGGAGACGTTTCTGCTGTGACCGACGGACGCGACCTCGCCCAACTCCGGGTCGTCGCTGACTACCAGTTCGGCGCTGGTGCGGGGCGAGCACTGTTCCCGCCCGAGCGTGACTCCGAGAGCGTGGGAGGGCGTGACTCCGAGAGCGAGGACGCGGGAGAGTGTGACTCCGAGAGCGAAGCGGCGAGAGCCGAGTCGACGCTCGACGTGCGGCGGTCGACGGGTGGTCGTCCGCGACAGGTGCTCGCAGACGGTGAGCGGCTGGTGAGCTTCGGGACGGACGGTCGGTTCACCCTCGGCGTCGCGGGCGGGCGGCGACTCGCCGCCGCGCTCCCCGCGCCCGCCAACCGCGTCGTCGTCGGCGACGAGAGCGAGCCGTTCGTCCGCGACGAGAAGAACGCCTTCGCAACGTTCGTGGTCGACGCGGACCCCGCGATCCGACCGCGTGACGAAGTGCTGGTGGTTCACGAGCGCGGCGAACTGCTCGCCGTCGGTCGTGCAGAGCTCCCAGCCGTCGGAATGGTGGACTTCGACAGCGGTGTCGCGGTGAAAGTGCGGGAGGGCGTCCCCGAAAAGGGCCAGATCGACTGAGACTGTCGGATCGTCCGACACTCGATGGCGAGCGTTCGGTACTCGACAGGGAGGGGGACGAGTGTCGTCACACTGCGTTCACACCAGTCCAGCGCCGCCCGACAGCAGCCAGCCAGCGACGGCTCCGCCGTTGATCAGCGGCAGGCCGGCGTGAACACCGCCGCGTCGTTGGACGACAGCCTGCAAGAGCAGGAAGCCGGCGATACCGCCGAGCGCGGCACCGATCGCCTCGGGTGCGAGTCCCAACGGAGGGCCACCGCCGACGACTTGGATCGTCGCGTGGTGAGCCTGAACACTCGCGGCCAACAGCGCCGGAAACAGCGCGTCACCCGTACCGAGCATCGCAACCCGCGGGCCGCCGCTCGCTGGCTCCGCCTGCTCTCCGTCCGCGACGACCACTGTCGTCTCCGTCGCCTCACCCGTCTCGCTGGCTTCGCCGCCGTCGCCGCCAGCGCCGTCAGTCGGGACGACGAACGCGGTCGGGAGCTCCAGCCGTGCGCTGGCGTCCGCGAGTTCGATCATGTGTCCGGAGTAGTAGACGCTGTAGCCGTCGTAGACGGCGACGACGGCGAGCGCGACGGCGGCGTAGACGGGCGTGAGACTCGCCCCGAACACGCCCGCTGCGCCGGCCACCCCGACCGCCGCGACCGTGTTGCGAACCGTCCACCGTCGGGTTCGCCAGACGGCGACAGTCCCGAGCGCAGCGGGGAACAGACCGAGAATCGGGCCGAGGAACGCCGCCGCGGCGAACCAGACGGAGACCCCGACAGAGACGACCGTCAGCCCGCGGAGGAACGTGGGCGAGAGACCCCACCGCGCGACCGCCAGCGCGAGCAGCGTCCCGAGCGCCAGCCCGGCGACGAGCGGGAGCAGCGCAGCCCCGCCGCCGTCGCCGTAGCTGATGCCTCGTGAGGCGAGCCGCGGCGTGACCGCGAGTGCGAGCACCTGCACCGCGAGGAAGAACCCGCCCGTGCCGAGCACTCCCCGAACGCGTGGGTCTGCGAGCAGTGAGCGCCGCTGTCCGGTTCCGCCGTCCGTGCGGACGGGTGGGGTGCCGTCTCGGCTCGTCGGCCGAGCGCCGTCTCGGCTCGTCGGCCGAGTGTCGTCTCGCTCCGTCGGCCGAGCGTCGTCTCGCTCCGTCGGCCGAGTGTCGTCTCGACTCATAGTGATTACTGCGAATAGTTCTATGGACGGCATCGAAAATCGACGGCTCAGACGCTCTGGTCGCCGATACGAGTCACCACGGCGGTAAAGACTCGCAGTAATCACTATCACAGGTACGGTCCCAGACCGAGCGCAGTCACGAGCGACACACCCGAGAGCAGCGAGCCGACGAGGTAGCCGGCGATCGTCCCGCCGTTCAACAGCGGGAGGCCGGCGTGTGCGCGTCCGGACAACACCATCCGGAGCAACACGGCCAGCCCGGCGAACGTGCCGACCATCCCGAGCAGCGCCGGGAGGTTCAGACTCGGCAGCCCCGGAACACCGAGTGAGGCGGCCGGCGAGAAGAACGCCGCCGACGCCACCAACACTGTCGGCATCACCGCGTCTCCCAAGCCGATGAAGAACACCTCCCGTCGCGTCTCGTCGGTGTCGTCCGTCGACTGGGGAGCGGTGTCGCCGTCGTCGGCGACTGATTCACCGGAGTCGTCGGCGACTGGTTCACCGGAGTCGTCGGTGACTGATTCATCGGAGCCGTCGGTGACTGGTTCACCGGAGCCGTCGGGGACGGGTCCGTCTGGCGCGGTCTCGTCGTCTCCCTCTTCGTCGTCTCCCTCTTCGTCGTCGAGTGCGTCCGCCTCCGCGACCAGATCGTCGTCCAACACGGAGTAGTCGAGCGACAGCGGAATCACGAGCACGACCGGAATTCGGAGGTCCATCACCCCCGCGGCCAGATCCAGCATGTGTTCCGTCCCGTAGACGGAGATCGCGTCGTAGACGGCCAGCACGATCAGCAACAGCAGCGCGGGCAGGAGACCGAAGCTAATCCCGAACACCCCGGCGGCGGCAGCACCGATCACGACCCCTGCCCCGTCGATGACGTACCACTCCGGGTACTGCCACAACAACACCGGCACGATGCCGGCTGCGACGAGCGCTGCGGTGCCGGGGAGCACGACCGAGAAGACGTACCACGACAACATCCCGCTGGTGAGCAGGATCACCGCCCGCACGAGCTGGTCGACGCCGAACTTGAACGCGGCCAGCATCAGCCCCGTCATCACGAGAATCGCGGCGACGTACACCACGGTGTTCGTCGGGTCCGACGGGTCCGGTGTCGCTTGGAGTCCAGCAGCCGAGAAGTCCGGCACCAGTGCGAGCGCTCCCAGTTGCACGAGGAGAAACGCCGACGCTGCCAATCCGACGCCGAGCGCGACGCTCGGCTCCGACTCTGTGGCGTGTGACGACACTGTTGATCGGTCGGCTGTTGCGCGGCGACGGGTTTGGGGTTTGTGTTGCGTCGCTCCGCGCGTGCCGTCCCGCCGCCGACTGGCGTGAACACCTCGCGCGGCTCCGGCGAACGGCTGGCTTTATACGGCTACCAGCCGCCAACTCCGACAAGATGCCGATCGAACAACGCGGCGACGCCTACGTCGTCACCCACGCGCTCGCCAAACACACGCTCTCGCGGCTGCGAGACGTGGAGACGGAACAGGTGGCCTTCCGGAAGGGGTTGGTCAAGCTGGGTCGCATCTGTGGCTACGAGATCATCGACGGCGCGATGGAGACGGAGTTCGTCTCCATCGAGACGCCGCTGGCGGAGACTACGGGTGAACGCGTCCGCGGACTGGAGGACGTGGTGATCGTCAACGTGTTGCGCGCGGCGACGCCGTTCGTCGAGGGACTGCTGAAGGCGTTCCCACGCGCGAAACAGGGCGTGATCTCCGCCGGGCGCGACGAGGCCGCCGGCATGGACGAGGACGGCACGTTCCCGATCAGTATCGACTACACGAAACTCCCCGAAATCAGAGCGACGGACACGGTGATCGTCGCCGACCCGATGCTCGCAACTGGCTCCACCATGTCGACGGTGCTCGACCACGTCACGGAGGTCGGCGAACAGCCGGAGGACCTGTTCGTCCTCGCTGCCGTCTCTGCGCCCGACGGGATCACTCGCATCACGGAGACGTACCCCGAAGCGGACCTGCTCACTGTCGCTATCGACGACGAACTCGACGAGGACGGGTTCATCGTCCCGGGACTCGGCGACGCTGGCGACCGCGCGTTCCGAACACAGTAGCTCGTTCGACGACAGCGTATCGAGCACACAGACCACTTCGGTGGGACCTCGAACGGCAGAATCAGAATTCCGAGCGTGAGACTCGCCGTCGTGCCGTCTGAACGAGCAGCCTCCGCCCCGAAACGAACAAGTGCCTGAGTCACAATCGTCAACACGCACAGCACTCGGCACGCGTCACTCGTCGGTGCTGTTCACCGGCAGTGACAGGGTGAAAAGGACACCCTCGTTACTTCCCAAACAGGCTCTCACAACGCTGTCTGATAGGGTCGTGCGTAGAGATCTTCGAGTGGGTGCCGAGTACCGGACGGTACCACGCTGTTACGACGCCTGTGAGTCGAGTCGGCGGTAACTATCTACGCACGACCCTATGAGGCCGTCTAATAGTCAATAGACGTACAGTATCTCGTACAGTTTCTTACATTATTGATTATTCAAAGAACACATGAGTGACAGTGCAAGATTCTGTGTCGGCAATACCGTGATTCAGGCTGTGTGATACGGTCGTGCGTAGATCGTTACCACCGACGACTGACAGAGGGCATCGCAGCGACGTGATACCGCCCGATACCGCAGAAGTCACGAAAAATCACTACACACGACCGTATGAGCTCCTCTCTGTGGACAGCTGTCGCTATCCACCAGCGGCCACAGGCCGCAGGCTTGCTCAGCCTACGGCCGTCTCGTAGGACGCTGGCACACCTGTCCCGTTCATCTCGATCTTCCACTGTCGACGTAGTCCCTCTTCGAGTTCGTGTCTACAGTACTGCGAACCGACGGTCGGGGTGAGTTTACCGTTTCGTCTCTTTTCGCGTTGTTTCTCCGAGGCTTCACGCCGCTGGTGACGAATCCATTCGGTAACGTTAAATCCTCGATTGTGTCACGTGTGAACGCACCACTATGACCGAGTGTCCAGACGCCGAAGACGCGCTCGACAGCCGCCGCGAGTTCCTGAAGGCGGCGGGGGTATCGGCAGTGTTGACGACCAGCCTCGCCGGCTGTGTCGGCACCGAGGGAGGAGGGGGCGGTGGAGACACGGCCACGACGGCCGCAGACACGGGCGGTGAGACCGAAGCCACCGACGACACCGAAACCGAGGCCACCGGCAGCACCGAAACCGAGGACACGGGCGGCGACACCACGACAGCGACCGAGGAGTCACCCGACAAGGTCGTCGTGGGGCAGCCAGCGTCGCTGACGGGGAAGTGGGACTTCCTCCAGCCGGCAGTGACACAGTCCACCGACTTGGCCGTCAGCGAGATCAACGACGCCGGGGGGCCACTCGGGGCGAAGTTCGAGATCAGTCGCCGTGACACGGCGGTCAAGCCGCAGCAGGCTCGTCAGGTCGTCCAGCAACTGCTCAACAACGACAACGCAGTGGCGATCAACGGACTGTTCTCCAGCGAGATCGTCCCGTTGTGGGACTTCCTCAAGCAGCAGACGACGCCAATCGTGACGCCGTGGCCGGGGACACGGTTCCTCGACACGCGGGGGGGTGACAAGGGGACCCCAGAGAAGATGAACGACGACGGCTGGGTGTGGCGGACCGTTATCGGAGACACCGTCCACACAGCCGGTGCGGCGCAGGCGATGTACGAGAACGACTTCCAGAACGTCGGCATCCTCAACGGGACCAGCGCCGGGGAGCGCGGCTGGGCAGACTCCTTCCAGCAGGCATTCGAGAACCTCGGCGGGACCGTCACGAAGCGCGTCGAGGTCTCGGAGGGGCAGTCCTCGTACCAGTCGTCGCTGAACGTGCTCTTCCAGGCCGACTTCGACGCGTGGGCGCTGGCGGCCGGTCTGGAGGACGCCACCACGATCATCCGCGACTGGTCGGCTGGGGGGTACGGGAAACAGCTCCTGTTAGAGGACGGTCTGATGGACCCGGATCTGATAGAGGCCGTCGGCGAGGAGGCCGAGGGCGCGTGGATCGCTGCCGGGAGCACACAGGGGCCCAACTACGACGCGTTCAAGCCGAAGTTCAGTGAGGCGGGCGACGCGGACATCCACACGTGGGGTGTGGCCGCCTACGACGCAACCAACGTGATCGCGCTGGCGATTCACCGCGCCGGGTCGACCGACCCGGCCGCCATCGAGCAACACATCGGGGCAGTCACCCGCGAGGGCGGGACGACAGTGTCGACGTTCCCCGAAGGCAAGGACGCGCTGGACGCGGGAGACGACATCAACTACGAAGGCGCGGTGACACAGGTCGACTTCACCCAGTTCGGGAACGTGTGGGGTGATGTCGCCGTCTCGACGGTGTCACCCGACGGCTTCGACGAGGAGTTCTCCATCGGTGCCGACACGCTGAAACAGAGCATCGAGAACTACTGACTGGCACCCCAATCATGGCTCTCCCACTCGTTCAAGAGCTCATCTTCGGTCTCGTCTTGGGGTCGTTCGTCGCCTTGGGGGCCGTCGGGTTCACCCTCGTCTACGGACTCGTCGACATGATCAACTTCGCACACGGCGAGTTCATCACCATCGGTGCCTTCGCCGGGCTCGTCGCCGTGTCCACAGGCGGGTTCGGTCTCCCCGTGGCGCTCGTCGTCTCCTTTCTCGTCACCGCCGTCGTCGGCTGGGGTATCGCGCAGCTGATCTACGAGCCGCTCAACGACGCCGGACCGATTCCGCTCCTGCTCACCTCGATCGGTGCCGGCTTGGCACTGCGGAACGGGATGCGACTGGTCGCGGGACCGAGTGCTCGCTACCTCGAGTTACCGTCGCCGACGACGTACCGCTTCGACGAGCTCGGGTTCTTCTTCACCGACCAGCAGATGATCGTCGTCGGTGTCGCGCTGGCGGCTGTCGTCGCACTGCACCTGTTTCTGTCGCGGACGATGCTCGGCATCTCGATGCGGGCGACTGCCGACAACGAGGATCTGGCGCTGGTGACTGGCATCGACACCAAGCGCGTTCGCCACGTCGTCTGGCTGATCAGCTCCGGGCTCGCCGGCGTCGCCGGCGTCCTGCTGGCAGTGAGCCGGTCCGCGAACCCCTCGACGGGGTTCGATCAGCTGCTCCTGATCCTCACCGCTGCGATCCTCGGGGGTGCCGGCAGCCCCTACGGTGCGGTCGTCGGAGCCTACCTCCTCGGCATCGGTATCTCGCTGGCGATCACCTTCCTCCCGACTGCGGTGTCCGACTTCGGAACGACGATGGCGTTCGTCGTCCTGATCGCCGTCCTGCTCGTGCGACCCGGAGGGATCGTCAATCAGGAGGTGCGTTCGTCGTGACCTCCGAGGAGAGTGACGAGACTGGACGCGACCGAAACGAGTCGAGCGCGGCCGGACGCGACCGAAACGAGTCGAACGCGGCCGGACGCGGCCGAGGCGAGTCGAACGCGGCCGGACGCGGCCGAGGCGAGTCACAGACCACAGACACGGGGAGCTTCTTCGACCGGCTCCCAGTCGACGCGACGCGGGCGGGCGCAGTGTTGGTCGTGGTGGCGGTCGCCTTCCTGCTCAGTCCGATCTTCGTCGCGCCGCCGTCGTCGACACTGTTCCTGTTCAACGTCAGTATCGTCTTCCTGTTGTACGCGATGATTCTCGTCGGGGTCAACCTCCAGTACGGCCACGCTGGTCTCGTCAACTTCGGGCCGGTCGCCTTCTTCGCCGTCGGCGGATACGTCGCCGCTATTCTCACCGCACAGAACCCGTACGCCGGAATCGGGTTCGGAATGTCGTGGCCGATCGGTCTGATCGCCGGTGTCCTCGCCGCGATCTTGTTGGGGGCGATCCTGGGCGTCTCGACGCTCCGGCTCCGAGACGACTTTCTCGCAGTCGTCACCCTCGCAGTCGCCGAGATCGTCCACGGAACGGTCGGCACCTTCCAGTCTGTCACCGGCGGCAGTCTCGGACTCGGGAACCTCCCACAGCCCATTGCCAACCAGACTGCGGAGGGGGCTGCGACCCTGTTCGCCACCGCACTGCTGTTCGGCGCGCTGGCGCTGTTGATCTACGGGGTCGTCCACCGGCTCACAGACTCACCGTACGGCCGCGTCCTGCGGGCGATCCGTGCCGACGAACAGGTGACCGAGACGCTCGGGAAGAACGTCTTCCGGTACAAACTCGTCGTGTTCGTCTACGGCTCCGCGCTCGCAGGGTTCGCCGGCGGGCTGTACGCGTACTTCTTCGGTGCCGTCTCGCCCGGCCTGTTCACCATCAACGTGACCGTGCTGGTCTGGATCGGGATGCTGATCGGCGGTGCCGGGAACGACCGGGGCGTCGTCGGCGGACTGGCGATCATCATGGGCTTCCGTGCGTTCACGCGCTTTCTCAACGACCAAATTCCGACGATCTCGTCGAGTCAGTTCGCCTCCTTCCGGCTGATGCTGGTCGGAGTGTTGCTCATTCTGATCATCCGGTACCGTCCACAGGGAATTTGGGGCGACCCACGAGAACTGGAGGCCGAACAACAGTGACCCACTCTGTCTGTCGACCAGTGGACCCGCCCGTCCGACGGTCAGTGGCTTCGATAGTCCGACGATCAGTGACCCAGCC
>CAKZQY010000391.1 GCA_937142015.1 uncultured Halobacteria archaeon
CATTGTCGACTCTACTACGCCTATTGGTAAATAGCTTGCTTAATCACTATGAGAGTGTGGAGCCACGTGAAAACCGTGTCGTCACACGGTGTTCCGTCGGTATCCTTGCACGTTTCCCAGATCGAGGTCTCGTTGACACAGGCCAAGATGACGACGAGCCAGATGTCGCCGGGGTCGAGGGGACTCCCCTCGACACCCGGCAGCGGGAGTGGTGAGATGACTTCTTCCGCTAGGTCTTTCACATCCGACGCCGAAAGGCAACCGTCTGGTTCCGGTAGTGTGAACACATGTGGAACCAGACACTTTTGAGTAGTCAAACCGGCGATTTACCACGCCGATTAGGTCGGTTGGGAAGTACCGATAATCTCCTCTCTCGACCGGTCCAGTATGGGTACTGGCGGGGACGCCGACGACACGTCATCACCACTGATCGCAGCAGAGCTCCGCGCCGTCTTCCAGGGCGTCAACGACGCCGTCTTTCAGGGCGTCGACGACGCCGTCTTCGCCCACGACGAGCGGGACAGCGAAGCGTGCCAGTTACGCAACCTTCTTATTGATGCACATATTCGTACATCATACGACTGAACCGTACACCGATGGGAGAGAACCCGCCCCACCGACTGCCGGTAGTGGCCGAACACCGGAGACGGAGACGAAGCGAAGACGGGCCGGAGCGAACACCGACGTGCCGTCGGGTCGGGGACCACCACACAAGCCTCAAAAACGACACAGACGACACATCACACAGACTACAACACGATGACACTCCAGGCGTACACACGACGGGTGACAGACGGGGAGGACTTGAGCGTCGCGGAGGCGAGAGAGGCGTCGACCGCGATCTTCGAGGAGGCGACGGAGGCACAGATCGGGGCGTTACTCGCCGCGCTGCGCGCGAAGGGTGAAACCGAGGCAGAGATCGCCGGCTTCGCGCAGGGAATGCGCGACGCGGCACGCACGATCGATCCAGACGCGGACAACCTCGTCGACACCTGTGGGACGGGCGGTGACGACTACGACACGATCAACGTCTCCACGACCTCGGCGTTCGTCGCGGCGGGTGCGGGCGTGACGGTCGCCAAACACGGCAACTACTCTGTCTCGTCTCCGTCGGGGAGTGCAGACGTGTTAGAGGCGATTGGCGTCGAAGTCGAGTCCGAGCCGCCGGAGGTGGCCGCAGACATCGAGGCGGACGGGATCGGATTCATGCTCGCACCCGTCTTCCACCCGGCGATGAAGGCCGTCATCGGTCCACGACAGGAATTGGAGATGCGGACCATCTTCAACGTGCTCGGGCCGTTGACGAACCCGGCTGGCGCAGACGCGCAGGTGTTGGGCGTCTACGACGAGGCGCTGGTGCCACAGATCGCGGAGTCGCTGACACACATGCCGACGGAGCGCGCGCTCGTCGTCCACGGCGACGGGGCCGACGAGATCGCACTCCACGGGGAGACGACCGTGGCGGAGGTCGACGGCGACGACGTGACGGAGTACACGCTCACGCCGGACGATCTGGGGCTCGACACCGCGCCGGTGTCGGCCATCGCCGGCGGCTCTCCAGACGAGAACGCGGCGGACTTGGAGGGCATCGTTCGCGGCGAGATCACCGGTCCCAAGCGGGACGTGATCCTCGCCAACGCCGGCGCGGCCGTCTACGTCGCCGGGCTCGCAGGCTCCGTCTCCGAGGGCGTCGACGCCGCAGCGAACGCCATCGAAACGGGCGACGCCGCAGCAGCCCTCGAACGGATGCGAGGATGACGAGAGTGAAGATCTGCGGCGTGACGAACGCCATCGACCTCAGAGCAGTCGTCGAAACCGGTGCGGACGCGGTCGGGCTGATCACGGACGTGTCCGCAGACACACCCCGCGAAGTCGACCGGTCGACGGCAGCGGACTTGGCAGCGCGGACACCGCCGTTTCTCACGTCCGTGCTGGTGACGATGGCAGACACTCCGGAGGAGGCGGTCGACACCGTCCGCTCAGTCGCGCCAGACGTGGTCCAGCTCCACGCCGAGTTCAGCGCAGAGCAGTTGGGGTACGTCCGCGTGGAGACGGAGACGAAGGTGATCCCGGTGGTCGACGCCGACTCGCCCCACCGCGCCGACGACATCGACGAGGCGGCCGACGCCATCCTCGTCGACTCGACGACCGAAGACGGTGCCGGCGGCACGGGGGAGACACACGACTGGTCCGCGACGGCGGATCTGGTTCGGAGTCTCTCCTCACCTGTGGTTCTCGCGGGAGGGCTCACCCCGGAGAACGTCGCGGACGCCATTCGCGTCGCCGAGCCGTTCGCAGTCGACGTCGCCAGCGGTGTCGAGCGGTCCGGCGGCGCGAAGGATCACACCGCGGTCGCCCGCTTCGTCCGCAACGCCGGCCGGGCGCTCGACGAACCGGCCGTCAGCGAGGGGAACCTCACCCGAGAGACTGACGCGGATACCGACGGTGGTGTCGACGAGTGATTCAGCGACGGACGAGACGCGTCGGACGCCGACGGACGAGACGCGTCGAACACCGACGGGCGAGAGGCGTCGGACGCCGACGGACGGACAGAGGGAGCCGGCAGCCGACGAGACCGAAGGGGAGGACGACGCCGTGACAGACAACGCACACCCGACACGCGAGACCCGAGACAGGACAGAGACGGCCGACGAGGAGTCGGCAGCGACCGCAGTGCAGGACGGGACGCAGCTACTGGACCGGTCACGCGAGTCGTTCCGCGACCTCCTCGCGGAAGTCTCGGAGCCCGCGGTCGTCAGGGTCGCCGCCGACCTCGGCGCTGGCCTCGGGTCCGAGTCCGACCCCGGTGGGACTGTCGGCCCGCTGACAGCGTACGCGGCACTGAGCGACCGTTCGGACCACACGTTCCTGTTAGAGAGCGCAGAGAAGGTGGCAAGTTCCGATCCGGACGGCGCGTTCGCCCCCAGCACCGCCAGAGAGAGCGCCGACAGACACGCCCGGTTCTCCTTCGTCGGCTACGACCCGGACGCGGTCGTCTCCGTCTACCCAGACCGGACGGAGGTAGACGCTCGCGGCCCCGCGGCGGCGTACGTCGAGACGAGCGACGGCGACACGCTCGACCGCGTGCGAGCGGCGCTCCCGGACGTGACACGGCTCGGATTCCCGGACCACGAGCGACAACACCTCGACGGCGGACTCGTCGGGTTCCTCGCGTACGACGCGGTGTACGATCTCACGCTGTCGGAGGTCGGCGTCGAGCGCCCGGACCCAGTGGTCCCGGACGCGGAGTTCCTGCTCACCACTCGAACTGTCGTCTTCGACGACCACACCGACTCGGTGCGGCTCGTCTTCACGCCGGTCGTCGGACCGGAGGACGACCCCGACGCCGTGTACGACGAGTTGGCGGCCGAGGCGGCCGAGGTGCAGGCGACGCTCGCGGACGCGACACCGCCGGAGACGGGCGGCATCGAGCGCGTCGGCGAGACTGCGGGCACACGAGCCGACTACGAGGACGCAGTACGGACGACGAAACGGCACGTTCTCGACGGCGACATCTACCAAGGTGTGATCTCGCGGACACGGACGCTGCAGGGTCGCGTCGACGACCTCGGGCTGTACGAGTCGCTGCGAGAGGTGAATCCCTCGCCGTACATGTACCTCCTCCAACACGGTGACCGGTCCGTGATCGGGGCGTCCCCCGAGACACTGGTCTCCGTCCGTGACGGACGCCCGGACCGCGGCGGTGCTGGGGCGAACGATAGCAACGACAGTGTCGAAACAGACGACGACCACACCGCTGGCTCCGACAATTCGGGACACGTCGTCGTCAATCCAGTCGCCGGGACCTGCCCACGCGGCACCTCGCCGGTCGACGACCGTCGGCTGGCGGGGGAGATGCTAGCAGACGAGAAGGAGCGTGCAGAACACACGATGCTCGTCGACTTGGCACGCAACGACGTGCGACGGGTGAGTGAACCCGGCAGCGTGCGCGTCGACGAGTTCATGGACGTGTTGAAGTACAGTCACGTCCAGCACATCGAGTCGACCGTCACCGGCACGCTGGCGGCCGACGCGGACGCGTTCGACGCCACCCGCGCGACGTTCCCACGCGGGACGCTCACGGGTGCGCCGAAAGTTCGTGCGATGGAGATCATCGACGAACTCGAAGAGACGCCGCGCGGCATCTACGGCGGCGGTGTCGGGTACTACTCGTGGACTGGGGACTCCGATCTCGCTATCGTGATTCGGACCGCGACCGTCGAACACGGGTCAGTCGACTCGGCTGACGGCGAGGGTGGCACGCCGACGAACGATACGGACGGTCGGGCGGCAACGAGCGACACAGACGCACCGCTCGACGAGCTCACAGTCCGCGCGGGAGCCGGTATCGTCGCGGACTCCGACCCGACGAGCGAGTACGAGGAGACGGAACAGAAGATGAGCGGCGTGTTAGACGCGGTCGAGCGGATCGAGGAGACCACCGAACAGGTCGACACTGCCAGCGAACGGGCCACGGGTGGCGACGACGGTGGCGAGACTGACGACGGCGGTAGTGAGACCGACGACGACGGTGGTGACTCCGACCACACAGCCGGAGGTGACGACTCGTGAAGATCGTATTCGTCGACAACTACGACTCGTTCACGTACAATCTCGTCGAGTACGTCAGCGAGCAGCGGCCGGACGGGGAGCAGGTCGAGACGGAGGTGTTGAAGAACGCAGTCGATATCGCAGACGTACGCGCCGCAGCGCCGGACGGAATCGTGATCAGCCCCGGTCCGGGCCACCCGAAGAACGACCGCGACGTCGGCGTGACGATGCCCGTACTGCGAGAGCTCTCACCGGAGGTGCCGACGCTCGGTGTCTGTCTCGGACTCGAAGCCGCTGTCTACGAGTACGGCGGGTCTGTCGGCCACGCCCCGGAGCCGATCCACGGCAAGGCGTTCCCTATCGACCACGACGGCCGTGGCGTGTTCTCCGGACTGGATCAGGGGTTCCGTGCGGGACGGTACCACTCGCTGATCGCGACCGAGGTCCCGGACTGTCTCGACGTGACTGCGACCACTGAACACGACGGCGAGGAACTGGTGATGGGTGTCCGCCACGAAGAGTTCCCCATCGACTGTGTCCAGTTCCACCCGGAGTCCGTGCTGACTGGGGTGGGACACGACGTGATCGAGAACTTCCTCGTCGACGCGGTGTTGTGACACTGGTGGTCACACGTACTCACTCGACGACCGTCCACTCGCGGAAGTCGTCGGCCGACTGGACGTTCGAGACTGTGTCTCTCCCACGCCGGCTGATCCAATCGTGAACGAATCGTGACTGAATCGACACTCCAGTACGGTCACCCCCAGTCGGAGCTTCGCCCCGTCTCGTGTCGACGCTGTCGCCTCTCACGGTCAGCAACGTGTGACTCGAGCGAGCTGTTGTCGGCGAGCCGCTCTCACCGTGAGTGGAAACGTCACGCTGGGTTGTCTCACAACGGCCAGACGCGCCATTACATCGTATACCTATCGAGAAAAAATCAAAAAGGCGATAGGGGCAGTCTGTGAACAGAGACGCATGACAAGGATCACAGTCGAGCCTGCACACCCGGCGGGTGACAGCGCCGAGGCGTTCACGGACCTCATGCGCGACGCGTGGGACGGAATCCCAGATGAGGAGGTGATCCCGCCACACGTGTTCACCGCAGCGGGCGAGACGGGGAATCTCCTCGCAGCCCACAGCGACGGTGAGCTCGTCGGGTTCTGCTACCAGATGCCCGACACGACGAGGGACGCGACACTGTACTCCCACGCAGTCGGCGTGGCAGAGGCGTACCAGGGTCGGGGGGTCGGGGAGCGACTCAAGTGGGCTCAGCGCGAGCACGCTCTCGCGCGCGGTTTCGAGACGATTCGGTGGACGTACGATCCGCTTCTCGGTGGGAACGCGAAGCTCAACGTTCGGAAGCTCGGAGCGACAGTGTCGGAGTACGAGACAGCACTGTACGACACGGACAACGACGCGAGCAGTGGAGAGACACCGGACGACCGATTCGTCGTGAGTTGGGAGCTCCAGCGTGATCGGGTCGTCCGTCGCGCGGCAGCAGCCAGCGCCTCCACGGTCGACCAGTCGACGAGATCGGACACGACATCCGACAGTCCGTCGACTCCAGACGGGCCGCCAGACGACGAACCAGTCGTGCTGCTCTCCGCACGAGGGCCAGAGCTCGCGGTCGCCGAGTCACCGGCTGTAGAGCGCGTCGGTGACGACAGCGAGTTCGCCTTCACGCTCGACAGTGTCGAATCGGAGACCGTCACAGTACAGGTGCCACAAGACCGCGAGGAGACCGAGACTGCGGACACCGAACACGACTGGCGATACGCGACACGCGAGACGTTCACAGCGCTGTTCGAGCGTGGCTACACTGTCACCGACTTTCGCGTCGATCCGGACGACCACAACAGCTACGTCCTCGAAGCTGAACGGTAGGCGACAGTCGCGGCGTCACGCACGTGGTGAACGTAGGCAACAGTCGTGGCACGTGGTGAACGTTAGGCGACAGTCGTGGCGTCACACGCGCGATGGGAGCCAACTGATCACATCGTACGTCTCCCAACTGGTCACATCGTACGTCTCCCAACTGGTCACATCGTACGTCGTACGTCTTTTCACACAGACCACTGTCGGACAGTCGTCTCGGTCAGCCTGTCACGGTCGACTGTTCCGAGGAGTCCGGGCGTCTCCGGGATCTCGATGCGACCGTCCGTCATCCGAACTGGCGGCTCGATCAGATCCTCGTGGAAGTACCGGCGAGAGGGTCCGATGTCGGCGGGGAACGTGACCGATCCGAGTGACGCTGCAGCCACGGCAGTCGACGCGCCGATGCCAGACTCGACGAGGCCACCGATCCAGAGCCCGAGGTCGTGGCGGTCACACAGGTCGTCGATCCGTTTCGCCTCGCGGAGTCCAGAGACGCGTTGTGGCTTCAGGTTGATCACCTCACAGGCGTCGATCTCTGCCGCCCGTCGCACGTCTGCCGCGTTCCGGATGCTCTCGTCCAGACAGATCGGCGTCTCGACAGTCGCAGCGAGGGTCGCGTGGTCGACGAGATCACCGTAGTCGAGCGGCTGTTCGATCATCGTGAGGTCGTAGTTGTCGAGTGCGCGGAGTCGGTCGGCGTGATCGAGCGAGTACGCCCCGTTGCCGTCGACCGTCAGTGCCACGTCGGGGAACGCCTCGCGGACTCGCTCGACGTACGACACGTCGCGTCCCGGCTCGACTTTCAGCTTGACTCGTCGGAACCCGTCGTCGAGGTAGCCCTGGACGGTGTCGACCACGTCTGCCGGCGTCGTGAGACCGACACTGACACCACACGTCACGGAGTCGTGGGTGCCCCCGAGCAGCGAGGCGAGCGACTCGCCGGTCGCTACCGACCGACGGTGGTACAACAGCTGGTCGCCTGCCGCCTTCGCCATCCGGTGGCCTCTGATCGACGCGAGTCTGTCGTGGTAGTCGTCGATGCCGTCACACTGCCGTAACGCAGGGGCGACGTACTCCGCGATAACTTCTCGTGCCGTCTCGACCGTCTCGTGGCTGTACAACGGTGCAGACAACGGCGATGTCTCGCCGTACACCCAGCGCCCGTCCACCCGCGCTTCGAGCACGAGGAGGTTCCGCTCTTCGACGGTCCCGAAGCTCGTCGTGAACGACTCTCGCAGTGGGAGTCTGACGTGTCTGAGTGTGAGCTGGTCGAACTCCACACTCGCTGCTCGCTGTGTGAAGACAAAAAAACTGGGGGAACGTTCGGCGAGTGGCTACTCGGCGAGCGCGGCGAGGTCGAACTCGAAGGCTGCGACCGGAAGTTCGAGGTCGTGTGCCACCAACACCGCCGGGTGGAGTTCCCCGATCACACCGACACGCTCGCCGTCGATCTCGACTGCGGCCACCCGACCGTCGAGGAACGATGGGTGTTCCGTCGCAGGTGTCGCCAACTCGGCGTCGAAGCTGTCACACAGCGTCTGGAGCCGCGCCTTCGCGTCCTCGTAGGTGGCGTCGGTGCGCGCGAGCACCGCAGCCACGTGGCGTGACTCCGCCACGTTCGTCGCCTCCGCCGGGTCCTCGTGGGCGACGAATCCGACCTCGGCGATGTCCTGTGGGTACGTGCGGTGGGTGTTGTTCTCCAGCATCTGGACTAACGACGGGAGTGCCCACGTGCGGAGCTGTGTGTACGCCTCGCTGTACCGCGACCGCTCTGGAATCTCTGCCGGTGGAACGGCCCCCAGCGGTCTGTCTGCTGACGTGGCTGTACCACCCACACTGTCGTCACCAGCGGGGTTCGAGAGACGCATCCGGTCGTAGTTCCTGTCGGCGGCGGTCATGTTGAAGTTCAGCGCCTCTTGGAACCCGAGCCCGACGAGGGTGGTCCGCACGGCGTCTTCCAGCCGCGAGCGCTCGTGGCGACCACCGACGGTTCCGATGTCTGGGAGCGTCGGCTCCAGCGTATTGAACCCGTACGCGCGGCCGACGTCGTCGACCAGATCCATCGGGTGGAGCACGTCGACGCGGTACGGCGGCACCTCGACGTCGTACACCGTCTCGTCACCGAGCGAGTAGGCGGCGTCCAGTCCCGACCGCTCGAACAGGTCGACGACGCTGTCCGGCTCCAACTCGACGCCGAGTGTCGACTCGATCTGGTGGTGACTCACTGACTTCTCCGTCGTCGACAGGTCCGGACGGAGCAGGTCTGGCCCGTACTCCTCGGGGTGGTGTGCGCCATCGGCGTACTCCACGCGCACGTCCTCCAGCTGTCCGCCGCGAGCCGCCAGCGCGTAGCAGATCACCACGCACATCTTGTCGATGGTCCACTGGTCCGTCCCGGTGAGCTCGACGAACAGGTCTCGGGAGTTCGTCGACACCTCCGTCCGCTGGCCGTTGATCACCGGCGGGAAGGAGAACAGCCCGCGGTCGTCGTAGATCGCCGGGTACCGGTCGTAGTCCGCGACGAGGTCGCCGTACGTCTCCCCTGTCGGGTGGTCGGCGAGCACGTCGGCTGGCGTCGCTCCCGCGTCGCCGATCCCGTCCATCGACTCGTGGTCTAACGGGACGAACCGGTCCCCCTCGGGCGCGATGCCCCGGTAGGTGATCGACTTCTGTGGCGTGCGTGCGCTGGCGTCTTCGGCCGACGCCGACTCCACGTCGCGTGTCGTCACCGTCGGCGCTTCGATCGGGTCCTCCGCAGCGGGATCTCGGTCGTCGCCTGCCGGGGCCTCCGACTCGGTCTCTGCGGGAGTCTCCGGCTCGGTCTCTGCGGGGGTCGCCGGCTCGGTCTCTGCGGAGGTCGCCGGCTCGGTCTCTGCTGGGGGGTCGCTCCCGCCGGCACCGGCAGTCACCGGACGTTCGCCCTTCAGCATCGTGAGGTCGTGAATCCCGATTGCGCCCTTCGCGCGGTCGCGGCCCATCGTGGCGTGGAGCTTCTCTTGGAGCTGGATCAACGACTCCAGTGCCGCGTCGTCGAGATCGAGCCCGCGGACGACCGCACCCGTGACGTACGGCCGCCCGTCGGGCACCGTCTCCTCGACTTCGATCACCCAGTCCGCGTCGTTCGTCTCGGGCACGTGGACCCCGCGTGCGTCGCCGTACTGGTAGCGGAGGGAGCGCGCGACCCCCTCGACGGAGAGTCTGTCGAGTCTGTCTGGGGCGAACTCGAACTGGAGGTCTCCCTCGTCTGTCTCCCCCTCGTACTCCAGTCCGAGTCCGAACAGGTCCTCGCGGAACTCTTCGTCCGTCTTCTCCTCGTGGCCGGTCAGTGTGCGTAACTCGTCCGTGTCGATGTCTACGACTGGCATCCTGTCACCTCCCTCTGTCGCGTCGTCTCGGGTCGCGTCGTCTCGGGTCGCGTCGTCTCTGATCCCGTCGTTTCGGGTGGTCGCCTTCTCGTCTGCGTCGTCTCAGTGAGTCGTGCGGTCACAGATCGGTGCATCAGTACGGCACCTCCGTCTCGCGGAGGAACTGGAGATCGGCGAGCGTGCCGTGCAGGTCGCGGATGTCCTCCGCGCCGGTCGCCAGCATGGCGAGGCGTTCGAGAGCGAGCCCCCACGCCATCACGTCGCCGTCGACACCCAACGGCGTCGTCACCTCCTCGCGGAAGATGCCGGAGTTGCCGATCTCGATCAGCTCGCCGGTCTCGGGGTGTTCGCCGAACAGCTCGAACGACGGCTCCGTGTACGGGTTGTAGTGGGGCTTGAACTCGATGTCGGTGATGCCGAACTGGCGGTAGAACTCCTCGAAGGTGCCCATCAGATCCCGTACCGACAGCTCGTCGGCGAGCACCCACCCCTCGATCTGGAAGAACTCCAACAGGTGGGTGGCGTCGAGCGTGTCGTTGCGGTACACCTTCTCCACGGAGAAGTACCGCTTGGGCGGCTCAATGTCCGCACCCGCGAACCCGGAGAGGTACCGCATCGACAGCGACGTGGTGTGTCCCCGCAGGGCGACCTCGCTGGCGAACGCTTCGCTCCACGGCGAGTGGTAGCCGTCGCCGTCCTCGCCCACGCCGTCGCGGTGGGCCGACTCCACGCGCTCGACCAACTCCGGTGGCATGTTCTCGGCGGGATCGACGTCGACGGCGAACCGATCCCAGTGAGTCCGCGCGGGGTGGTCCTGCGGCATGAACAGACAGTCGTTGATCCAGAAGTCCGCGTCTGCGTGTGGCCCCGCCATCTCACGGAAGCCCATGCCGACGAGCACGTCCTTCACGCGGTCTGCGTACGCTCGCAGGACGTGCCGCTTCCCGCCGTGCTCCTCCGGGGCGTCTGCCTCGACGTTGTAGTCGGCGAACTCCACGTCCTCCCACTCGCCGGAGGTGAGGAGTTCGGGTGTGAGTCTGTCGACGGTCTCTGCTGGCTCGACGCCCATCATCAGCGTGTCGACGCCCTCGTCTGTCAGTCTGACCCGCTGTCGCCGCTCCTCGGCGATCTCGATCAGTCCACGCGAGGCGAGTCTGTCGAGCACGGCCGTGTCGCCGCCTGTCGGTCCCGACGTGTCGCCGTCCGTCGCTCCCAACGTGTCCTCGACCGTCGTCTCTGATCCCTCGTCGTTCGTCGTGATCTCGGAGACGTACTCGGCGTCCGCGGCGGCCGCGAGCCGGTTCGTCTCCGGGTCGGCGTCCGGGTCGTACGCCGGATCGGCGGTGATCTCCCCGCGCTCGATCTCGCCACACCCCTTCCGGGGGTAGTTCGACAGCGCGATGTCGACCGCCGGCCCGTCGAGGTCTGCCGCGCCGATAGCGCGTCCCATCTCGACAGCCTCGCCGGGATCGCTCAGTTCCGCGACCGCTCTGTACAGCCGTACCTCTGGGAGTTCGTTCGCTCGGTACTGCTCACCCTCCGCGGTCACGGCGACCCGCTCGCGGAACCGCTCGTCGATCTCGAGGAGTCCCCTGTCGCGGAGTTCGAGCGCCGCCCGCGTGACGGACTGGTCGGCCGCGTCGAGTTCAGCGGCGATGTCGGCGACCGTCCGCCAGTCGGTGGCGCTGGCTGCTTCGAGTAGTTCGACCTGCTCTCGTGGGAGTTGCATTCTGTCGTTTCTCCGTTGTGTCGTACCGCCAGTTATCCGTTCCGAGACGAGACACCTGTCGGCGACTGCCCGACTCGCACGTCGCCGCCACGCCGAGCGGTTTCCTGCCGCCGGCCGCTCCCGCGACCGACCGCCGCCCACCGCTCAGACGCGACGGAAAAAGAAGCCGAACCCGCCGCTGGTTGTCTCTGCTGCGGTGCGGTCCGTGGCGGGTTCGGTCGCCATATACCTCCGTCTGACTGCGGTGCTCAAAAGTGTTGCCGTGGCTGCAACTGGAGGCTGTGTCGTGGCTGCAACTGGAGGTTGTGTCGTGGCTGCAACTGGAGGCTGTGTCGTAGTGAGTCGATAGAAGTTGCTCGACACGCTCTCGTTCATACGGTCGTGCGTAGTGATTTTCGGCGACTGTCGCGGTATCGGGCGGTAGCACGTCGCTGCGGTGCTCTCTGTCAGTCGTCGGTGGTAACGGTCTACGCACGACCGTATCACTGGACGGAGATTCCACGCCGCGTCAGGAAGTCGGCAACCGCCTTGATCTCCACCGGGCTGGCGATGATCCGACACACCTCCGGCGAGTCGTCGGCACTGTAGACGGTGACAGTGAACTCCGCTTCCAGTTCCTCCCGGACCCCGTCGAGCGCCGCACAGGGGAGAACGATCTGCGTGCTGTCGCGGAGGCGAGCAGGGTCCGGCATCCTACGCGTCTGACGATTCTTGGCACGACGTAAAACCGTACCGAAGAAAAAGCGAACCACTTATGTGCTAGTAGTCGTGCCCGAGCGGTGCTCACAGCGGAGGTCCCAGTGTCCAACTCGGGAAGGGAAGCGTTTTCACCGCAGACGGACGGAGAGTCTCGTGAGCGATGGGACTGGAAGAGGAGATCGAGGAGATCCGCGAGGAGATCGCCGAGACCCCGTACAACAAGTCGACAGAGGCACACATCGGTCGGCTGAAGGCGAAGCTCGCGGAGAAGAAGGAGAAACTCGAGAACCAGTCCTCCGCGGGCGGCGGCCACGGCTACGCTGTCGAGAAACACGGCGACGCGACGGTCGCGCTCGTCGGGTTCCCGTCGGTCGGCAAGTCGACGCTGGTGAACGCCCTGACGAACGCAGACAGCGAGACCGGCTCGTACGACTTCACCACACTCGACGTGAACCCGGGAATGTTGCAGTACCGCGGCGCGAACATCCAGATTCTCGACGTGCCGGGGCTCATTCAGGGGGCGGCGGGCGGTCGCGGCGGCGGGAAAGAGGTGTTGTCCGTCGTCCGCACAGCCGACCTCGTGGTGTACGTCCTGTCGGTGTTCGAGATCGAGCAGTACGACCGACTCTCTGAGGAGTTGTACGAGACGAACATCCGGCTGGATACGGAGCCGCCCAACGTCAACGTCCGGAAGACCCACAAGGACGGTATTCAGGTGACGATGTCCGACGAGGTGAGTCTCGACGAGTCGACGGTCGCGGACGTGCTCCGACAGCACGGCTACGTCAACGCCGCGGTCACGATCCCGCGGGATCTGAGTATCGACGAGCTCGTCGACGCGGTGATGGACAACCGGGTGTATCTCCCGTCGATGGTGACGGTGAACAAGGCGGATCTGATCGACCGCGACTACCTCCCGACGGTCGAGGAGAAGCTCCGCGAGCGCGACCTCGATCCCGAAGAGGTGGTGTTCATCTCCGCAGAGGAGGGGCGTGGACTCGACGGGCTCACGGAGCGTATCTGGGCGGAGTTGGGGTTGATCCGCGTGTACATGGACAAGCCCGGTCGCGGTGTCGACTACGAGGAGCCGCTGATCCTGTTCGAGGGGGACACCGTCGGTGACGCCTGTTCGAAGATCGGCGGGGAGTTCGACGAGCGGTTCAAGTTCGCCCGTGTCTCCGGTCCGAGCGCGAAACACGACGAACAACAGGTCGGCACGGAACACGAACTCGCCGACGAGGACGTGCTCCGGATCGTCGCACGGAAGTGAGACCGTGGCGAGCGATCCACAGCCTACCCGTCTCTCGGAGACGAACCTGTCCGGAGAGGCGTCGAGCGGTGGCACGACCACGACCCGTGTCGTCGCGGCCGTTCTCCTCGCCGGACTCCTCCCGTGGTCCGTCCAGACGTTCGCCGGCGGCGAGGTGTTTCTCCGGTTCGCGTGGGGTGGGGTGAGCTTCGAGCCGGCGTTCACCGTCCAGCTGTTGTGGTCGTACCCGGTGTTCGCGGGGCCGCCGATTCTGCTCCAGTGGGCCACTGCGAGTAGCTGTTGGCTCTTGGCGCTCGCAAGCGCCGTCGCCGGCCGTGTCAGACGCGAAGACCCGCGCCTGACCGCCGGGCTGTTGGTGTTGGCAGGCGTCGCAAACGGCCTCGTCGCAGTCGAGTTCGGCGTCCAGCCGACACGGACCGGCTCGCCGACCGGGACAGCAGCCGTCTTCCTCGTCGCCGGCTGGCGGTACTGGCGGGCGCTCGACAGTCGCTGCGACGACTGAAGCTTTCGAAAGCACGTACGTGTTTACCCCGAAGGCGGAATGGCTGGGACAGCGCGGGCTCGTGAAATCA
>CAKZQY010000392.1 GCA_937142015.1 uncultured Halobacteria archaeon
CGGTGTCCCCTCGCGGTATCTGTCTCCCGGCGACGACGCGTGGAAACGGGCTGGTGTGAATCGTGACGCGATGGACGGTCGAGCCCCCCGAAGCTTGAACTTACGCGACCGAGACGGATCTAGCGATGGGCCCCAGTTTCCGCACGCTGAAAGCCGCCGTCGATGTCGGGCGGACAGCACACGACTACCTCACGGACGTGGACCTCGACTCCCAGATCGAAACTGCCGGGCTGAAGGCCGGGCGACACGTCGCAGACGACCGTGACGATCTCGAGCCGGACGCAATTCGGAATCTGATCGTGTTCGCGCTCGAAGACAGCGAGCAGCTGGCCGACGGCGTCGACGAGTTGATCGAGCGTGGGGAGCCAGTCACCGCCGAGACGGAACTGCTCGCAGCGGAACTGGCACGACTGGCCGACGAACTCGACCCGTTGGCGGCGGTGGCGGTCGGTGAGATCGACTGGACGGGCGTGGCCTCGACGTTTCTGGAGACGTTCGAGCGCGAGGTGGCGGCGATGGACAGCGACCAGCGGTGGTTCCTGCTGCAGGCGTACAACCAGCGAGTGCTCGACGCGGTGACGCCCGACGAGTTTGCCGAGGCGCGAAGTGCGCTCGACACACAGGGGTTCAATTGGCTCGACGAAGGAGACTTCGCGGGCGAGGTAACGGACCCCGAACTGGCGTGGCGGCGGCCGTTCGACTGGAAACACATCGAGGAGTACACCGTCGAACGCCGTCGGGGTGACACGGGCGAACCGTTCGTTCGGGAAGTGCGCGAGACGCTCGCAGACGGCGGCCACCAGTTGATCATCGGGCCGCCGGGGTCAGGGAAGACGACAGCGTGCAAACAGATCGCGGCGGAGTGGTACGACGGCGACGAGACCGGGCCGGTGCTCTACCGCGAGAGCGGTGGCACAGGATCGCCGGTCAACCCGACTGAGCTGGCCGAGGCCGTCGAGACAGCCACGGATTTGGGTGAGACGCTCGTAGTCGTGGAGGACGCAGTCAGACAGGACTCGTTGGATATTTTCCGGTTTGCAGCGTCTGTCGAGGATCGTGACGACGTGAGTCTCCTCGTGGACGCACGGGAACACGAGTGGGACGCGGCAGACGACCGAATCACCGACAGCGGACACGGGACGGGTGTGCAGCGACTCACGTCCGAGTACAGACGACTCGTCGACCGGACGCGCGTGCCGTACCTCTCTGTCGACGCCGTGGAGTCGTTGTTCGAGACGTTCGTCGAGAAGACCGATGTCGACCCGACGCTCCTTCCGGACCCACAACGGGTGTTCGAACGGCTCGTCACCGTCGAGAGTCGCAAGGAGCAACGCGAGGCCGAAGCAGAACAGACCGAGAGCGGCGACGCCGATTCCGACGGAGCCGCAGCGACCGCCGAGAGTGGTGGCGTCACGGAAATCGAGCCGGCGGCCGTTCGTTCGACCGTCGGCGAGGACTCGGTCGTCTCCGTCGCCAGCCCGATGTTGTTGCTCTCCTATTACCTCCCGGTCGCCCGCTCCGGCGAAGCTGACCTGCTGGACGACACCGAGAGTGACGACACCGTGCCATCGCCACTCGAACACCGGGTTCGACAGGTGTTCCGCCAGTTGTGCCCCGACAAGGAGCTGGAGCCGAATGGCACCGTCGACGCGACACCACTGTCCGAGCAGGTCGGGTTGCTGTCGGGCGTTCTCAGTGCCGCGGGCGTGCCGCTCCGCAAGGAGTTCTTCTACGTGCTCGCCGAGAGCCGTGAGGAGTACCGCACGATCAGGAGGCTGTTGGACGAGTACCGTGGCTGGATTCACTTCGGGGAGAAGAGCGAGAACACACTCTACGCGCCACACGAGCTCTGGGGGCTGACGTATCTCTACGTTCACGAAGACGAGGCGATGGACGCCGCTTGGCCGTTCGCACAGTGTGTGAACGCGGTGTTCTCTCTGTTCGACGACGAGTCGGCTCGGGAGAGAGTCACCGCCTACGGAGACATCGACGACGAGACCGGACTCGCAACGGCACTCGAAGACGGAGACACAGCGGCGACTGTGGCAGACTTCGTCGTCTCGCGCGTGTTCCAAGTCGGCAACGACCGACCGACACTCGTCTCGCTGTTCACCGGAGAGAGGGACGCACAGCTTACCATCCCAGAGAGTTGCTCTGGTGCGACGAAAGCGAACGCCGCACTGTACCGCGCACGGATGTTCAAATCGACCGGAGAGACGGAGCAGTGGGTGCGTGGACTCAGAGAGTCCCGTCGAATTGCGGAGAATCATCGGTCAAACACGACGGGGATTCAGTCAGTGTTCTACGCTGGACTAGCGACGTACGCGCGTCGTGTTGGCGAGTACGACGCCGCCGAGAGACTCGAACAACTGAGCTTAGAGCGTTCGAGAGAACGTGGCGACGAGTCTGGGGAGGCGAAGAGTCTCGGAAGCCTCGGGAACATCGCTCTCGATAGGGGAGAGTTCGACGCCGCCGAACAGTACCACGAACGGAGCCTCTCGATCAAACAAGAAATCGGCGACCGCTCCGGCGAAGCCAACAGTCTCGGAAGCCTCGGGAACATCGCTCGAAACCGGGGAGAGTTCGACGCCGCCGAACAGTACCACGAACGGAGCCTCTCGATCTTCGAAGAAATCGGCGACCGCTCCAGCGAAGCCAAGAGTCTCGGAAGCCTCGGGAACATCGCCCGAAACCGGGGAGAGTTCGAGACTGCGAAGAAACGCTACCAGTCGGCACTGGAAATCTTCGCGGAACTGGGACAGGTGCGCGAGGTGATCCAGACGATCCAGACTCTCGTCAGGACAGCCGAGGAACTCGACGACGAGGCGGCCGCGAGAGAGTGGGCCGAACGCGGACTCGCGCAACTGGACGACCTCGACCTCGCTGGACTGGACGAAGAGCGACACTGGTTCCTGACGCGGCACGCACGACTCAGTGGTGATCCAGCCGAACTGGAGAACCTCTACACGACCGCACTGACACGACTGCTGGATGACGACCTCCAAACTGCGGTCGACCGGCTCGAAGATGTCTGGGACTGTCGTGAGTCGTTCGCGTCCGACACGGACGCCTACGAGATCTGTCTCCGTGCCGGTGTCGGATACGCCGCTCCTGCGACACAGAGGGACACCGACGCCGCTGCCGACGTAGTGGAGTCCGTCAGCGAGGAAGTTGCACCGCACCGCGACAGACTCACCGAACCCGCAGCGGCACTGTTCGACCTCCTCGTGGACGGCGAGACCGACCACGATCCGGATTCGCTCGGGGAGCCTGCCGACCGAGCGGACCCGGACCTCGACGATCTGGAACGAGTCGCGTACGCAGGGCTGCTCGAGCGACTCGTCAGTGGACCGAACCCACTGGACCTCTACGAGAGCGTGATTCGGGACATCGTCACCGACGAAGCCGAGTTGGAGACCGTCGTCCGGTCGTGTTTCGCCGCGTGGGACCGCCACGCCGACACGGAGGGCGACCAGCGCCGCGCCGCACTCGCGGCTGGTGTCCTCCTCGAAGCACACCGCGATCTCGTCGAGGCGACGCTCCCGGGCGAGCGCGAGGCTGTGTTCGAGACAGTCCGCGAAGAGCGCGACGTGCTCACCGAGCCAATCGAGGCGCTGTTCGAGTTCCTCGATACCGGCGCGACGGATCACGACCCGGACGCACTTCGGGAGGCTGCCGACACCGAAGAGCCGACGCTCGCCGACCTAGAGCGGATTGTGGCGGCCGAGCTGCTGGCGGCGCTCCAGTCGCAGTAGCCAATTCTGCCCCCCGGCCCGCACTCGCCACCGACACCGAGACGACGGCACGCTCCGGCTCCGTGTCGACACGACGGCTCTGCCTGCAGTCGCGTCCCGGTAGGACTGCGCCGGTTTCGCCGGTATCCTTTTGACTCTCACCGACAGAGAGTGACATCGAGTGACAGACGCTGGAATCCCCGTCGAGGAGCTACAACGGCGGGAGCGTGCGGAGGTCTCGGTCACACCCGGAACGAACAAAGACGAGGCGTTACGTTTCCTCGCCGCGCACTGTGACAGCGCGTTCCGTCCACGAGAGGTTGCAGCCGAGACCGACGTGCCGGCCACCAGCGTGGGGAAAGTGCTCCAGCGACTCGAATCCGACGGACTGGTGACGAACGTCGGGGAGCACTACTTCGTCGATCAGCAGCGGGTGGACGAACTGACGACCGTGTTCGAGGACCTCCGGAACCTCGACCGGATGCACGAGGCCGTCGAAACTGCACCACCTAGTACGGATACCGACCAGATCGCTCCCGACGAGGCGGTCGACGAACTGGTCGAACAGGTCACCGAGGAGACGAAGTGAGGTGTTCGAGGTGTCGACACAGTGTGAACGCGGCGACGTACTCTCGACGGACGACGTGTTCGAGAGCTGGCCCACACGTCCGGTCGTCGTGGTGACGTCACAGGATCGACCACGCGCGGTGACGACGCTCGAACGTGGTACACAGTCGCGCCGCTGACGAAGGCGTCTCACGGACGACGCACTGCGCCGTGTGGCGAAAGCGTACGTCCGGATGATCCTCCAGTGATTGACCCGCCGATTCTCGAACGACTCGACGAGGAAGGGAGCTCGGCGAATTCTACACTACGACGAAGTTCGTCGGGAGCACAACGATTATGTCGGTGACAGAACGACACCGATGTATCGATGACAGAACATCGTACTCGGCGTGCGTTTCTCACGAGTAGTGCAACAGCGGCGGCACTCGGTCTCGCGGGGTGTACCGGTGGCAGTGGTGGCGAGACGGCGGGAGACAGTCCGACCGGGGACGACGGGAGTTCGGCGAGTGACACGCTGGCCGACTCGATGACCATCTTCCACGCAGGGTCGCTCGCGCCGCCGTTCTCGGCCGCCGAGCCGGAGTTCGAGTCGGAGTTCGACGTCGACGTGAACCGGGAGGCGAAGGGATCAGTCGCCTCCACACAGAAGATCACACAGCAGGGGCGGTCGGCGGACGTGCTCGGAACCTCCGACTTCCGGCTCATCCGCAATCGGGTGCTCCCCGAGTTCGGCGACTGGTACGCCATCTTCACGACGAACTCGATGTCGATCCAGTACCGGGAGGACTCACCGGGAGCAGACGACATCACGGCCGACAACTGGTGGGAAGTGCTCACACGGGACGACGTCACCATCGGGCACTCGGACCCGGCGGTCGATCCCGGTGGCTATCGCGCGGTGATGACGCTGCAGTTGGGGGCAGAGGAGTTCCGAGGCGAGCGTCTCTACGACGAGGCGACACTCGACAAACTGACGAGTAACACCACGGTCCCGACCGGGACCGAGACGAATCTGGAAGGACAGCTCGAGTCGGGCGAACTCGACTACGTGTTGTACTACCAGTCCATCTCGGCCACCTCTGGGCTCCCCTACATCGATCTCCAGGCGGAAGTAGACCTCTCGCAGGCGACGAGCGAGTACGCACAACACTACGCGAAAGCCGAAGTCGAGACCGAGAGCGGCACGTTCACCGGTGCTCCAATCGCGTACGGACTGACCGTGCCGAGCGTCGCCGAGGCTCCGGGACGCGGTGCCCAGTGGGTCGAGTACTTCGCAACCGATCCCGGACAGACGATCCTCGAAGAACAGGGGCTCGTTCCCGTCGACCCCATCGTCGTGCCAGCGAGCTCCGAGGACGCCGTGCCCGACACGGTTGTGAATGTCGCCAGCGCACAGAGCTCTCTCGGGCCGTTGGAGCTGTAACGGGACCCGTCCAACTCACCAACAGTTATGAACGACACAGTCGACACCACACACCATGGCGACGGGAACTGAACGTCGAATCGAGATCACCGCAGTCGGGCGGATGCCACTTGTCGTCGCGTTCGTCGTCGGACAGGCACTGGCATTCGCGGCTGCCTACTCGGTCGGTCGGCCGACTTGGTACGCCTACTTCGTCGTGGGAAGCACCGCCGTCACCGCGTACGTGCTCGACGGCAGTTCCTTCACTGTCGCAACGGCGACCGCTGGCAGTCTCCTCGCGGTCGCCTTGGGTCTGCCTCTCTTCATGTTCGTCGCCCGCCAGACCCCCTCACTCGTCGTCGAGAAGGCGCTCGATCCGAGCGTCCACCGCGTGCTCTATCTCGGCGTGTACGGTCCCTTGTTGGCGGCCCTGCTCAGTCTCTCGTTCGGTGTTCCGCTGGCACACCTGCTGGCGAGCGGGTTCCCGGGCCAGCCCCTCGTCGAGAGTCTCGTCGACCTGCCACTGGTCGTTCCACACTCTGTCGCGGGAATCATCATCCTGTTCGGCTTCGGCAAGGGCGGGGCATTCCCACAGCTCTCGGTGCTGGGAACGATGGGCGGAATGGTGCTGGCGATGGCGTTCGTCTCGGCCCCGTACGCAGTCAACGCCAGCCGCGAGGCGTTCGAGGCGATCGACAACCGTCTCGAGTACGCCTCCCGGATTCACGGAGCCAACGAGTGGGAGACGTTCCGGCGAGTGACTGGTCCGCTCGCCGTTCGAGGGATGATCACCGGCGGAGTGCTCGCGTGGGCGCGTGCAGTCTCCGAGTTCGGCGCTGTCGCCGTCGTTGCCTACTCGGTGGAGTTCTTCTACCCGGTCGCAGGCGAGACGGTGACGGCTCAACACGCCCCCGTATTCGTGTACAACACGTACCTCCAAGGCGGCCTCGAGGAGAGCGGCGCTGTCGCGTTCTTACTCCTGGCCGTCTCGGCAGTGATCTTCCTGATCGTCCGCTACCTGACCGACGACGACACACGAGGAGGTACGCCGTGACTCGTCTCACTGCCGACATTCGCTCGACGTTTACCGCCGACGGTGCGGAGCCGTTTACCGTCGATGCGGCAGTCGAAGTCGAGGCCAACGAGACCTGTGTCGTGCTCGGCCCGAGCGGGAGCGGGAAGACACTACTGTTGGAGACGATTGCCGGCTTCCACGAACACACCGGGGAGGTGACGGCGAACGGCACGGGTATCACGGAGCGGCCGCCGGAGGAGCGAGGGTTCGGCTTCGTGTTTCAGGACTACGCACTCTTCCCGCACATGACCGTCCGAGAGAACGTCCGATACGGCAACCGGTACCGAGACTCACCACGCGATCCCGACGAGTTACTCTCCGAACTCGGCGTGGCCGACCTCGCAGCGCGGAACCCACCGACCCTCTCCGGGGGGGAGAAACAGCGAGTCGCCCTCGCCCGAGCGCTCGCAGTGCGACCCTCCGTGATGCTCCTCGACGAACCGCTGGCGGCCCTCGACGTTCCAACGCGGCAGAGCCTGCGAGACGATCTCGTCGACGTACTCGCCGACGTGACCGCGGTGTACGTGACGCACAACCGCACGACAGCCCGCGCCATCGCCGACCGCATCCTCGTGATGCAGGACGGGCAGATCGTCCAGCGTGGAACACCCGAGGACGTGTTCGAGCGTCCGGAGTCGCCGATGGTCGCCCGGTTCACCGGGTCGAACGTTATCGATCTCTCGGCAGCGCCCTCTCTCCGCCGCACACTCGACGACGAGATCGAGCCGCGAGCACGCTCCGATGGGAGCGGCCGGAACCCAGTCGATCACGACAGCGACACCGACACAGCGCCTCACGTCGCAATCAGACCAGAAGCGATCACGCTCGGCGACCCCGACGGTGATCTGTCTGCGACCGTCGAGCGCGTCGTACGCGAGGATGCAACGAACCGTGTGACACTCACGTTCGACGACGTAACTGTCGAAGCGTTCGCGGCCTCGCCACCGGCCGTCGACACGGAAGTCACACTGTCGTTCCCCCGCGGTCGACTCCACGTCTGCTAGGATACAGCTGCGTCGGTCGTCTGCTCGGCCGCTCGTTTCACCCTGCTCAGTCGAGTGATAGCAATCCCGTCCGTGAGCGACGTATCGGGAGTTACGCTGTGAGCGACGTATCGGGAGCCACGCCGTGGGTGACGTATCGGGAGTCACGCCGTGAGCGACGTATCGGGAGTCACGCTGTGAGAACAGTTCCGTGCCGCCACCGCAGGTAGTACGAGCGTCGTCCGACAGCACAGATCCGTCCGACAGTGTGAATTTTGTCCGGCAGACGAACTTCGTCCGACAGCACACGAAGCGTGAGGGAGCTCACCCACCCACGCCACGCACCACACCGACGAGTCGGTTCAGGATACGTTCACGGGCGAGCACCAGTTCCGCGAGTACCCACAGCAGCGTCACCAGCACCCCACCGACGAGGGATGCGAACGCCCACGAGTTCATCCAGACGGGTTGAATCCACGGCGTGACGTGAGACCACCGGACGGCGAACTCCGCAGCGGGGTCGGCAAGCGGCGTTCCGGCGAAGCTGTTCTGCACAGTCGCGGCGAAGGTGTTCGTGTCGCCAGTGCCTTCGATCAGGCCAGCGCTGTTAGTCAGCACGTAGTCACCAGTCACACCCAGATCGGACATCGTCGGTCCGTTCGACTCGTCGCCGGTGCCGAGTCGTTCCGCCTCGTAGGCACCCCAGGTGGCGTAGTACTCCCAGACGATCTTCCCCTGCGGAGTCACCTCGATAGCGCGGTGGTTCAGCGAGTCGGTGATCAGCGTGTTCCCGTTCGGCAGGCGGTCGGCGTCACGCGGCCACGACAGCTGTCCGGTGCCGACGGACCACACCTTCTCCCACTCGCCGTCGCGTTTCTCGTACTCGACCACGCGGTCGTTCTCGGAGTCGGCGACCAACACCACGGGGTTACCGTCCTCGCTCACCAGCCAGTCCGGGTTGTGCTGCTCGAACATCGTGTCGTGGTCGCCGTCGCTGCCGAGCCGGTAGACGATGTCGCCGCTCTCGCGGTCGACGACGATGGCCTGATCGAAGTTGCGCGGCGAGACGAGGTAGCGCCCGGGACCGATGCGGTCCACGTCGTTGACGTGTGTCCAGTCCTCGCTGAACCCGCCGTCAGTCGAGTTGGGGTAGTGTTCGCGGAACTTCCACTCCCAGACGATCTCGTCCGTCGTGCGGTTGAACACGACGATCCGGTCGTTGCTGACCTTCGTCTCGTTGTTCCAGTTCCGCATGTTGGCGATCAGGAGGTTCCCGTTCGGGAGCATATCCACGTCGTGGGTGTCCGTCATGTCGAGTCGTTGTTTCCAGACCGCACGCCGAGTGTCGCGGTCGAGCTCCATCACCAGCGTCCCGTCCGGGTTCGTCGAGACGACGAGGAGGTTCCCGTTCGGGAGCGGGTCCACGTCGTAGAACCACGTCGCGTCGTACGGCCCGCCCTCGAACACCCAGTTCGTCGTCCCGTTCGGCGAGACGGAGACGACACGCGCGGGCTTCTTCTTGGCACCCTGTCCTTGGAAGTGGAACCCTTGAATCGAGACGATAGTCGCGTTGTCCGGCTTCTCGTCGATCGTCCCCGCCTCCAACCCCACCGTGCCGGGAGTGCCACCCGACTGTGGGGTGACGGCGGCCACGCCAGCCGGCGCGAACAGCGACGCGACGAGCAACACCACCGCGACTCGCGCCGCGGTCCGCCGCCCGCCCGGGAGTTCGTCGAACATCGTCCCGAGCAAACAATCGCGTGGACGAAACCCTTGTGTTCTCGCGTGGGTGGTGTTCCGGCGTGAGTGGTGTTCTCGCGTGGGTGGTGTTCCGGCGTGAGTGGCGTTCTCGCGTGGGTGCGTCGTCGTTCGTGGCCGATCCTGCACTGCTCCGTGACCGAACCCGCACTCCGTCGTGGCCAGACCCGCACTCCGTCGTGGCCGAACCCGCACTCCGTCGTGGCCGAACCCGCACTTTCTCGTGACCGAACCTGCCACTCCCTCGTGGCCGAACCCGCACTCCGTCGTGACCGAACCCGCACTACTCCAGACTGATCCGACTGCTAGGCGATACAAAACATTTATACACTATTATCAGATTATGTCGGGTCAGAAACACCAGAATGGTGTCACTACTCGTCGTCGTCGGGATCGTCGTCGCCGTATTCGTCGGGTTCAACATCGGGGGATCGTCGACGGGCGTGTCGTTCGGTCCAGCAGTCGGGTCACGGCTCGTTCGCAAGACGACAGCAGGGGTTCTGTTCGTCGGGTTCGCCCTCCTCGGTGCGTGGACCGTCGGTCGGAACGTCATCGCAACGATGAGCAGCAGCATCGTGCCCGCCGTCCAGTTCACGCCTCTGGCGAGCGTCGTCGTCTTGTTCTTCACCGGTGCGTCGTTGCTCGTCTCGAACCTCTACGGTGTGCCGGCCTCCACCTCGATGACGGCGGTCGGTGCGATTGTCGGGCTCGGGCTCGCGTCTGGCACACTCAACCAGGCACTCATGTTCACGATCGTCTCGGCGTGGATCGTCGCGCCACTGTCGAGCTTGACGATCGGTGCCGTCGTCGGGCGCTACATCTACCCGTACCTCGACCGCTACGTCGCGTTCACGAAGTTCGACCTCCACCTCGTTCAGATCGACCGGTCGGGATCGTTCCCGCGGCCGCGGTTCAATTCGAACGCGTCACTACGGGACGTCGCTGGGTCGCTCTCGGTGGTCGCCATCGGGTGTTACATGGCCTTCTCTGCAGGTGCCTCGAACGCGGCAAACGCCGTCGCACCGCTCGTCGGTGAGGGAGGGTCACTCACTGTCGATCAAGGCGTTCTGCTCGCAGTGTTCGCGTTCGGAGTCGGGAGTTTCACCATCGCCCGGCGGACGCTGGAGACGGTCGGCGACGACATCACGGAGCTTCCGATCCTCGCGTCGCTGATCGTCTCGATTGTCGGGGGCACAGTCATCACGGTGCTGTCGTATCTCGGGATTCCTGCGAGTCTGGCCGTGAGCACCACCTCGACGATCATCGGACTCGGCTGGGGTCGGGCGAGTCGAGCCGCGACACTGACAGAACTGGCGACCCCTGCCCCCGACGGTCCCGACGTGGAGGTGTCGACGGGAGCGCTGGTCACCTCACGCGTCGAGGAGGCACCTGCGGGGCCGACTATCGGTGACATCGCCCGGGAGGAAGAGCCGACAGACGAGCCGGACGAGGCACTCGACGTGCCAGACATCGGCGCGGAGGGGCCGGCAGATCTCGACGAACGGAGCCTGTTCGATCCGGGAGCGGCAAAGCGGATCGCCATCATGTGGGTGCTCACACCGTCGCTCGCGGTTACCGCGTCGTATCCAGTCTTCGCGTTCTTGCTGTGACGCTGTCGGTCACGAGCGACTGTTCGCCGCCGGTTGTCTCGCAGACCACCGCTCAGCCGGGAGCCGTCTGGTACAGCGCGAGCAGATTCTGGACGACGTAGGCGACGACGACGATCAGGGAGAAGTGCATCAGCGTCACCATCGTCGTGCGGCGGCGGTCGAGCTCGTACGCGACGGAGACGGCGGCGAAGTCGACGACGAGCGCGATCACGACAGTGACGAGAATCGGGAGCAGCCCGGAGGCGAGACCGGCGAGTGCCATCGCCACGCCCGGGAGCGCAGCCCGCTGGAGGTCCACATCGCCGGTGACGTAGTAGGCGGCCGTGTTCGCCAGAAGCGTCGACAACACCGCGAGCAGGAGCAGCCCGCCCGCGATCTGGAAGCCGGTTTGGAGTGGGATCACGTCACCTCACCCCAGCAGTCCGAGGTCGTCCAGTCGGTCGGTGATCGCCGTCACAGCTGCCGCCGCGTCGTCGCGGCCTGTGCCGCCGGTGACGACGAGCTTCCCGGAGCCGAACAGCAGCGCCACCACGTCAGGCTCGTCCATGCGGTAGACCAGCCCGGGGAACTGCTCCGGCTCGTACTCGATGTGCTCGAGTCCGAGGCCGATAGCGATCGCGTTGAGGTTGAGCGAGGCACCCACGTCTGCGGAGCTGACGACGTTCTGGACCGTCACCTCCGGGTCGTCGGCGATCGGAATGTCGAGCGCCCGGAGCTCGTCGAACACGATCTCCATCGCCTCGAACACCGCCGCCGTGGAGGACGCGCCGGTACAGACGATCTTCCCGGAGCGGAAGATCAACGCCGCACACTCGGGGTCGTCCATGCGGTAGACGAGACCGGGGAACTGTTCCGGGTCGTAGTCGGCCCCCTCCAAGTCCATCGCCACGGTCAACAGATCGAGTTCCTGCTCGATGCCGGCCGAGGCGACGACGTTCTCCGTCTCGATGGTACTCGTCGGGTCCCCCATCTCAGTGGAACCAGTGCTGTGATCGGGATAAAACGATTGATTCTCGGGGTCGCTCGCTCGGGTCGACGCCGCGAGTGACGCGTCTCGTTGGCCGTCCAGTGCTGTCGGTGACACGAGACGAGCGTCAGACGAACCGCGGAGGCTTATACCGTCGGCCCACGTACGGACCAGACAGATGCCGATGAAAGGGAGCGGGACGGCAGACCTCCGCGAGATCGACCGACACGACCACGGCGTCGGCTGGCTAGCGTACCCGAACGAGCAGATGCAGCGTGCGAGTCACGCGGTGACACACGACGGCGACATCTGGGTGCTCGACCCGGTCGACGTCGACGGTGTCGACGACCTGCTGGCGGAGTTGGACGGCGAGGTGGCCGGCGTGGTCACCTGTCTCGACCGGCACAAGCGGGACGCGGACGCCGTCGCCCGTCGCCACGACGTGCCAGTGTACGTCCCCGAGTGGATGACCGGCGTCGCGCCGGAGATGGAGGCTCCCGTCGAGCGGTTCGGGAGACAGCTCGTGGACGGGGTTCGTGCGATTCGTGTCCGCGACTCTTCGATTCCGCCGTGGCAGGAGGTCGCGCTGCTGTTCGAGTCGTCCGGCACGCTGTACGTCGCGGAGTCGCTCGGGAACGCCGAGTACATGGTGGTCAACGCGGAGCCACTCGGCGTCCACCCGATGCTCCGACTCACCCCGCCGCGGACGGCGCTGTCCGGCCTCGACCCCGAACACGTCGTCGTCGGCCACGGGATCGGCGTCCACGAACGCGCCGCCGACGCCGTCAGAGAGGCGCTGTCCTCCTCCCGCGGTAACACACTGTCGCTGTACGGGAAGACTGTCAAGTCGCTGTTGACCTGAGACCGTCGGTGGTGGAGAAACCGTCCCGGAGAGCGCTCGGACAGCGGCGACTGCTGTCCCCGACAGCGCTCGGACAGTGGCGACTGCTGTCCCCGACAGACGAGTGATAGGGTCGTGCGTAGATAGTTACCGCCGGCTCGACTCACAGGTGCAGTGACGACGCGGTACCGTCCGGTACTCCGTACCCGCTCGAAAATCTCTCCGTACGACCCTACGAGGTGCGTCGTCTGTGAGTCTGTTCGACCCCGGCGTGTTCGACTCCGGCGTGTTCGACCCCGGCGTGTTCGACTCCGGCGTGTTCGACCGACGGTGGTTCGTCACCGGTGGTGGTTTGTCACCGCGTCTCTATCTCCTTTTCGAGGTCACGGAGTCGCTCGACGCGTTTCTCCGTCGACGGGTGGGTAGCGAACACCTTCCCGATGATCCCGGTGCGGATCGGGATGACGAAGAAGGCGTTCATCTCCGCCTGTCCACGGAGGTCGTCGTCCGGCACGCGGTCCATTCGGCCGTCGATAGTCATCAGCGCAGAGGCGAGCGCGCCGGGTTTCCCAGTGATCGCCGCGCCGCCGCGGTCTGCGGCGTACTCGCGGTAGCGCGACAGCGCTCGGATCAGCACGAACGACAGCACCCAGACGACGAACGAGACGCCGATGGCGACGAGGACACCGCCACCGCCCTGTCGCTCGCGGCCACCGCCGCCGAACAGCCAGCCCCACCGCACGACGAGGAAGGCGATCGTCGAGAGGAACGACGCGATAGTCATCACCATCACGTCGCGGTTCTTCACGTGAGCGAGCTCGTGTGCGAGAACCCCCTCCAGCTCCTCGTCGTCGAGTGTCCGCAGCAGGCCGGTCGTGACACAGACTGTCGCGCTCGACTTCGACCGACCGGTAGCGAACGCGTTCGGCACACGACTGTCCGCGACAGCGACGTTCGGCATCGGCAGGTCCGCCTGCTGACTCAGCCGGGTCAGCTTCCGGTGGAGGTCCGGGTACTCCTGTTCGGACACCTTCCGTGCGCCCATCGAGTACAGCGCGAGGCGGTCGCTGAAGAACAGCTGTGCGCCCATGAACAGCCCCATCCCCAGCACGATGCCGAACAGG
>CAKZQY010000393.1 GCA_937142015.1 uncultured Halobacteria archaeon
GGGATGACCGCCCGCGCACAGGAACTGGACTGGGACACGCTCCAGCGGATGCAGTCCCGGATTACGGGCGCCCACGAGAACGTCGCCCGCGTGGTCTACGACGTGACGCACAAGCCGCCCGCCACTATCGAGTACGAGTGAGACTGCGGGCGACGAGGAGGCTCGGCCCCGCGGCTCACGACGACTGGCCGTCGCCGTCGGCGCGTGCTGTCGCCCCGTCGTCGCGTGCCGTCGTCCCGTCGTCGCGTGCCGTCGTCCCGTCGTCGCGTGCCGTCGCCTCTTCGTCGCGTGTCGTCGTCCCGTCGTCGCGTGCCGTCGCCTCTTCGTCGCGTGCCGTTGCCCCGTCGGCGCGAGTCTCGAAGTGATCCAGCGCGGCCTCCAGCTCCGCCGCACGCTCGGAGAGTTCGTCGACGTTCGTGGTCACCTGCGACAGCGAGGCGGTCTGTTCCTCCGCGGCGGCGGACACGTCCCCGGCGTCGCGGGCAGTCTCGCGGCTGGTCTCGGCCACGTCCTCGGCGACGGTGACGACCTCCTCCGTCGTGGCGGCCTGATCGTCAGTCACCTCGGAGATTTCGGTGATGCCGTCCGTCGCGGCCTCCACGCGGTCGACGATGCTCTGTAGTGTCGCGGCGGTCTCCTCGACCGTCTCCGCGCCGTCGTCGATTCGCTCCCCCATCTCGCGGATGTCGGCGACTGCCTCGCCGGTCGCCGCCTGCACCTCCGCGATGCTCGCCTCCACCTCGTCTGTCGCGTCGCTGGCCTCCTCCGCGAGACTCTTGACCTCCTCTGCGACGACAGCGAACCCGTCCCCCTCAGCGCCTGCGCGGGCAGCCTCGATGGACGCGTTCAGCGCCAACAGGTTCGTCTCCTCGGCGATTGTCCGGATCAGATCCACCGTCTCCTCGATCTTCTGGACCTCCTCGTCCAACTGCGTGACCTGCTCGATGGTGCTGTCTGCGGTCTCGACGATCTCCGTCATCTCGGTGACGGCAGCCTCGGCGGCCTCGCGGCCGGCCTCCCCCTCGGCGGCGGCCTCGCGTGCCGTCGCGGCCACCTCGTCGGCGGAGGCGGCAACCTCCTCGACGGTGGCAGACAGCTCACCCATCTCGTCGGAGACGGTGTCGAGCTGTTCCCGCTGGTCGTGTGCGGCCGCGGAGATGTCCTCGACGGAGGTCGCCACCTCGCGGCTGGCGGTCTCGATCTCGTCGGCTCCGACCGCCACGTCCTCGCTGGCGTCGACCACGCGGTCGGCGAACGACTGCACCTGCGCGACTGTCGCCTCGATCTCGGCCATCAGGCTGTTGAACTCCGCGATGAGCTGTGCGACGGCGTCGAGATCGCTGTCGGCGTCGATTCTGGCCGTGAGATCGCCCTCGGCGGCCGACTGCATCGCGGCACACGCGTCCGAGACGCGCGCCTCCAACTCCTCGGCTTGTGCCTGTGCGCGTTCGCGTTCGCGTGCCGCCTCCTCGCTTGCCGCCTCGGCCTCGGCGATCCGCTCGCGGACGGCGTCACGCATCGAGGCGAACCCGTCGTAGAGGTCGCCGATCTCGTCTCGACGGTCCGACTGGACTGTCACGTCCAACTCCCCGTTCTCTAAGGCGGCGGCCTTCTCCGCCAGCTCGTCGAGCGGACGGATCGTCCGCGTGCCGATCAGCCCGCCGACGAGAACGAGGCTCCCGAGGAGTGTGCCGATCAACAACAGGAGGTTCTGGGTGACGGAGCGTCGGAGCGCGAACGCTGTGCTCGCTGGCACGTGTGTCATCACGACCCAGTCCGTGTCGGCGACTGGCGCGAACCCCATCGCCATTCGTGTCCCGTTCGTGTCCATCACTGTCGCCCCGGTCTCACCGTCGAGGCCTCGCTTCACTGCCGGCGATTCGACGCGCTGCTCGTCGCTCGGACCCATATTCTGGCTCCCGATCTGGTCGACACGACTCGACAACACCGTCTCGCCCCGGGAGTCGACGACCTTGGTGAACCCGTCCGTAGCGGGCTTCGTGATCGACTGTCCGCGCTGCTTCAACACGACCATCATCACGAGGTAACGGTCAGTCTCCGGGACGGGGCTGATGACCCCGAACACGTAGACACCCTTCGGGTTCTCGAACGGCTGTGAGACGATCGTCCCGTCCGCGTCGTCGAAGTTCAGCTCCGTGATCCAGGGTGCGCCGGCCTCTCGGGGCTGGATTCCGACGAAGTTCTCGTTCGAACTGGAGGTGACAGTGAGTGTCTCGTTTACCGGTGTGAGCAGGTGAAGCGCGCCGACCTCGGCAGAGATTCGCTCGGAGTCGAGCTCTCCTCTGAGGAACTCACCCGCCGCGTCTGCCTCGGTCGTCTGGAGTGTCTCCTTGCTCGACACCATCACAGCCTCCTGTTGCATCGAGTCGAGCCACTGCCCCAGCGTCTCCGCTTGGAGTGTCGCAGCACGCTGGAGACTGTCCTCGGTCGACTGTTGGACCTGTGTCCGCGTCGTCAGGTAGGAGTTGGCTCCGATTCCGGCGACGAGCACCACGACCACCAAGAACGCGGCGACGATCTTCGCCCGGTAGCTCTCGGCGAGCAGCTCCGGGACGATTCCTCCCCCGTCGTCGTCGGCGTTCGACATACACGCCGTTCGCCCGTACCACACAAGAACACGCGGTAACACCCGTCTCAGTGGGTTACCCGTCACTCACTGGCGGTTCACTGCCGCTGTTGTGCGCGCCGAAACCTCGGTTGTGACACGGAGCGCGTTCGTCGAGGCAGCGACAACGACGGCCGTGCCACGGAGCAACGTTCGCCGAGGCGGCGACAACGACGGCCGTGCCACGGAGCAGCGTTCGCGGAAGCCAGAGTGACGACGGCCGTGCCACGTGGACACACTCGTCGAGACAGAGCGACGACGGCGCGCGCTTCGAAATGATTTTACACGACACGGACGCTACGTCAGACAACTGAACCATGGACATCGACATCGTCGACGAGGAGGAGAATCCGATGTTGCACAGGACGGACGTTCGATTCGAGGTCGTCCACGACGACGCCACCCCCGAGCGGCTGCAGGTGCGCGACTCGCTGGCAGCGACGCTCGACAAGTCCGCCGACGAGGTAGTCGTGCGAGAGCTCGACACGAAGTTCGGGATGCGGAAGACGATCGGTTCTGCGAAGGTGTACGAGTCGCCGGCGTACGCCACGGAGGTCGAACAGGATCACATGCTGGAACGCAACAGTATCGGTGTCGACGACGCCGAAGAGGCGTAACGCCCGCTCGTCGTCCGCTCTGTTCTGATGCGCGTCCTCGGAATCGAAGGCACGGCGTGGATGGCCAGCGCGGCAGTGTACGACACGCAGACTGAGGAGCTCACGGAGTTCCACGACCGCTACGAGCCGGACAGCGGCGGTATCCACCCGCGTGAGGCGGCCGAACACATGGGTGACGCGATTCCCGCGGTCGTCGCCGACGCACTCGCACACGCTGCAGAGCGAGACGAGCAGCCGACGAGTGACACGCAGTCCACAGAGCCGACACAGCCAGTCGACGCCGTCGCGTTCTCGCGCGGTCCCGGGCTCGGGCCGTGTCTCCGGATCGTCGGCACAGCGGCCCGCGCACTCGCCGGGCGGCTGGACGTGCCACTCGTCGGTGTGAACCACATGGTCGCCCACCTAGAGATCGGTCGCCACCAGTCGGGGTTCGACCAGCCGGTGTGTCTGAACGCCTCCGGCGCGAACGCGCACCTGCTGGGCTACCACGGCGG
>CAKZQY010000394.1 GCA_937142015.1 uncultured Halobacteria archaeon
CCCATTGTCGACTCTACTACGCCTATTGGTAAATAGCTTGCTTAATCACTATCAGGGCCGAACTCGGACGAACGTTCCTGCGAGACGTTTCAACACCGATTTACACGCGCTCGTGATAACGGCGCTCATGACAGCCACGGTCGTCGTCGTCGGGTCGGGATACGCCGGTGCCGGCGCGGTGAAGTCGTTCGAGGAGGCGGTACAGCCGGGTGAGGCCGAACTCACGTGGATCTCGGACACGGACTACCACTTGGTGCTCCACGAGGCACACCGGTGTGTTCGTGATCCGACGGTGGAGTCGGAGATCACGATTCCGGTCGAGGAGATCAAGTCCGACCGGACGACGTTCCGCGAGGGTCGTGTGACCGGACTCGACACCGACGCCCGCGAGCTCGAACTCGCGGACGGCGACACGGTGAGCTACGACTACTGTCTGCTCGCGGTCGGGACGCGGACGGCGTTCTACGGCATCGACGGGCTCGAAGAGCACGCGCTCACGCTGAAGAGTCTCCCGGACGCCCGCGAGATCAACCGACAGGTGACGAACGCGGCCGACGACGCGACGGCCGAGGAGCCGGCGCAGGTGATCGTCGGCGGGGCTGGACTCTCCGGGATTCAGACCGCCGGTGAGGTGGCGGAGTACCGCGACGAGACAGGCGCGCCCGTCGAGGTCACGCTCGTCGAGGGGTTAGACGAGGTGTTCCCCGGCAACGACCCGGAAGTCCAAGGGAAGCTCCGGAAGTTCCTCCGCGAGAAGGACGTGGGAATCGAGACCGGCGAGTTCATCTCGGAAGTCGACAAGGAGACAGTGTACGTCGGGGGCGGCGAGGAGGAGCAGCCGACGGAGATGTCATACGACGTGCTGATCTGGACCGGCGGGATCACCGGCCGCGACGAGTTCGCGGACGCTCCGGTGGAGAAGGACGACCGGTCACACCGGGTCCACGCGGACGCGACGTTCCAGACCAGCGACGACCGCGTGTTCGCCATCGGCGACACCGCGCTGATCGATCAGGGCGACGACGAGGTAGCCCCGCCGACCGCACAGGCCGCGTGGCAGGCTGCCGAGGTCGCTGGCGAGAATCTCGCCCGGCAAGTCCGTGGCGCGCCGCTGAAGTCGTGGAGCCACGAGGACAAGGGCACGCTGATCTCCGTCGGGGACCGGGCGGTGGCCCACGACGTCGTCGGCATTCCGATCTCGACGTTCGGCGGCGTCCCGGCCGTGTTCCTCAAGAAGTTCGTCGCTGCACGCTGGATCGCACAGGTCTCCTCTGTCGGCCGTGCGGTCAGCGCGTGGAGCGACATGTGACTGCCGGCTAGACGTACGCAGCGAGTGCGGCGGGGACGCCGGTCACGCTCACCCAGAAGACGCCGAGTCGGGCGACAGTCGTCCAGACGAAGAACGCGAACAGGTCGGGGGCGAACACGGCAGAGAGGGTGCCGGCCGCGAGTACCACCGCGGCGACGGCGACCTCTTCGACGAGCGTGTCTGAGAACACGTCGGCACGCGCCAGTCCCAACGCCGCGCCGACGCCGAGAGCGAGAGCGAACGCCGACCAGAGCGCGGCGAGACTGCTCGCTGTGAAGCCGACGGCCAGCAGACCGAACACCGACAACACGAGGGCTGTGAGTCGCATCTCGGGTGTCACCCGAGCGGAACGGATGTTCATGATATACGTACGCTGTATGACAATATAAAGATGTGCTACACGACGATGATCGAGACGTACTATCCTAGTGATTACTGCGAGTCTTTACCGCCGTGGTGACTCGTGCCGGCGATCAGAGCGTCTGAGCCGTCGATTTTCGACGCCGTCAGCGACGAGACACTCGACGAAGTCACACTCGCGTTGCTCGTCACCGCTCGCAACGAGGGAATGCTCTACGATCTCAGCAGGTG
>CAKZQY010000395.1 GCA_937142015.1 uncultured Halobacteria archaeon
CCCCCTCGATAGCCTCGGTCGCCACGTCCGCCAGTTCGTCGTCCGGGACATCCTCGTGACAGAGGTGGATTGAAGCACGAGCGCTCGTCTGGACGAGCCCCATCGCACGCTCCTGTGGGAACTCGCGCGAGCGCTTCAGCGTGCGGGCTGCGCGCACCACGACCTGTCCGGCGTGGTACAGTTCGAGATGTCCGGTGCCGTCGGTGTACTCGGGCGCTGCCGGCGCGTCGAGTTCCTCAGTGTCGATGTCGGCGAACTCGCCGACTCCACTCGACTCGTCCGGCACGTCCCTCCCTTCGAGTCGCGCGACTTCGTCGAGGGCGACTGTGGCGTCCGTGATCGCCTCGCGGTAGTCGTCGTGCGCCTCCGCTGCCGCGGTGAGTGCGGCGTCGGCCTCTTCGAACGCCGCGGCGACCTGCGGGTCCTCGTCGGCCTCGGTCTCGACTGTGTTCGACTGCAGTTCGTCTGTCGGTCCGTCACGCTCTTGTGACGGCGAGTTGGACTCGTTCATGGGTGTTATCCCTACGACACCCCGGTGAGGGTGCTACAACACCCTCGCCACTCCTGCGTTCTCCGCCGAAGTGACGATCCCGGCGTGCCGCAGTCTCCGGTAGTGGCTACACTAGTTTAATAATTTTGTAAGCTTTCGTAGCGCTTCTGTCAGTAATCTACAAAAGCTATACAACCGACAGATCATGGAGGGTCACGAGCTCCGTAACGAGTAATATCTAGATGATTTTATAATGGAATCAATAAATAGCTACTACCGCAATCACGAGGCGTGTGAGCTGGAGCGAAAGATGGTGTGATTCGTCGTCACTCGAATTCTCTGATCCCCCACACGTATAAAGAACGTTGGTCATTTGGACGAAAGCTTTCAAGTAATGCCTGACCTAGCTCTCGATACGACGATGGCGAGAGAGGACACAGACCTCCCGTTCGGCGATGCGTTCTCGCCACAGCAGCTCGAAACTAGCCCCGATCAGCCTCCAGAACTCGTCTTCCTCCTCGAACTGGCAAAGGAACACGAAAGTGAAGAAAACGCATTCGACGACGTAGTACGGGAGCAGTTCTTCCCAGATCACGACGACAACACCCGAGCGAAGAACGTCAGGCTCGGAATGAAACACCGAGGATACGGAATTACTGACGAGAATTTCGAGTTTACCGACTTCGGTGAGGAACTGTACGAACTCCGAGACGATCCAGACGAGTTGTACGACCGTTTTGCACGCCACATTCTCAGGAATCTTCACGGCATGAAGGCGATCGAGATCGTGGAGGACCTCCGTGCCGAGGGTCGAAAGACGACCAACGACAACGTGAAAGAAGAGTTTCGGAAACAGTACGGCTTCCACATCGACGAGACGAGCAACCACTGGTCGCAGATGCGCGCGTGGCTCTCGGAGGCTGGGGTGGTGAACACTGGTACCCACCACTACGACATCGACAGGAGCCGGATTGAGGAACTGATTGGCGTCGGGTCGACAACGGTGGTTGAACTGGACGAGTTCAACGAGCAACAGCAGGCATTTCTGCGAACGTTGGCCGAACTCGATCCAGACTCGAAAGTCAAGAGTCGGACGGTCAAAGACATCGCAGAACAGGCGTTCGGCGTCGACATTAGTCAGTCGAACATCGCACGACGGACTCTCGATCCACTACAGGAGGCAGGGTACATCGAGTGGGAACACGTCTCTGGCAAACCGAACCTGATTCAGACGACCGACAAGTTCGAGGCGGAGGTTCTGGCTCCGATCCTCGACGACCTCGCGGAGCGAACAGGGGTGCCTCGCGCGGTCCTCCGACAGTCGTTCGACAGCGTCGTCGAGGACCTCGACTCGGACTCGACACACGAGAAGGGTGTCGCGCTGGAGACGCTCGCTGTCAAAACCGGTCGACTGCTCGGCCTCGACTTCGCTGGGTGGCGTGTTCGAGGGCAGAAGACAGGTGGCTCGGAAGTCGATGTCGTGATGGATCAGACGGGGACGACGTTCAATCGGTGGCAGATTCAGTGTAAGAACACACGCGACCAGTTAGCAGCGAAACACATCGCCCGTGAAGTCGGTATTGCCCGAATTCTTCAGACGAATACCATCCTGATGATCGCACGCGGAGGTGTCTCGGACGACGGTCGACGATACGCGAACCGCGTGATGCAACACGAGAATATTTCGATTGTGTTCCTCACGGGGGAGGACATACACCGACTGAGTGAGGGTGCCGATCACCTGTTGACAGTGCTCCGTGGGGAATCTGACAGAATCCAGAACCTCAAGCAACTCGATCCGACGGAAGTCGAAGCAGCCAGCAGCGGTGGCGACGAGGGAGAAGACAAGGCTGAAGCTGTCGAAGAGGCACTGTCGGAGTACGAGGAAGAATTGTCGACGGAAGTCGATCAGGGCGAATTGACCGACTTCTAATACTGTCGCTCACAAGAGGATCGGCCCGGGACCGGCAGATGCGACGTGAGACCCGTTGGAACCTCGATTCTGACGCAGCCGTGTTCACAGGCGCGCGACCGGCGGTATAGCCAGAACAGCGCTCAGTCGTCGTCCTCCAGCGTGGCGAAATCACCGAAGTCGCTCTGATCGTCGTTGAATCGGTGCGTGATCTCTTCTTCCGTCAAGAAACGGAACTGAGAGCTGTCGACGTACTTTTGTTCCTTCTCGAACGCCAGCCAGTACCGCTCCCTAACCTCGGCGACTTTCCCGGTGGTGTTGCTCCCTGCGAAGATGTCGAGAACCACAGGGCGGTCCAAACGGCCAGCGTCCCACTCGTCGTACGGAGGATCTGGCGTGAGGTACTCGACGAAGAACTCTGGAATCTGACGTGGGAACCGAGCAGGGTGTGCGTCCACGTCGAACTCCCGACACATCTTGAGGTAGTGTGTGTTGCTCGCGGTGTTCGAGGCTTCGATTAGGTTGTCTGGAATCGACCCCTCGTTCTCGTTTGCAAACGCCTCCTCGTCGATGTCCCATCCAGAACTCCGCTTGCCGTCGTTGAACTCCCCGCTTTCGAGCAAGTCCTTCTGTGAGTCACTGTACTCTTGAAGCACTCGTTGGTTGTTCGCCTCCGGGTGTGGCTGCTCTCCCTCCTCCACAGCCGATTCCTTGTTGATCTCTGGAGAGAGCCACCAGATATGTGTCACAGCGTCTGTCACGCGGATTTTACGGACGTTGACCCACTCGATAGGATTGGGAAGCTTCGCGGGGTTGTACCAGTAGAAGTCCTGTGCGAGCTTCATTTCCGTCTCGTTGACGATCCGGGTGAGAAGTTCGAACTGGTACGTGGAGCGTTCCGGCCATCCGCGCTTGAACGCACCCCCGATCTCGATGACGAAACTCCCGTGTGGCTGGAGGACGCGGCGGACTTCCGGAACAAATTCGAGGAACCAGTCGTTGTACCCGTCCTGTCCCTCGTTCCCGTACTCCTTCTCGTGTTGGAGTGCGAACGGAGGAGAGGTTACGACGAGGTCGACACTGTTGTCTGGTAGTTCCTCCAGAAGCTCTCGGCTGTCTCCCTGGAACGCAGAGCCGAGACTGGAGTGGTACTCCGCCTCGGACGACAGTAGCTCGGAGGCAGCGGATTCTCTACTCATCAGCTTATCACAGCGAGGCTCACTAGTAGATGGTGGCACGGCTTGACCTTTGATTGGTTCGGTTTGTCACTTTGAACTGTTCCTCCGGTTCTCCTGTCCATCCACCCATCCATCCTACGTGACGTAGTGTGGATAAGTAAGTGTTTCTGACTACGGTCGTCGTATAGAGGTTTTAACACTGCGCGGTGGGAACTGCGTCCCAGTTGTGCGCGAGCGGGACGAGGAGACCGGAGAGTACCAGAGAGAGTACACTGACGGGGAGATCCGAGAACTCCTTCGGGAGACGCGACTCTCCACGAGAGAGGTAGCTGATGCACTCGGATGCCACCGAACGACTGCTCACGAACGACTGACCGAATTAGAAGACGAGGGTCGCGTCAAGTCGAAGAGTGTCGGTAACACCCTCTTGTGGGAGTTGTCGGAGTCCCGCTAATCCCGAAATTAGCATCTCACAACACGACCTTCCACCCGACCACGCCACTACCACCAAGTGCTTCCGCGGCCACCAGCGAGGTGTGTCACCGACAGTCACGCCGTGGTGTTGTGGATCGCTCGTGATGGACAGAGGGATACTCGTGCTCGCGCAGACGGGCACCCAGACGGAGGTGCCCTCGACTGTCTACCTGATCGAGGGCGAGGAGACAGTGCTCGTCGACACGAGTTTCGGCGACCCAGAGCGGATGAACGGGCTCCACCCCGGATTCGAGTGTCACCGCGAGTCGCACCAGACACTGCCGGCAGTGCTCGACGCGGCCGGCTACGAGCCGGCAGACGTCGACAGCGTGGTGCTCACACACCTCGACTGGGACCACTGTTACAACCTCGATCTGTTCGGCGACGAGACGCCGGTGTACGTCCAGCGGCGGGAACTCGAGTACGCAATCGCGCCCTACGAGATGCACGCCAGCAGGTACGAGGCGAAATCGCTCGGCCGAGAGCCGCCGTGGCTCCACGTCGACCTGACACCAATCGAGGGCGAGACGGAGATCACACCGGGCGTGACGGCGTTCCCGACACCCGGCCACACGGTCGGCCACCAGTCGCTCGCGGTCGAGACAGACACCGAGACGGTGGTCGTCGCGGCCGACGCGGTGGCGACGTTCGACAACCTCGACCCGGACGGTCCCGCGCCGCTCCGACGCGGACTGGAGATGGACGACTTCGAGTGGTGGGAGAGCGCGCGCCGTGTCCGCGACCGCGGCGACCGGCTCCTCCCCGGCCACGAGTGGGCGATTCTCGACGACGATCCTGCCGGTCTCGTCTGATCGCCATCGATTGACGACCTCGCTGTGCTCGGGGCCGGTGCATTCGTACGGCGGTTCACGAGTCGCTGTGCTCCGAGCCGACGGATCGGTCACTCGCTCGCGGGAGTCGGAGTCGCACACGGTTGCCGCCGAGGTCACTCGTCGAGAACGACAGTTCTCCGCCGAACACCTCCGTCGTCCACTTCACGAGCCAGAGACCGAGTCCGCTCCCGTGTCGTGTCGGCGAGATCTCCGCCTCGCCGGTGATCACCGCGCGCTCGTCGGCGGGGATTCGTGGTGCGTTGTCGTCGACACAGAGGTCGACCCAGTCGTCGGACTCGGCGGTTGCGAGACTGACACGGATCACCGGCTCCGCGGGATTGTGTTCGACCGCGTTGTCGAGCAGACTCTCGACGGCGACGCGGAGACGACTGTCCGCCTGCACCACCGTCGTCGCCGGCAGATCGGTCCGAATCTCGGCAGCTGGACACGTCTCACGGAACTGTTCGACGACGTCGTACACGAGTGGCACGCAGTCGACCGCAGCGTTCTCCGTCTGGCCGTTGATCACGGCCTCGATGTCCGTCGCTTCGCGTGTCAGCCGCTGGAGTTCGCGTGCCGCCTTCTCTAGCGTGGCGGCGGTCTGTGTGCGCTCGCCGTTGTGCTCGTCGAACTCGTCGAGCAGTCGAGTGGTGTAGCCCGCGACGATGCCAGCTTGGTTGCGGAGGTTGTGCCGGAGTACGCGGTTCATCACTTGGAGCCGTCGCTCGTTCACCGTCACTTCCGTCAGGTCCGTGTAGATGGCGACACCGCTGACACGAATCGTCTCGTCGTCGTACGGCACCCCGCGATAGAGGAACTCGCGGAGGCCGTCTGCGGTCTCCCGCTTGACCTGTCGGTAGTTGACCTCTCCCGACGCCGTCCGGTCGTCGAGCTGTCGCGCCTCCTCCTCGCGCCACGCCGGCACGATCCAGTCGTTGAGCGACTCACCGCGGATGGCTCCCGGGTCGTAGCCGAACACGTCCACGAACGCGTCGTTGACGCTCCGCACGATCGGCTCGTCGTCGATCAGCTCGAACTCGACGACCGCGTCGCGGATGTGCTCCGTGAGGTACCGGTACCGTGTCGACTCTGTGCCGAGCCCCCGCCCGTCTGCACGCGTCTCGTCCGTCGTCTCGTCGTCGGTCATTTGGTCGCTGTCCAAGGTGAGAAATGTTACACTACGCGTAAAGCCTTGCGAACAGAGAAACAATTGGGCAGCTCCCACCGAATCGTTCGATCTTTCGTGACGTTGTGTGCGCTGGGGAACTCGGCCTAGACGACCGCGGAGGCCGTACCCCGACGGCCACCACTGTCGACGACCACGACCGAAGACAACCGCTCCCGACGAGCGACGGTCACGGGCTCCGAGCCACACAACCGCCACGTACTCTTTGCTCGGCGACCGAGAAGCAACGACGTGACAGACACGACGCGTGAGTCGGCGAGTCCAGCGAGCGACACGGGTGATAACACAACAGCGAGCGACACGGATGATAACACAACCGCGAGCAGCGAGACAGTGACGGGTGGTCAGACAGGCACGGACGGAGTTCACCTCGGACACGTTCACCTGAAGGTACGCACACTCGACCGTGCGGTCGATTTCTACACCGACGTGATCCCGGACCTCCGTGTCACGGAGCGCGTCGGACAGTTCGTCTTCCTCTCGGTCGGCACGCACCACCACGACCTCGCGCTCCAAGCCACCGCAGCGGCGGAGCCAGCGCCGGACGCAGAGAGCGACGCAGTCGGGCTATACCACGTCGCGTGGGAGCTCCCGACAGCGACAGCCCTCCGGTCGGCGTACGAACGGCTCCGAGAGCGCGGGGTGGCCGTCTCGCCCGTCGATCACGGCATCTCGAAGGCGCTGTACGCCGACGACCCAGCGGGCAACGGCGTGGAGCTGTATCTCGACACGCGCGCCGAGAACGACCGTCGGGAGTGGCAGGGACGGGACACCCGGTTCGATCCGACCGACCTCGGGGAGTGATACGGTCGTGCGTAGGTCGTTACCACCGACGACTGACAGAGAGCACCGCAGCGA
>CAKZQY010000396.1 GCA_937142015.1 uncultured Halobacteria archaeon
TGATCTTCGTGCCGCCGGCGTTCGCGGCGGACGCGATCTTCGAGGCGCTCGACGCGCCACTCGACCTCGCGGTCGCCATCACCGAGGGTATCCCGACACAGGACATGGCAGAAGTACACTCGGAGCTCGGGGACACCGAGACGACGCTCGTCGGCCCGAACTGTCCGGGAGTCATCACCCCCGGCGAGGCGAAACTGGGAATCCTCCCGGGGAACATCTTCGAGTCTGGCACCGTGGGACTGGTCTCGCGTTCGGGGACGCTGACGTACCAGGTCGTCTCGAATCTCACCGACTGCGGACTGGGGCAGTCGACTGCCGTCGGCATCGGCGGCGACCCGATCATCGGTACCTCCTTCGTCGACGCGCTCGCGGCGTTCGACGACGACCCCGACACGGACGCGGTCGTGATGTGCGGCGAGATCGGCGGCGAAGACGAGGAACGTGCCGCCCAGTTCGTCGCCGAGGAGGTCGACACGCCTGTCGTCGGCTTCATCGCCGGCCGGACTGCACCACCGGGCAAGCGGATGGGCCACGCTGGCGCGATCGTCTCTGGCTCCGGAACTGGCACTGCGCAGTCGAAGATCGACGCGCTGAACGACGCCGGTGTCCCTGTCGGTGACACACCCGAGGAAGTCGCCGACCTCGTCGAAGAGCTGTAGCAACGCCGACGGCAAACTGTCGAACGCTCCCGGAGAAAGCACGACTGTCGACGCTCACTGGAATGGGTCGTCGTCGCCCGCGAGCCACTCTCTCGTCCCGGCTGCGAACTGGTGGACTTCCTCGTGGAAGCTGTCGAGGTAGCTGACGACGTGTCGGAACCGCCGGTCTGGGTAGTGTTTGAGGTACTTGTCTGGGTCGTCGACGAACCCGCTTCTGAACGTCTGTTTGTCGAACACGACACGGTACACGTCTTCGGTCTCACCGGCGAGATTCGGGTCTGGATCGGGGACGAGCTCGAGTTCGACGCTGCGAAAGTCGCCGTGCTGGAAGTCGATTCGTAGTCCACGGACGAACGCGAGCTTTCGCGTGTACGTCGTCGCGTCGTTCGGGACGAACGAACCGCGACCGAGTGGACTGTCGACAGCTTCGGGGTCTCCGAGGGCGGAGTTGACGAGAAATCTGACCTGTTCGTTCAGCGAATATACTGACGCGAGATAGTTGTGAAGTCGCCTGTACAGTCTGAACTTCGCAAACTCCGTCGGACCGAGTGGAAGACGCTGTGGGTCGTCCGCCGTGGAGACGACGAGACAACCTCGAGTAGTGGGCCCGTCGAATACTTCGACTAGTTCTGTGAAATTCCTGTGAGTGATCAGTTCCGCAGCCCGCAGGTCCGTGAGTTCGTCGTCAGTGGTTCGATTGGTCGGGACACACGCCTCACCGATCAACCTCACTGGTGGCAACTCGTCGCTCACCCTCACAGACTGCACTGCCTCTCGGTATTATAAAATACTTCTACTGTTCGTTCGATCTACTTCCAACAGAACTGATCATTTCGGCAATCTCCTCGGGGTCGACACCAGCAACGTCGGCCATTCTCTCGACCTCCCGCGTGATTTCTTTCGCAGTCACACTGCCTACTACATCGCGCGGATACAAAAGCCTCGGGACGACGACCAAACTTCCTTCCCGCTATGGTACGACGAGGGACCTCGCCGGCGACGGAGTGTGTCTGGCAGTCGGAGTCGGCAGTGCTACGCCTGCGACAGGTCACTCGGTCGGCGTGAGCGGCTGTCGCTCGCTCCCTTGGTCGACGAACTGGGTTTCGCCACTCGTCGGCTCTACCAGCGCCGCACGACCGCCGTAGCCGTGTGTCTGGTCGTGACCACGGACGACGACCGTTTCCACGTCTTCTGGGACGGTGATCGTCTCCGAGCGCGTGAACTCTCGCGTGCCGTGAGCGTGGAGCAGTTTCCGGCGACCGAGTCGTTGTCCGTCCGGTCGTTCCACCTGCCACCAGTTCGCGTAGCCGTCCTCGCCGTCGTCGTCGTGGTACAGCGTCACGTCGAACCGGTAGTCTGTCCCGCCGTCGCTCTGACCGGCGTCGCTCACCGCGACTGCCACCACGTTCGCCTCCCGAAGATCGAGACTGTCCGTCTCCGTCTCGCCCGCCTCTCCTCCGTCTGTCGTCTCTCCACCACCGTCTGCTGTGGTCTCTGTCTCGGCTGCCGTCTCTGTCGGGTCTGTGGCTGGCGGCTCCGTCGTCCCCGGCCCGTCGCTGTCGTCTCTCCCGGTCTCTCCAGTGTCGTCTCCTTCGGTCTCACTCCCGCCGTCGCCTCTGTTCCCGCCACTCGCGCAGCCAGCGACTCCGAGCAGTCCCGCAGTGCCGAGTGTTGCCAGTAGTCGCCGTCTCCGGGGACTCGTCGACGGTCGGCCGGTCACAGGTGCCGTGTCAGAGCTGTCGAACATCTGTCGATCAGCCTTCCGTGGCGTCGATCGGACAGCGAGGTGTCGCTCAGTCCATCGAGGCCTCGGTCACCAGCGTGTCGTCTTCGAGATAGTGTTCGAGGTGGTGAGCGTGGTCTTCGATTTCGAGCAGCTGCTGGCGGAGCAGTTCGGCGGTCGCGTGGTCGCCGAGCTGGGTGGCGAGCGTGACGTGTTCACGCACCTGCTCGATGATCTCGCCGTAGGCCGCCATGTCGTTGGCCAGCGAGGTGCGGATGTCGTACACGTCGTCGTCTTCCGGCTCGATGGGGGCGTGCTCTTCCAACTGTGCGCCACGAGCCAGCGGGACGCCACCGAGCGCCTGCACGCGCTCGGCGATCTCGTCTGCGCCCTCCTCCAGGGCCTCGGCTGCCTCACCGAGGAACACGTGGATGTCGTTGAACTCGGCTCCCTCGACGTTCCAGTGGTGTTTTTTCACCTGGAAGTAGAGAACGTACGTGGCCGCGAGGTCGCTGTTGAGCGCCTCGACGAGCTGTTCTGTCTTCTCCTGACTCAGCTGCAACGCCTCGCTCGCTTCGACGCTCCCGGCGGGGTCTCGAACAGACTTCTGTGTGCTCATTGCGTTACTACCTTGGGGCGCGAAGGACTTAACTCCCGGGGTGAGCCGCGCTGTACTGCTATTTTCTCCTGTCTATATTAGAAATCGACTGCCGAGAGACGGCCCGTGACACGGTCCGTGAGAATTGGCGTTGTGGTCGAGAGACGGTCCACAGTCGGGATTGGACCGATCCAGAGAGCGATACAGCGGTGCGGCCGGCTACGAGCCGTTCGTCCCCTCTTCGACACCCATCGCGTCGAACAGCTTCCGGCGGACGGCCTCCTCAGACAGTTGGAGCAGGGTGTCGCGGTTCTCGTCGCTGATCTCGATGCCGGTGAACAGCCCGAGCGGGATCTCGGCGCTGGCCTGTTTGGCGTGGCCCGCCGCCTCGCCCACGTCTTCGAAGGCGTCGAGCAGGACGTTCCCGATGTTGAGCCGGATGTCGTTCGAGCGGGCGGCCAGCACGATCCGGTCGTCCGCGATGCCGAACACCGCCGTCGTGGAGATGCCTTCGAGGTTGAGTAGCTGTTGGGCGGCCTGTGCCAGCGCCTCGCGGTCGGTGAGGAAGCCCGCGTTCGAGATGAGGTTACTGCCCCGCACCTCGCGGTTCTGGATCGCCTCTGCGAGCACGTCCAGCGTCTCCGGAGACATCGAGGGTGACTCCACCTCTTCGAGTGTGTCGTGGTCCGCGAACGGGTGGAGGTACGCCGCGGCGGTCAGGTCGGCAGGCGTCGTCTCCCGCTTGAAGTCGACCGTCTCCGCGCGAATCCCGTACAACAGCGCCGTGGCGACTGTCTCCGTGGGTGAGAGGTCCAACTCCTGGAGATACTTCGTCAGGATCGTCGAGGTGGCAGAGACGTTCGTCCGCACGTCGACGAAGTCGGCAGTCACCTCCGTCTCTGGGTTCTCGTTGTCGATGTAGATGTCGACCGTCTCCACGTCGACGGCCTCCGTGCCGCCCTCACCCGCGTCGGCGTAGTGGATCAGTGCCACCGCGCCGTACGTGTCCAGCGGGTCGACCGCGCTGCGAGCGGACAGCTCGATCCCGAGTGTGTTGACGAACGCGCTGTTCTCCTGGTGGCCCATCTCCCCGTCGTAGAGGATGTCGGCGCTCACGCCGTACTCGGCGGCGACGGCTTGGAGGGCGACAGCAGTCGCAATCGAGTCCGGATCGGGGTTGTCGTGTGAGAGAATCGCCACGTCGCCGTCCGTCGACCGGAGAATCTCGATCAGCTGTTGGGTCTTGTGCGCGAGTTCGCCAGCCTCCAGCGCACGCAGCGCGGAGTCGGCGATCACCGCCGAGGGGTTGATCACAACGTCCGCGCCCAACTCCACGAGTTCGTCCTTCGTGACGGGGTCGGACGCGCGGACGACGATGTACTGTTCACCCCCCGACTCTCTGATCGCTCGTACTGCCGCCTCGTTGGCGTCCACGTCTCCCGAGAGAACGAGGATCACGTCTCTGTCTGCCACCGCCTCCGCGACAGACTCCTCGGCGATGTCCTGAACGCGAGCGTCGAGATCCTGATCGCGCAACGCCTCGACGCGCTTCTCGTCCCGGTCGAGGATCACCACGTCCTCGCCCGCCTCGGTCAAGTCGTCCGCGACGGCGTGCCCGACGCTGCCACACCCCAAGATAGCGTACGACGACAGCGACGACATCGTGGCCCCTGCGCTCATCACCTCTGTGTGTACCCGGCGCTCACTTCAAGCCTCCCAAAGACGCGAGGGCGGAAACGGAAGGTCTTTCACTCCGACACTACTATCGCTGTCTGTCTCGGGCCGGTAGCTCAGTCAGGGAGAGCGACGGACTCTTAATCCGTCGGTCGGGGGTTCAATTCCCTCCCGGCCCGCTCTCGTCTCTCAGTTCGACGCGGAGTCACTGACACGCGTCGCCGCCTCCTCAGTACGACCTACTATTCTCGCGGCTCCTATTCGATGGGGGCAAATGGTTACTATCTTCGACCTGCATCGACCACTACCGGCGTATACTGTCGGTCACAAGCCATCGAACCAGGGGTCGACAGAACCGGAACAAGACGCGTTGGAACCCCGAGTGAAGCGCAACAATCTATCAACACTTGTGATCGACAGTATACCCACAAGTCGCACAGCGAGCGAGCGGCGGATCGACAGCCGAGAGAGACGACGAGCGCGAGAATTCGACACTGTTGTCCGCCCTGCGAGGAGATCCGGTCGACGACTGCACACAAATTCGACCCTCGGCGGCAGCCCGTCTCTGCCGTCGGCTGTGACCGTGTGTGATCTCGACCGCCGACAAATGGCCGTCGAGAAGCGCTCTATCGACCGATCACAGCAATCAACAGTTGTGAGTAACAGACAGCCGTGAACGGGTGGGCTTCCGCTCGCTACGTGTCATCCGAGGTGACTCTCGATGGCAGCGAGTGCCTGGTCGAAGCGATCCGCCGGAGACGGCCCATCCTCGTCGGGTTCTGGGAGTTCAGCTCTGAGTTCACGCTCTGTCTCATACGGTCGTGCCGACGAGCCGGACACCGTGATCGAGCACGGAGCGCGCGACTGCTGGCGAGGTGCGGCGGGGGTCGACCACGTCGACGTCGTCAGTGCCGAGTTCGAGCGCGAGCTCGGCCCCGAGCGCCAACACAGGCTTCCCAGCACCCGTGTCGGCGTCCTGCCCGAATGCGACAGCGACGTCGATGTCGCTGTGCTGGTGTGGCTCGTCTCGGGCGAGAGAACCGAAGCGGCACCCGACAGAGACGGGGTGAGCGGCGAGTACGGTGCGAATCGTCCCGCTAAGCGTGTCGAACACAGTCTGGTCGATAGATTCGAACGCCCTCTGGAGCGACGGTACCCACGCTCGTCAGACGATTATCTCGGACGATAGCCAGAGCGGTAGGATTTATATTCCGTCGGGAGTAGGCTCGCCCGACAGTGCAACTCGCAAGTGTCGCGGGTCTCTACGAGTTGTTCTTCCTCGCGGCCAGCGCGGCGGTCGTCCTGTTGTCGCTGACGGCACACGTCGTCGGCAGACAGCTCGGGCACGCCAGAGCGCTGGGTGGCACACTGCTGTTGGTCGGCGGGTTCACTGTAGTCGGCGGGTTCGGCGGCCTCTCGTGGCAGACGGCGGTCGTCTCGACGCTGTTGAGCGGGGCGTTCCTCTACGTGCCGGTTGTCGTCGGCACGACGGTCGCCTACGTGCTCACGCGGCGGTCGGTCGAAGCCATCGCCCGCGTGTTCCCCGGCGCGTGGATGGCTGGCCTCGTGATCGCGCTGCTCACGCAGGCCGCCGGCGCGAAGCTCGGGACGGTTCTCGCTGGCACGCCCGGCGTGTTCGGTCTCGACTGGTTCTTCGGCTTCCTCGCGTACACTGTCGGCGTCGGAGTCGTCAGCGGACTCGCCGCTGCTCCGCTGCTCACCAGCAGCGAGGAGGGGATCGGCTTCTTCGAAGGGCTCGGAACCTGATAGGGTCGTGCGTAGAGATTTTCGAGTGGGTACGGAGTACCGGACTGTACCGCGTTGCGACTGCACCTGTGAGTCGAGCCGGCGGTAACTGTCTACGCACGACCCTATGAAGCAGGCTGTCGCGAGCTACTACCCGGTACGTCGATTCCCTCGTCGACTCCCGAACCACAGCCACAGCTGGTGAGTGCCGCGTCGGCGCTGTCCACCAGCAGTTTTGACCTGCTTTCTCCACCGATTTAAATTGAAGAACAAATATGGGATCGAACAGCTTTATATATCCATTCCACCAATACAGCGTTGTCATGGCGTACGATCCGTCTCGAGAAGTGTCGCTGAAGGTAGACCCGGACGAACAGGGAGTGAAGGCACGGCAGGCGGAGTACCTCTTACTCTCGTTCCTCGACCGCCACGAAGTAGCTCCGAAAGACTCAGTGAGGGCAGGCGTCAGACGTCTCTCGGCGAGGGTCGCAGACGACAGGGAGGAACCGCCGGTCTACTTCAGTACGACATCTGGTCGAAGTTCCCACAAGAACCGCGAGTTCAACGAAGTACTCGACCGCTGTCTGCACCGAGGCTGGGTCGAGCAGACCATCGACGGAGCGTACGGAATCACAGACGAGGGTGTGAGTCGCGTCGAACAACTGGAATCAGAGTGGGGGTCGAGATACGAGATCGACGAAGAGCTGCGAGCCGCCGTCAAGTCCGACGGCCTCCCTCAATAACTATTCGAGTTTGTTGTATTGTATGAAACGAGTCAAGGACCCGGTCCACGGCTATTTAAGCATCGAAGACGAGTTCTTTGACAGAATCATCGACACAGCGGAATTTCAGCGACTGCGGGACCTGAAGCAGCTGTCTGCGACGTACATGGTCTACCCGTCCGCGAACCACACGCGGTTCGAGCACTCACTCGGTGTGTTCTCCCTCGCCAAGCGCGCGTTCGCCAACCTCCGTCGAGACGACGAGTTCTGCAACGGAGTCGACGTGGACGAGATCGAGCGGACACTTCTGTGTGCCGCTCTCCTCCACGACATCGGCCACCCACCGTTCTCTCACATCGCGGAGAAGCTGCTGGACGGAGAGCGACTCAAAGAGCGGCTCCGTGATCTCGGTCTCGAAGGGCGCATGGACGACGCGGACATCGGGAGCGTCCTCACGAGCAATCATCCGCTCGACGAGAAAGCAGAACACGAACTGTTGAGCAGTGTAATTATTCTCGACAAGTTCGACGACCGCCTCGACGCCCTCGACGTGGACCCCCACGAGGTCGCCGCGTACGTCCTCGGCTACAGCATCAAAGCGAACGAGAATCAGGGGTGGCAGCACGGTGTTGCAGCCGATATTCTCTCGTCGCCGATGGACGTAGACCGACTCGACTACGTCAGCAGAGACAACTTCATGACTGGCGCAGATGTCGCTAACCTCGATGTTGACCGTCTGGTATCGTCGTACACGACGTGTCAGACAGACGACGACGAGTACGAACTCACCTTCACCGACAAGGCGCTGAGCACTGTCAGCAACTACCTCGAAGGCAGACTCGCTGTCTACATGTGGGTGACACAACACCACAAATCGGTGTACGCGAACGCACTGCTCCGCGAGCTGTTGGAGAAGCTCGACAGTTGGAGCGACAGCAGTCCGTTCACTGTAGAGCGCATCGTCGACGACCGGGTCGGTGACAGTTTCGTGCGCGCTAGACTCAGAGAGGCACACGAAGCAGACCCGACGAGTCGCCTGTCGGAGCTGTATCGACGATTCTCGAAGCGTGACTTCCCGAGTTCCTGCTGGAAGCACAGACTCGGCTATCAAGACAAAATCTCGGAGGATGCGCGGGACGAGTTCGAGAAGACGATGACGGACAACAAGTCGGAGCTAGCAGGGCAAATTGCCGAACACCTCGGGCTCGATCCGGAGTCGGTCTGGCTCGAAGAGTCGTACGTCCCGAACTACAAACCGTCGGATCTTCGTGACGTGCAGGTCGCTTACGAGGGGAGGGATGTACAGTCAGTCGGTGAGATTGGACTGTACAGCGACGACGACTACACTGGAGAGATGCCGTACATCTTCGCCCCCGAGGCCGAAGTCGAGAACATTGTCGAGCTGCTAAACGAGGAACTCGGCTGATGCTGTCGGTCACGAAGGCACCAACCCGAAGCCGACAGACTCGACGTGAGACACGTTGGAACCTCGATTCTGATGTAGCCTCGTTCACCGACTCGTGATCGACAGTGTCGACAACTCATAGGGTCGTGCGTAGAGATTTTCGAGTGGGTACGGAGTACCGGACTGTACCGCGTTGCGACTGCACCTGTGAGTCGAGCCGGCGGTAACTGTCTACGCACGACCCTATCACTCGTGGGAGACAGACAGAATCGTCGCTTCTCCCGTGAACACGGTTTTTGAATCGAACTCTCCATCGGAGTCGGACGCTCCCTTGGAGTCGGACTCCGTCGCTGGATCGGACGCTCTCTCGGAGTCAGACCTCGCCGTGAACTCCCCAGCGGGAACAGCCTCCGCGACAGTGTCGACACGGAGCCGGTCGCCGCCGAGGTGTTCGACGACCTCGACCTCGGCAACGACCCGTCGGTTCGGTCGGACGGGGGACTCGAACGAGCAGTCCTGTGAGAGATACACGATGTCGCCGGGGAGTCGGGCGAGCGCGGCAGAGACGACACCGGCGGTGAACATTCCGTGTGCAACACGGCCGCCGAACAGTCCCTCCGCGGCGTACTCGGCGTCAGTGTGCAGTGGGTTGTCGTCGCCGGTCAGTGCGGCGTAGTCGTCGATCGACTCCTCAGTCACGGTGCAGTCGTGGCGTGCAGTGTCGCCGACAGCTGCGACGGGCATACGAGACGGTAGCACGAGGACCCGCGAAAACCACCGGGTTAACATATAAAACGGGCAGTTGAAGATGAGCGGAGGTGACAACCGGAGGTATGCGGACAGTCACGAACGACGGCGTCGAGATCGCCTACGAGGAACGCGGGCAGTCGGCAGACGACGCCGCGACGGTCGTCTTCGTCGAGGGGCTCGGGTACGGTCGCTGGATGTGGCGGTGGCAGGCCGAGGCGCTGGCGGACGACTACCACCTGCTGCTCCCGGACAACCGCGGCACCGGCGACTCCGACGTACCAGAGGGGCCGTACACAGTCGAGCAGATGGCGAGTGACGTGGAGGCTGTGCTGGCAGACGCCGGTGTCGAGACAGTCCACGTCGTCGGCGCGAGCATGGGGGGAATGATCGCCCAACAGTACGCGCTGAGCTACGACCGTGCCGCGTCGTTGTCGCTGTTGTGTACCTCCCCCGGCGGCGAGGCGGCGGTGCCGACGCCGGACGCGACACTCGCGCGGATGTTCGACGTGCCAGACGACGCAGACGAGCGGGAGGCGATCTGGTACAAGATGGCTCCAGCGCTGTCCGACGGGTTCGCCGAGGCGGAGCCCGACCTGATCGAGCGGATCGTCGACTGGCGACTGGAGAGTGACGCACCTCCCGCCGCACGAGAGGCGCAGGCGGCCGCGGTCGAGGCGTTCGACGTGAGTGACGAACTGGACCGACTGTCGCTGCCGACGCTCCTGCTCCACGGCACCGGTGACCGCGTGCTCCCGGTCGAGAACAGTGAACTCCTCGCGGAACTGCTGCCCGAAGCCGAGGTGACGTTCTACGACGACGCGCCACACCTGTTCTTCGTCGAGGAGGCCGACCGGGTGAACGAGCGACTCCGCGAGTTCCTCGACGATGTCTGAGGAGTCGTCCGGGCCCGACCCGACCCCGGAGTTCACGCCAGCGCCGCCTGCCAACGAGTGGGTCGGCGACTGGAGCGCGCGTCGCCGGCGGCTCTCGCCCGAGCGAGTCGGGCTGGTCGACGCGACCACCGGGGAGGCGTACACGTACACGGCCCTCGACAGGCGTGGGAACCAGACAGCGCGTCTCTGCCGCGAGTACGGTGTCGAGCAGGGTGACCGCGTCGCGGTGCTCTCGCGGAACCGCCCAGAACTCGTCGACCTGTTCTTCGCCACCGGGAAGATCGGCGGGGTGCTGGCTCCGCTGTCGCACCGACTCGCGCCGCCGGAGCTCGCTGTCATGCTGACCGACGTGGACCCACGACTGCTGGTCGTCGAAGCACCGTTCGTCGACCTCGCTACGGACGTGTTGGCACACGAGGACTGTGGCGTCGATCCCGAAATCGTGGTCGTCGCCGAAGACGAGCCGGCAGCGGAGCAACTCACCACGGCACCGAGGTGGACAGACGCGCGTCCAGCCGACGACAGTCCAGTCGAGCGACCGGACGTGTCGATGGACGACCCGCACCTGTTCCTCCACACGGGTGGATCGACAGGTGTGCCGAAGGAGACAGTGATCCCGCACCGCTCGGTGTTGTGGAACTCCTTCAACACGATCACAGCGTGGGGACTGCGGCCGGCAGACACCACACCGATGACGTTCCCGATGTTCCACACGGGCGGGTGGAACGTGATCACCGTGCCGTTGTTCCACCTCGGGGGCACGGTCGTGATCGCCCGCGAGTTCGACCCCGGACAGGTGCTCGGACTGATCGAGGAGTGGGACGCGACGGTGTTGATCGCGGTCCCGGCCGTGCTGCGAGCGATGACGGACCACGACGCGTGGTCCGAGACGGACCTCTCGACGCTCCGGTTCGCCAAGTCCGGCGGCGGTCCGTGTCGTAACGCCGTTCTCGATTCGTGGTGGGATCGTGGTGTCGACCTCTCGCAGGGGTACGGGCTGACCGAGTGCGGCCCGAACAACTTCGCCATGCCGGACGACTGGCCGCGGGAGAAGGCCGACTCCGTCGGCGTGCCGGCGATGCACGTCGACGCGCGTGTCGTCGACGACGACGGCGACCCGCTGGCGCAGGGTGCCGTGGGTGAACTGGAACTGTCCGGTCCTCACGCTGCCGACCGCTACTGGCGCACGCCTGCCGAGAGTGTGGAGACGTTCGGACCTGCCGAGCGTACAGAGGCGTCCGGTTCCACCGAGCGTGCAGAGGCGTCCGATTCCACTGGGCGTGCAGAGGCGTCCGATTCCGCCGAGCGTGCAGAGGCGTCCGATTCCGCCGAGCGTGCAGAGGCGTCCGATTCCACCGAGCGTGCAGCGACGTCCGGGACGGGCGAGAACACGGCGACGGCAGGATCGGACGCAGCAGACAGTGACACACAGCGGCGGAGTTGGGTGTCGACGGGCGACCTCGCGCGGGTCGACGAGGACGGCTACTACCACATCGAGGGACGCAAGAAGAACATGTTCGTCTCCGGCGGTGAGAACGTCTACCCGCCGGAAGTCGAGGACGCCATTGCGGACCACCCTGCGGTCTCGGATGTCGTCGTGATCGGGGTGCCGGACGAACGGTGGGGAACAGTCGGGCGCGCCGTAATCGAGGGCGACACGTCGCTGGAGCTGTCGGAACTGCGGTCGTTTCTCGACGACCGCCTCGCGCGGTTCAAACACCCGCGCTCGCTCCGGTTCGTCGAAGAGCTCCCGACTTCCGGACCGTCGAAGATCGACCGTGAGGCGGTGCGGAGTCGCTTCGGTGGACAGTGAAAAAGTGAGACGCGACAACGTATCAACACGTGCCAGCCCGGGCACGTAAGTCGCGCTGTTTCACCTCGTGAGTCACGGCACCCGTCCTTTACTCGTCGGAGTCACAGCGGACACACATGACAGACGGAATCAGCAGGTGGCGGGCCGCAGCAATGGTGTTCTTCCTCACGATCGGAGTGTCTGGCGTGTTCTCCGCCGTTCCGCTGTTGGGGGAGGCGCTCGCCTCTGCGGTCGCCTCCGTCGGCTTCTTCATCCTGATCCCGGCGATCTGGCTGTTCGCCGACGCCGTCCCGTACGTCGACGCCGGCGGGGGCGACACAGAGCCGCGCGCGACCCGACAGCCGACGAGCGGTCGGCACGGGGTCGACCGAGGAACCGTCGACAGTCGCTCCAGCGCCCGAGCGAGCGTGGACGGCGACGACCCAATCGACCAGCTGCGCGACCGATACGCCCGCGGCGAGATCACCCAGACCGAGTTCGAGAGCCGACTGGAGAAGCTGCTCGAAACTGAGGACGTGCGTGCCGACGACCACCGCTCGGGACAACACCACGGCGAGACCGGCGGTCGACGCCGACACCGCGAGGCTCACTGATACGGATACTGTCGGTGGATTCAGCTGGCGTCGAACCCGCGGCGGGTGGCCACCATGCGTCGTCGAACCTGCGACGGGTGGCTACCACGCGTCGTCGCTTCCGCGATGGGTGGCTACCACGCGCCGTCGAACCTGCGATGGGTGGCTACCACGCCTCAGCCAGCGCCGTTGCGAGGCGGTCGACCTCCTCGTTCGTCAGGAAGGCGTGGACAGACGCCCGCACACAGTCGGGGTCCGGCAGCGACCGGACGGCGATGTCGGCCTCGCCGAGTCGGTCGACGGTCGTCTCCGGCTCTGGCACGTCCACGGTCACCAGCCCGGTCTCGGGTGTCGTCGGACTGACGACCCGCTCGTCCGGGAGCTGGTCGACCAGCCGGTCGGTCAGACGGAGGATCTCCGCACGGACGGTCTCGACGCCGATCGCCTCGAACGTCCGGATGCTCTCGGTGAGCGCGACGTGTGGTCCGATCGCGGTGGTGCCGCGCTCGAACCGCGCGGCGCTCGGCTTCAGCTGGAAGGCTCCGTTTGGTTCTGTCACGCTCCGATAGCCGACCTGTGCCGGCGCGAGCGCCGACAGCGCTTCCTCGTCGACGGTGAGGAAGCCGGCACCCCACACGCCTAACAGCCACTTGTGACCGGAGCCGACCACGGCGTCGGCGTCCCACTCGCTCACGTCGACGGGACACTGACCCGGCTCCTGGACGGCGTCGACGACGGTGAACGCGCCCGCGTCGTCGGCAATCTCGACCAGCTCGGAGACGGGGAGTCGCGTGCCGTAGTTCCACGCCAGCGAGGAGAACACGGCCAGATCCGCGCCGTCGACCGCCGCAGCGAACTCGTCGGTGTCGATCCGCCCGCCGTGAGTCTCGACGGTTCTGATCTCTACTCCGTGGTGTCGTTCGAGCCGGCCGAGCGGCACGTCTGCCGCCGGGTGTTCGAGATCCGTCGTCACCGCGACGTCGCCCTCGCCGAGTTCGAGTGCGGCGACGACGGCGCTCAAGCCGTCGGCGGTGCTCTCCGTCAGGGCGAGTTCCGCCGGGGCCGCGCCGAGAAACGGCGCGACGCGCTCGCGGATCGCCTCGTACGCCTGGAAGCCGACGACGTAGGCGTCGCTGTCTTCGAGCACGTCGACGACGTGGTACCGGTTCCAGTCGTCGAGTACGTCGAGCAAGTAGTCTGGCGTGGGTCCGGTCGCGCCGGTGTTGAAGTACGCCGTGGAGTCACACGCGGGCAGTCGCTCCCGCAGTTCCGCGGGCGTGGTCGGGAGGTCGACATCGGCGGGCGCGAACGGCGGGTGTTCGGCCAGCGCTGCCGGCAGGTCGGCGTCGTGGTCACTCATCGCTCGACACCCCCGTCACCGCACTGCCGCCGCTGCGTCGGCGACGATGTCCAGTGCCTCTCGGAGGTCGGACTCGTTCGTCGCGTAGGAGATTCGAGCGTGGCCAGCACCGTTGTCGCCGAACGCCTCGCCCGGCACGACGATCACACCACGGTCGATCACCTCGTCGACGAACCCCTCCGGAACCGCCGGCATCGCGTAGAACGCCCCCGCCGGAGTCGGACAGTCGAGTCCCGCGTCTTCGAGACCGTCGACGACGAGGTCGCGTCGTCGCTCGAACGCCGCACACATCTCCGCGACCGGCTCCTGGGGACCGGTGAGTGCCGCCTCCGCCGCGTACTGTGCCGGAGCCGAGGCACACGCCTGCACGTACTGGTGAACGCGGAGCATCCGCTCGATTCGTTCCTCGCTGGCGGTCACCCAGCCGAGTCGCCACCCGGTCATCGAGTAGGACTTCGAACAGGCGTTGACGACGACTACGTTGTCCGAGTCGGCGTACGCCAGCGGGGAGTAGTGTTCGACGTCGAACACGATCCGCTCGTACACCTCGTCGGAGAGACACAACACGTCGTGTTCGTCCGCGATACGAGCGAACGCTCGCACGTCCGACTCCGAGGCGACCGTGCCGGTCGGGTTGGCCGGCGAGTTGACGACGAACGCCGCCGTGTCGTCGGTGAGTCGCTCTTCGACCGCCGCGGGGTCCAGCGTGAGATCCTCGCGGAGCGGCACCGGCACCGGCTCCCCCCCGGCGAGTTTCGTGAGCGCGTCGTAGGAGACGAACCCGGGGTCCGGGATCAACACCTCCTGCCCGTGGTCGACGTGCGCCTCTAACGCGAGGTGGAGCGCCTCACTGCCGCCGGCGGTAGCGATCACGTGCTCCGGGTCGACGGACAGCCCCTCGTCACGCTCGTGTTTGTGCGCAATCGCCTCGCGGAGTGCCGCAGTCCCCTTGTTGGACGTGTACCCGTCCGCCTCTCCGGACTCGATCGCGTCGACCGCCGCCTGCCGCGCGTGCTCCGGAGTCGGGAAGTCCGGCTGTCCCAAGCCGAGGTTGATCGCGTCCGCGCCCGCAGCCTCGAACACCTCGCGGATGCCGCTGATGGAGATCTGCTCGACACTGTCGGAGAACCCTACCATACTTGTCCGAGCACCGTCGTCGTTGAAAACTCTTGTCACCGTGGCTGGAAACCCCGTCGACTCGGAGGATTTATTGGGTCGGTACTCCTACGTGTGTGTTAGCTAATGTCACCGAAGGTCAGACACCCGTCGGAGCGATCCTGTGAGCGCTGTGGACGACGAGAACGCTGGGACAGCCACGAACAACGCTGGCGCGTCGAAGACGAGGTAGGCGTCGCGTACTGTATCCACGAGTGGGATATCAACGGCAACTTCGTCCCGTTCGACAATCTGGAAGCCTGATACAGATCACCGAGTGTGGCACGTCAGCCCACCGCGCGTGACGCGTCAGCTCACCGGAACGTCGAAGTTCGCGCTGCGACACCGAGCCGTCGCTCGGCAGCCTCGACAGACTCGGCGGTCTCACCGGAGTAGCCAGCCTCCTTCGAGCGACGCTCGAAGGCGAGTTCGACGACGGAGCTGGTGTTCTCGTCGGAGACGCGGACGACGCGGTCGACACCCAACTCGGCGACGCGTTGTTGCGCCTCGCCGATGGGCTCGGCTGCGTCGGGTGAGGGCGGGCTGAACCCGCGCAGGTCGGTGACGATGTCGAATCCACTGCGGAGCGTCTCCGCGGCCGAGACCGTCTCGTCGGCGGCCTCCCGAATCGCGTCGGCGTCGAGTCGACCCGAGAGGTCGATGTACAGCACGTTACGCTCTCTGTCTGCCTCGATGTCGAAGCCTGCCTCCGTGTTGCTCTGCATACACGACTAATTGGACCGTACCCACCTGTGCGTGGGTGCTCACAGCCGAGAGCGGCGACATCGGGGTATCTGGACTCTCACTCGACCTGCCTCGTCGTCACTGTGAGACCGTCGAAACAGAGCCGTCTATACTATTAGTATCCTCGCAGCGCAGAGCGAGAGACAGAATCCTCTCGGCCGCGGTCGCTCGTCTCGACTGCTGTCGTCCATCCGGGCTGCTGTCGTCCGCCTGGGCTGCTGTCGTCCGCGCAGACTGGTGCCGCTCGCGCAGACTGGTGTCGCCCGCACGGACTGTCGTCGACCCGTACGGTTAAGTAATACCCGAAGAATCTCCGAGTATGCACGAGAGAGTATCAAAGCCGACAGGTGAGAGCAGTGAGCGCACACTCACGAGTAGCGAGAGCAGTGAGCGCACGCTCACAGTCGGCGGGAGTCGTCCGATTCGGATCAGTTCGGGGCACCGCATCCAGCACCACGAGGGGAGGTGTTCACGCCCGCACGGCCACAACTACGAGATCACAGTCGAACTCCGCGGTGAGCTCACGGCCGAGGGGTGGGTCGCGGACAAGGGCACAGTCACGTCGGTGATCGACGAGTGGGACCACCGGTTCCTCCTCGAAGCCGGCGATCCGCTGGTCGAGGCGTTCGAGTCGACGGGAGACGGGGACGCGGTCGTGGTGCTGGACGCCCCGCCGACGGCGGAGGTGATGAGCGCGGTGCTCGAAGCTCGACTCCGCGAGCGCGTACCCGAGACCGTCTCGGCGATCTCCGTCACCGTTCGAGAGACGAGCGAACTGGCTGCCGCTGGGGGCGTCGCCTGACCGTGCCCGTCAACGACGATGTCGACGCCGTCCGCGAACGGTCGGACAGCGACGAACGGGCGATGAACCCGGCCGACAGCGACGGGTCACAGCAGTCGACGGCCGGCGACGGGTCACAGCCGTCGACAGCGACTCACACGCTCCCGATCAACGAACTGTTCCACTCACTGCAGGGAGAAGGGAAACTCGCGGGTGTGCCGACCGTGTTCGTCCGCACGAGCGGGTGTAACCTCAGATGTTGGTTCTGTGATTCCTATCACACGTCGTGGGAGCCGACACACGCCACGATGTCACTCGAAGAGATCGTCTCCACGGTCGAGCAGTACACACAGACGACACACGTCGTCGTCACGGGTGGAGAGCCGCTGATCCACGACGACATCGTCCCGTTGCTGGGGCGGCTCGACGAGCAGGGCTACCACACGACGGTGGAGACGAACGGGACGATCTACCGCGACGCGCCGATCCACCTCGCCAGCGTGAGCCCCAAACTCGCCTCCTCGACGCCGACTGCCGCTACGGACCCGAACGGCGACGGCGAGTGGGCGGATCGCCACGAGCGCGACCGGATCGACTTCGAGGCGCTGGCTCGCCTCGTCGACGCCTACGAGAGCCAACTCAAGTTCGTCGTCACCGGTCGGGACGACCTGCCGGAGATCGAGGAGATCGTCGAAGGCGTGCGAGCGCGGACGGACAGCCACGTGCGAGACACCGACGTGCTCCTCATGCCAGAAGGGACGACGCGTGCAGAACTGAACGAGACACGACGGACTGTCGCCGAACTCGCTGCCGAACACGGCTACCGGTACACGCCGCGGATTCACGTCGACGTGTGGAACGACGCACCCGGAACGTGACGAGTGGCCGGTCACGGTGGAAGAGACGACGACTGCGAGCGACCCACGATTCGAACATGACCGAGACGAACGACACCACGACGGAACAGCGTCGAACGACAGACGGCGGCCCCGAAGCGGAGCGAGAGACGCCAGAGAAGCGCGCGGTCGTGCTCGTCTCCGGAGGGATGGACAGCGCGACGGCGGCCTACGAGGCGCGAGAGCGAGGGTACGAGTTGTACTTCCTCCACACGTCCTACGGGCAGGAGACAGCGGCCAAGGAGCTGTCGTGTGCGAGAGCGCTGGCCGAGGAGATGGACGTGACGGACGTGCTCCACGTCGAGACGAGTCACCTCTCGCGGATCGGTGCGTCGAGTCTGACCGACGACAGCATCGACGTGGAGACGGCGGATCTCGACAGCGACGAGATTCCCAGCTCCTACGTCCCCTTCCGGAACGCGAACCTCCTAGCGATGGCGACCTCCTACGCGGAGGCGAACGACTGTTCGGCGGTGTTCGTCGGCGCACACAGCGAGGACTACTCGGGGTACCCGGACTGTCGCCCGGAGTTCTTCGAGGCGTTCCAGCAGGTCGTCACAGTCGGAACGAAGCCAGAGACACAGATCAGCGTCGAAGCGCCGTTCACCGAGTGGAGCAAGACGGAGATCGCCGCTCGGGGAACGGAGTTGGGTGTGCCGTACGACCAGACGTGGAGCTGTTACCGCGCAGCGGAGCCGGCGTGTGGCACGTGTGACGCCTGTGCCTTCAGGCTGCAGGCGTTCCAAGCGAACGGACTCCGCGATCCAGTCGAGTACGAGGAAAGACCGTCGTACGTGGATTGACTTCGTCCACACGACTGAATTCCTGTCTCTTACCCACAAGTCTCAGGAGTGGAGCTCGTATCCCTCCGCCCAAGTCTGAACTTTCTTGCGG
>CAKZQY010000397.1 GCA_937142015.1 uncultured Halobacteria archaeon
GAGCCGGTCGTTCGAGGAGTTCGAGGAGACGACGTAGCCCGCCTCACACAGCTCCGGCTCGACGTCTGCCGCCACGTCCGACGGCAGCGAGGAGAAGACCAGATCCAAGTCGTCCGGCAGGGCTCCTGCCGACGTCTCCGTGACCGTCAGTTCCGCCACGTCGCCCGGGATCTCGGTGTCGAGTCGCCACTTGGCCGCGCGGTCGTACGTCTGGCCCGCACTCGACGAACTCGCCGTGACTGCCGTGATCTCGAACTCCGGCGTCCGCCCGATCAACTGGACGAACCGCTGTCCCACTGCTCCGGTCGCGCCGAGTACACCGACTCGTACTGTCATTTGACGTGACTCCGTCCCACGGAGTGAAACACGTTCGGATTACGGTGAATCTCCAGTTTCTGTCTGCGTGACACGCTTCGCGTTCCGTCGGAGTCGCCGCTTCTCACTCCGCGTCCGTCGGAGTCGCCGCTTCTCACTCCGCGTCCGTCGAGACAACGTCGGTCTCGTCACCCGCACTCTCTCCCCTCACGCGTCGCATCCGGCCGTCTACCGTGGGTGCGTCGTGTTCGCGGAGGTAGTCGGCCAGTATCTCGTGTTGGATGCCGTGTTCGCCCGCGCGGTGTCGTTCGGACAGCGTCGGGAACTCGTGATCGGAGTGGAGCAGGTACTCGGCGGTTGCGACAGTGTACCACTGATCGTCGTCGACCGGCTCTCCGTCGACGCGGAGCTCCCGGACAGTCTCGGTCGACTCCTCGAAGACGAGTCGGAGTCCGGAGACGTGGCCGTGCCACCAGTCCGGGTCGCCGAAGTCGACGACGGAGGCGGACATCTCCCGGACGAGCGCGCGCAGTTGTTCGCCCGTGACCTCGGCGGTGACGACTGGCTCCTCGAACGGGACGACGCCGATGCAGTCCGCGACTGTCACTGGGCCTGCCAGCGGCTCGCCGAGTCTGATCCCGCCGGCGTTCTGGAGTCCGACGTCCGAGTCTGCGCCCCAGCGGTAGGCGTCCGCGACGAGGTTGCCGATCCGAGACTCCCCGCCGTGGATGGTCTCCTCCGTCCGTTCGAGGCTGCCGTCGACGTGTGTGACGACCTCGTCTAACCCGGCCTCGCTCACGCGGTCGCGCAACGCGGCTGCGACGGACTCCGCGTGTGAGTCGTCACCGGTCTCGGCCGTCTCCACACCGACTTCCAGCAGTTCACCAGTCGCGCCCTCGTCGGTGAGTTCCACTTCGACGACGGCGTGGCCGTTGACCCCCGGCCGCGTGACGAGCGTGTCGTCGACGTGCTCCACCCGGCGGCTGTGGACGTGGCCCCCGAGAACGGCGTCGACGTCGTCGATGCCCGCGAGATCGTCGTCACCCTGTCCGAGGTGCGAGACCGCGACGACGTAGTCGACACCCGCCTCGCGGAGGGCGGCGACGGCTTCGCGTGCGGCCGGCAGCGGATCGTCGAAGGAGAGCGTCGCGGCAGCGGGGTTCAGCGAGTCGGTCGCGGGGTCGGTGACGCCGAACAGGCCGACACGCTCGCCGGCCGCCTCGCGGACGACCCACGGCTCGACACCCTCCGCGCGACCGAACGGCTCGCCGTCCTCGTCGCGGACGTTCACCGTCACCCACGTCGGCGGCGCGTCCGCGACGAGTTCTCGTGTCGCGTTCGGGCCGAAATCGAAGTCGTGGTTGCCGAACGTCTCGACTGTGGTGCCAGCAGCGCGGAAGAACGGAATCGCTTGGCGTCCGTCCGTCACGAGCGGGAGAACACCGGGTGCCGTGTCGTCGCCGCTGCCGACGACCAACCCGTCGTCGCCTGCTCGTTCTGCCAGCGTGCCGGCGAGTCTGGCGGCACGCGAGGCGTCGTCGTAGACGTTCTCGATGTCCGAGTGGTGGAGAAGTCTGACCATAGCGGTCGCTACGTGCAAGTTCACCGCCGCGTGCAAGAACACGTCGATCAACCGACGACTTCGATCACCCGCCGTGATCAACCGACGACTTCGACCGCTCGTCGCCCGACACCGGCGAGCACGACGGCCAGCAGGTAGTAGTACGCGAGGAAGACGAGGAGTCCCACGGCGTCGGGAGCCACGCCGGGACCGATCACCCGAGTCAGGAGCGTGATCGGCGCGTTGACGACGGCCAACAGCGCGTCGAGTCCCGGCAGCGGCGTGTCGAACACCAACTGGAGGTAGTAGAGAACCAACAGCCCGACCAGTCCGACGAACGCGATGACGACGGACCGACGCGGCCGGAGCGCGCTCCGCAGCGTGTCGCCGACTGTGACTGCCGTGACTCCGATCATACGCTAAGGTGCGGCCTCTCACGATGTAAACTTTCTGTCCGTCCGGTGACGGACCGTGAGTGTGTGATTCACCAGATACGAACGCGTGGGGGGCACAGCAATTTTATATCCCACTCGGGAGACATCTAGCTGTGACTATCCACGTGGGCGCGGGCGACTGGGACAACCTCGATTCCTGGTGGGAGAACTACGGAGCGACACGTTCGATCGCTCACGCCCCCACCGCAGTCCCGCTATTCGACCACCAGCACCTCTCCACCGAGTGGGAAGCAATCGACGACTGGACGCAATCGTGGGTCGAGTCGACAAGTGGCATCCGAGAGTCCAGTCGTCCGCCGGCAGACCCCAACGACCGATCAGCTACGTGGTGGATGGATCTCGATTCGTGGTGGGAGAGCTACGCGGAGACGGGCCACGATACGGCTGTCCAGATTGCTGATCTGCTCGAGAAGTCGACCGACCAGTGGGCTCGCTCGGATGCGCCCTTCGACACGGACCCTCTGGCTGCAGACCTCACCGAGGATCGAGACCCTCGCGGTCCGCTGCGGCCGACTGGTGAACTGTCGTGGTCACGGTGGCTGACTCGAGTGCTGGCCACGTCGGACGCGTTGGTCAGAGAACTCTTCGATGTCCCAGTCGACGAGCCACCTCGGGAGGTTATCAGAGAGGATTCACTGCCACGTGAAACTGGGCGCTCTCGGCGGGCGGACATCGTGGTCTGTCACGCCGACCACGGTGTGTCGGTCGAAGTGAAACTCGGCGACGAAAACTACGGGAAGACAGCCGAGACCGCACGCCTCGTCGAAGAGCACTACCCCGAGCGAGAGTGGGAGCACGTGCTCCTTCTGCCACGGTCGAAAACAGAGCGGCTCGAAACAATTGTCTCGCCACCGGTCAGGCCGCTGGACGACAGACAGCGTCACGTGATGTGGGACGATCCAGGTCCCGTTGCTGTCGTGTACTGGCAGGACGTAGCCGCAGCGATTCGCGCAGTGCTCCGACACGGGGACGCCGTCGACGATCACTGGGCGGCCAACGCGTACCTCCTGTGCTCGATGATCGAACAGGAACTCGTGGGCTTCCAGCCGGCGAACGTAATCACACGGTTCACCGAGCCGACGAGCGTTGCCGAGACGCTCCGACCGACTGCCACCGCAGACACGCTGGAAAAACAGCTAAGTTACCTCCGAGCGAGGGTAGAGACGTGACCGACGACTTTCTCACCGAAGGGCTTCGGAAGGACCGGTATCTCAAAGCACTCCGTCTTTCATCACAGTTCGATGACGAAATCAGATCCCACCTTCAGCAGTTCGACCGGGAGATGGTCGATCAGCAGCCCGAGTTGTTCGATTCCGAGGTGACTCCCAACTGGAATAGCCGGACTAGCCAGACGTCAGGCGGGACACTAGCATACCATCGGTTCAACCATCCGATGACAGGCCCAGCTGCCCTAGACGGAGACGAGCAGAGACTGAACGTACACCTCTATTGGATGCCGCCGACGGAGTACGGACGGACCAATATCGACGGCGCACTCCGTGCGTACGGCTACAAAATCAAGGGGGGCGACAAGAGTGTGGATACAGAGGTTGTCGAACAGACGCGGGCTGGCGACTGGTCGCTCCGAATGTCTGAGAATCCCTTCGACTCAAATATTGCGTTCTACAAGCACGTGAGTTCGTCTGCGGACATCGAAGAGACGCAATCGGAACTCGTCGACCACTTTGCGGAGTTCGGGGACAGGTACGGGACGAGCTGAGTGACGATTCAGGCGTGGACTGCTAGATTTCCGCCAGAGGCCGTCTCTCGGTCGTACCCAGCAACTCACCCGGAACTACTACCGACGGCCTCCACCGCGACTGTCAGCCCCAGACGTCCGAGAGCGGGTGATCGGAGAAGTCGTCGTCTTCGTTTCCGTCTCCACCCGAGCGGCCGTTGCTGCCCGTCCCGTTGCCGGATCGCCCACCTCCGTTCGTCCCGCTGCCGGACCGACCGCTCTGGCTCGTCCCACTGCCGGACCGGCCATCTCCGTTCGTCCCACCGCCGGCCCGGCCCTCCCCGCTCGGTCTGTCGCTGCCGGTGTTCGTATCGAGTCCGCCAGCCACGCCGCGGCCGGGCTGTGGCGACGCAGCCACACCGTCGAGTGCCGCCTCGGGGTCGAACGCCGGGAGCGTCGGCGTCGACAGTTGGTCGATCTGATCGCGGAACCACGGCGGCACCGCGTTCGACGCGCGGTCGAACAGCTCCAACAACGAACTGTCGGCGAGGTACGTCGCGCCGTAGTCGTCCGGCGAGCGGACGACACGCCCGCAGGCTTGGATCACCGTTCGCAGCGCCGTCCGGTAGTACCACCCCCACTGGTCGTCGGCGAGTCGCCGTGCGACCCGAGAGTCGTTGGTGTTGCCGTACGGTGCCTTACACAACACCTGCCAGCGACAGCGGTCGCCCGCCAAGTCCAGCGCCTCCTCCATCTTCACGGAGACGAACACCTCCGGCTCGTCGGCCGCGAGCCACTGTTCGAGCTGTCTGTCGCGGTTCTCCCGGCCGTGAGCACGCACTCGACTCCCGACGCCGAATTCGACGAACCGCTCGACGAGCCGCTCGGCGATGTCGTAGGAGTGGGCGTGGATCAACCCCTTCTCCTCGGGGTGAGCGGCCATCAGCCGCACGCAGAGTCTGGCGACCGCCGGCGCTGTCTCGGCGCGCTGGTCGTAGGTCATCTTCCCGCAGGTGGTGTCGAACAGCGGCCGGTTCTCGACTGGGAACGTGTGCCCGACTTCGACGAGCGCCACGTCGTCGGGGTCGAGACCGACGCCGCGACAGAACGACTCCTTCTGGAGGATCGTCGCGGACAACAGCGCGAACGTGTTGCCGCGGTCCCAGACGGTGTGTTTGAGGTACCGCGCGGGATCGAGCGGCTTGATCGACACGCGCCCGCCCGCGCCGTCCGGCTGGTCGACGACCCACGTGGTCGGCGAGTCCGGGTCCCGCGCGTCGCGTGTGAACCACGCGAGTTCCGCCTTCCGCTCCGCGAGGCGGTCGCGGCGTGCCGCCTCCTCCGGCGAGAGTTCCGCCTGCCGTCGGAGCTGTTCGACCGCGTGCTCGCAGGCGTCGACCACCGACTCGGCGAACCTGACCGTGCGTTCGAGCGTGTGCTCTGCGGCACCGAGATCCGGCACGGAGATCTCCTCCCAGATCGGGAGCGTCCGCGGCGAGAGGTCGATTGCGGCGTACATCTCCGCCCACTCTGCCAGCCCGTGTGCCTCGTCGATCACGACGACGTCCCGTTTGCGGAACACGTCCGAGCCGGCGGTCCGCATGAAGTACGCCAGCGTCGTCGCCGCGATCTCCCGGTTGGCGGCGACCGCGCGAGCGGCGTAGTACGGACAGCGGTGTTTCACCGAACAGTCGTAGCCCCGCTCGCGGGCACACGGCGCGCGGTTGACCGGCGTCGTCTCCTCTCCCGGCAGGATACACGTGTAGTTCGACTTCCCGCGGATCACTTGGAGGTCGTCGAGGAGTTCGTCTGCTGCCACGTCGTCGAGCTGTGACACCTGCGGCGTGGTGTAGTACGCGCCTGTCGCCTCCGCTGGCTCCGCCTCCGCCGGTCGCCGTGCGGCTCCCGCGACGGCGCGCGCGAGCAGTGACTTGCCGCTGCCGGTCGGTGCGCGCACCAACACCACGTCGTTGCCCGCGGCGAACGCGTCGCGGATGTCCCGTAGCGCCTGTCTCTGGTTGCCGCGGTGTGACGGCGCTGGAAACTCCCCTGGAATGCGAGCGGGGTCCACTGGTGTTCGAGATACGAGACGGCGACGCTGAAAGACGTTCCCTTCCCGTGTGCCGCTCCGAGAGACTGGACCGGACCACGTCACTCCCCGCTCCGCTCCGTATTCCCCCTGCCTGCCGTCATCTGGCACGTCTGTCAATGTCCGCTGTCGTCTAGCACGCGTATCAGTGGCTGCCGTCGTCTGGCACGTGTGTCAATGTCCGCCGTCGTCTAGCACGCGTATCAGTGGCTGCCGTCGTCTGGCACGTGTGTCAACACAGCCGCAGCGTCACGGACGTTGTGCGTGTCCAACAGGAGCTCCGCAGCCTCTCGGATCGAGCGATCACAGGAGATCTCGCGGCCGTAACACCGCGCGTACAGTTCGAGGTAGCCGTTCAGCGCCTCGTGGAGTCGGTCGAACTCCGCCTCGGTGAACGTCACACCCCAGTCGCCCGCCCGAGCGTCGACGTACACCATCACGACCGGCCCGAACCCCTCACGGAGGTACGTCATCGCCTGCTCCGGGTCCGGCGGATCTGCCGGCGGCTCGAACGACGCGCGATCCGACTCGTACTGCTCGTGGAGGTTGCGGATGCGGTCGCTGTAAGAACGTGTCTGTGTCACGAGTGTGGGTGAGCGGGTGTCTGTGTCACGGGTGTGGGTGAGCGGGTGTCTGCGTGGGCAGGACGAACTGGACCGAGGTGAGTCGCTACGTCACCCTTGTTTGAACTCGACCCCTTTCCCGCCGGGCGGGTGGTCCCAGTCGGTCTCGGCGACGACGGCGCAGGTGCCACACTCCACACACGGCTGTGTGTCGAGGCTGACGACCCGTTCCGTCGAGCCGTTCGTCTGGATCGTCTCCGCGCGGTAACAGCCGCCGCCGAAGTCTTCCGCACTGACGGGACACGCCGTCACTGCGGCTCCGCTGGCCTCGTACGACTCGTCGACCAGTTCGATGTGGGGGTCGTCCACGTCGTACGTCAGGTCGCCGATCCGCTCGTCGAGCGCCGGCGGTTCGACCGTACTCTCGTCTGTCACGCGCGTGCCGAGTTCCTCCGCGATCACCCGTGGCATCGTCACGTACGGCGTCCGTGTGTCCGGCATCATCATCGCCAGGAACGGTGACGTGTACCCCCAGTCGAGGACGCCGAGCTTGTCGGCCGCACGAACGCCGATCCGACCGAGCGGCGACTGGAGGAGGCTGTCGGTGATCGAGGTGACAGTGTCGTTCTCGCCGAGTGTCGCGGCGAGTTCGTACCGTCGGGGTCTGAGCTTCGCCATCACACCCTCCGACTCCAGCTTGTGCTCGTAGCGCTCGCCAGCGTCGGTCGGATCGCCCCGCGAGCGCGCCTCGACGAACGCCTCCGCGGCGAGTGCGCCCGCCGTGACGGCGTGGTTCATCCCCTTGATGATCGGTCCCTGTGCCTGCATCTGGCCGGCTGCGTCGCCGACCAACAACAGCCGGCCTCGGTGTGGGGAGGGGTTGGCGACCTTCTTCGAGTCCGGCACCAGCTTCGCTCCATACTCGAGCTCGGTGTAGTCGTCGCCGAGCCACTGCGCCAACAACGGGTGGGTGAGCAGTCTGTCGAGCAGCTGCTGGGGCTCGACGGACTCGTCGACGATGCTGTCGAGGTGGAACACCGTCCCGATGGAGAGTGTCGACTCGTTCGTGTAGAGGAAGCCGCCGCCGCGGGCTCCCTCGAACAGATCACCGGAGAACAGGTGTGCGACACCCTCGTCCTCGTCGATGTCGAACCGCTCTTCGACCGCTCCCGCCGGCATGTCGACGACCGCCTTCACGCCTTGGAACCACTCGTCTGGCTCCTCCCAGTCCATCAGTCCGGCGTCGCGTGCGAGCTCCGAGTTGACGCCGTCGGCGGCGACGATCAGGTCTGCCGTGATCGGCTCTAGTTCGTCGCAGGTGACGCCGACGATCTCCCCGCCCTCGCGCAACAGCCCGTTCACGCGGACGCCTGTGAGGAGTCCGCCGCCGGTCTCCCGCGTCTCCTCGTGAACGCGCTGTTCGAGCCACGAGTCCATCTTCCGGCGCAACACCGCGTCTGACCACTCCGTGTCGTGCTCGTGTAACGGCGTCACGTCGAACGTCTTCACCCGCTCGCCCGCGACGTTGTGCAGGTAGTAGTTCGTCACCGGCCGCTCGCTCGCCGCCGCCCGGAACTCCGGGAACAGCCCGTCGATTGTGTACGGCGCTGACTCCTCCGCGTAGATCAACCCGCCCGAGACGTTCTTCGACCCGGACTCGACGCCCCGCTCTAACACCAGCGTCTCGACGCCGTTGTTCGCCAACTGGACTGCTGCCGCCGCGCCGCCGGGCCCTGCCCCGACGACGACTGCCTCGTAGTGCTCGTAGTCGTCAGTCATCTGTGTGACCTCCGTCGCGCTCGTCGTCTGTAACACTCGATCCCTCACCGCGTGTGTTCGGCCGTCCGCCGTCGGCGGCCACCTCCTGTGGGTGCTCGCCGGCGTCGAGCGCGTCGATCAGCCGCGGCACCACCTCGAACAGGTCACCCTCCACGAAGTAGTCCGAGAAGTCCCGAATGTCCGCGTCGGGGTTCGTGTTGATCGAGACGATGGTGTCCGACTCGTCCATCCCGACCTTGTGCTGGACCGCGCCGGAGATCCCGACTGCGAGGTACAGCTCCGGCTCGACGACCTGCCCGGACTCGCCGATCTGCCGTTCCTCCGTCACGTACTGCTCCACGTGGCTGTCGAACTGGTAGGAGGCGGTGATGACACCCCGCGACAGTCCGAGGTCGGCGTCCTCGAACGCGTCGACGAGATCCAGACCGAGTTCGATCCCGCGGGTCGGATCGTCGCCGATCCCGCGACCCAGCGCCACGATCACGTCGTTGCCCGTGAGATCGACACCGTCGTCGAGCGTGTCGTGGTCCGTCACCTCGACGGCGAACCAGTCGTCCTCGAAGGGCATCTCGTGGTCGACGACGATCCCTTCGCGGTCCCAGTCCGGCTCGGGAATCGGGAAGCTCCCGGGAATCACGGACGCGCCCTGCGGGTGGAACTCCCGTGTGGGCTTGTCCAGACAGAGGATCGTGGAGTACTCGAAGCCGGAGAAGTCCGGCCGTTTCATGTGGAGGACGCGCTCGAACACCTCGTTGTCCGTGTTCGGTCCGGTCTTTGCCGGATTCGAGATCGTCGCACTGTCGATGTACAGGTCCGAGCAGTCGGACGCCAGCCCGGAGTCGAGTTCACCCTGCACGAGCGCGGAGAGGTCCCGCCCGTTGTTCGTCGCCGGGAAGACGGTGTACCGCGGCTCGTCGTAGTCGCGCCACGACGCCTCCGCCTCGCTCAGCGTCCGATCCTCGCGGCCGTACGGGTGGTCCGGTCCGCGCGCCACGTCACAGAAGATCTCCGTGTACGGCGTGTGACGGAAGCGGTCGAGTCGCTCGTCCTCGATGCGCACGACCACGTCCGCGCCGTACGCGATACACTCCTCGGTCAGGTCTGTGACGCCGTCGCCGATCAGGACGGCGACCACCTTCTCGTCGGCGTCGTACCGCTCGTTGTACCCGTCCATCAGCTCCCGCGCCTTGCCCAGCATCTCGCGGGAGACGTCGACGAGGTCGCCGTGCTGTGTCTCACAGTACACCCACATGTCGCGGTACGTCCCGCCGTCGAGTGCGTGGACGTACTGTTTGTCTGCGGTCGGGTGGTCCAACTCCGGGTACTTCTCTTCGGGTGACTCGAAGACGACCTCCGCCGTCTCGTCGGAGCCCTGCAAGGAGTCGATCCGGCTCTCGATCCGCTCGATCACCGTGTCCCGATTCTCGCCGTCTGTCTCGCGCTCGCGGAGGTCCTCCAACACCTCGACTTCCTCCACGTCGCGGACGAGGTTGGCGACGTCGGCAATCGACAGCTCCGCCGGATCGACCGTCTCCGGGTCGACGCCGTCCTCCTCGTCGTCGCCGCGGACCGTCTCCAGTCGGTCTTCCAACAGCGTCTTCACGGGCGGTCTGTCGGGGCCGCCCTTCTCCATCGCCAGCATCTCTTCGAGCTCCTGTGCGTCCTCGATAGCCGGGACCTTCGGTCCCAGCTCGGCGATGTCGTGGTCCGTCGGATCGATCTCTGGCATGGTCACGTCTCCTCGTGTCTCGACACGGTCAGTCAGCTCCCGCGAACGGCTGGAGTTCCTCGAACACCGGGTCCATCTCGTCTGGGTCGACCATCGTCGCCTCCCGTTCGGAGGGCGCTTTCGGGATGGGATCGACACCGGCGACGATGGTCGGCGACCCGTCGAGACCGATGTAGTCCGGGTCGAGGTTGAGGTCCTCGTGGTCCCACACCGTGAGGTGGTCCTCGTACGCCGCGGCGCGCTCCTGCGTCTCCGCACGGAAGTCCTTGTACCGGAGTCGCTCGCGTGCAGTCCGGTAGGATGCCTCGAACTCCGGGTCCGTGACGACGAACGCCGGGAGCGGTGCCTCGACGGTCTCGATCTCGGAGACGTCACCCTCGACGAGACGCTTCGCGCGGATCGTCCGCTCCGTCTCGTCGACCTCGAAGGCGACGACGTGGGTGATCGTCGGCCAGTCGAGACACCACGCCGTCTGTGGCCCGGTGTGGCCCGTCTCCCCGTCGGCTGTCTTGAAGCCGGCGAACAGGAGGTCTGGCTCCTCCTCGAACTGGTCGATTCCCGTCGCCAGTGTCATTGCCGTCGCCCACGTGTCTGCGGCCCCCATCTCCCTGTCCGAGAGGAGATACAGATCGTCCGCGTACACGTCGCGCATTCCCTCCTGGAGAATCTCTTTGTACCCCGGTGGGCCCATGCTCGCCAGACTCACTCGTCCGCCGTGGCGCACCTTGGTCTGGAGTGCTGCGCGTAAGGCGAACTTGTCGTTCGGATTCATCACTGTCGGCGTGTCCCCCCGCTCGAGGTGGCCGTCCTCGTCGAAGGAAACCTGCCCCTCTCTGAAGTCGGGGACGCCTTTCGTCAAGACAACGCTGTGCATCGTGGTGTCACACCTCTATCTCGAACGACCGTGAACGACCTACTTTGTCTTTTCGTTCGATCCGTTCCTCGGCAGCCAAGACTCGGTAGACGAATCCGATAACAAAACGGCCGAGCGTCTGCGCGACGAACGGCGGGCTGTTCTCTGCTGTCTGCACGACGAACGGCGGGCCGTCCTCCGCTGTCTGCGCGACGAACGGCGGGCCGTCCTCCGCACCGTCTCACGCGCGTCGCTGAATCTCCTCGCGCAGCACGTCACTCACCAGATCACCGTCCGCTTTGCCGCGGAGTGCTCCCATCGCCTCGCCCATCAGCCCGGAGAAGGCGGCCATCCCCTCCTCGGCGACCTGCGCCTCGTTGCGCTCGACGACTTCGACGACCGCCTCTCGGACCTCGTCTTCGTCGACGCCGGTGAGGCCAGCCGCCTCGACAGCGTCCGACGGCGACAGCGACGGGTCGTCGGCGAGTGTGGTCAGCGTCTCTTCGATCCCCTCACGGGCGAGTTCGTCGTCCGCGACGAGTTCGAGCGTGCCGCCGATTGCCTCGTCGTCGAGTCGGTCGACCGGCACGTCGTCGCGCCGGAGTTCCGTCAGGGTCGATTCCAGCGTCGTCGCCGCGAGCGTCGGGTCGACGCCGCCGTCGACCAGCTCCTCGAACAGCGGCCACCGGCGGCCGAAGGCGACCTGCTCGGCGAGCGCGTCGTCGAGGTCGAACTCGCGTGTGTATCGCTCGGCTTTCTCGTCGAGCACTTCCGGCACCGGAACCTCCTCCGCGTCCGGCTCGACCGGCGGCACGTCGGTCTCGGGGTAGAGCCGCGCTGCGCCGGGGAGCGGCCGGAGGTACCGCGTCGTCCCGTCGTCGTTCGCGCCGCGGGTCTCCTCGGGCACCCCCTCGATTGCGGTCGCGGCACGCTCTGCGGCGGCCTCGGCGGCGTCTGTCGCCACCGATGGATCGTCTGCGACCAACACCACCGCGTCCTCGGGACCGGCGTCGACTGCCGCGCGCAGCTCGTCGACTTCCGCCTGTGTCACGCCGTACGCTGGGAGTTCGTCCGTGTGGAACAACCCACCTGCGCCCGCCCGCTTGGCGTGATCCGACAGCTCCGTGCCGAGTCGTCTGTCGGGTTGGATCTCTCGCCCGACCAGTCCGTCGAATCCCGCGAGCCTGACTGCCGACACCGCACCGCCGTCGTCGAGTGCGCCCGCGATCACGCCGGAGTCCGTCTCGGCGAACACGTCCGTCACGTCCGTCGGCTCGCCGACCGACGCACCGCGCTCGCTCAGTTCCGCGGCGATCTCGACCAGCGCGACCTGTCGGTCACACTCCAGCTCGACGATCTCGTCGATCTGGTCGAGCGCCTGGACGCCCTTGATCTCGACACGCGCGCCGTCCGCGATAGAGACGTTCACGTCCTGTCGGATCGTCCCCAGCCCACGGCGGACGGAGCCAGTCGAGCGCAGCAGCGTGCCGATCCGCTGTGCAGCCTCCTTCGCCTGCGTCGGTGTACGGATGTCCGGCGCGGTGCCGATCTCGACGAGCGGAATCCCGAGGCGGTCCAGCGAGTAGCGGACACCCGCATCCGTCTCCGCGACTTTCTGGGCCGACTCCTCTTCGAGCATGAGGTCCTCGATTCCGACCGGGCCGTCGCTGGTCTGGATCTCGCCGCCGCGCGCGACCAGCATCGAGCGCTGGAAGCCGGAGGTGTTCGAGCCGTCGATCACGATCTTCCGCATCACCTGAATCTCGTCGACCACCGCGGCGTCCAACAGCTCCGCGATCTGGATCGACACGTCCAGCGCCTCCTCGTCGACACGTCCCGGCGGCTCGTCGTCCTCTTCGACGAGACAGGTGGTGTCGTACGCGAGGTACTCGAACTCCCGGTCCACCTGTGACTCTTCGAGCGCCGCCTCGTCGATCTCCCCGAGCTCCGATTTCGTCGGGTGGAGGTAGCGAGTGAACGTCCGCGTCGCCGCCTCCGGATCGCGCAACTCCGTGGGAGACTCACAGAACAACTTCGTCTCCGTGTCGAGCTGCTGGTGGATCTCCAGCCCCGCGACGAGCCCCAACTCGTCGTACGAACGATCGGTCATCGACCGAGCGTGCGAGTGCCGCGGTCGAAAACCTTGCGCGTCGGACCGCACGTCGGATCGAACGCGTCGACGTGTCTTCACACCCCGTCGGCGTGTCTTCACACCCCGTCGGCGTGTCTCCGCACCCCGTCGGCGTGTCTCCGCACCCCGTCGACGTGTCTTCACACCCCGTTCGCGGTAACCGTTCCGAACAATCATTAAGTATCCCGGGCAGAGACAGTCCGGTATGGAACTCGCAGGCGCGGAACAGTTGACACACAGGGGACGGAAAGACATCTACGAGTACGTCGAGAGTCACGGCGAGGTGCGCGAGCGGGCGGCACGGACGGCGTTGGGGATGGACAGACGCGAGTTCGGTCACCACGTGACGATCCTCAAGCGCGACGGGTTGTTGACGGAGACGGACGCCGGACACCTCCAGGTCGCCTACGACGGGACAGACGAGGCAGAACACGAGTCGGACGGGGTGACCTTCTCGATTCGACAGGCGCGGCAGTCGGACATCACCGGCCTGATCGGGGTGATGCGGGAGGCAATCGACGAGGAGACGTACGTCGTCGCCGAGAGTGTGGCGGATATGATCGACCACGAGGAGGTGTTGCTCCGACACAACGAGGTCGAGACGCGGATGTTCTTCGTCGCCTGCGTCGAAGAGGACGTGGTCGGCTGGGTCCACGTCGCACACCCGGAGGTGGAGAAGTTGGCACACACCGCCGAACTGACCGTGGGCGTTCTCGAAGCCTACCGCGGCCACGGCATCGGGAGCCAACTCCTCCAGCGTGGACTCGACTGGGCGCGCGAACAGGGGTACGAGAAGATCTACAACAGCGCCCCGTCCACGAACGAGCGCGCGATCCGGTTCCTCGAAGACCACGGCTGGGAGGTGGAAGCCCGACGCGAGGACCACTACCTGATCGACGGGGAGTACGTCGACGAAGTGATGATGGCGATCATCCTGGATTGAGTGACGGCGGCACTCGACGTGAACCGCCTCGGGCCACTCGCCCTGTTCCGCCTGTAGATGTCTCGTTCGCGGCTGGAGAGGCGTGTCTGCGAGAGTCAGTCGAGCCGTTGCGGGCCCACAGTTCTCGCTCTCGAACCCGTTACAGCGATTCGATGTCTGATAGCTCGACATCTATCTCGTAGCTCATCACACCGATGCCCTCGTGTGCGTCAACTGCGTACCGGAGCTTCTCCGACGGCTGGCTCCCGACGATGAGCCCTTCGACAGATGGAGAGTCACCCACATCTTCGAGTTCGTCGTGGTGCTCCTGCACCCAGCCCATGTACCGCATGGTTTGTCCGACTGCTCTGTCACTCGTTCGTGATCGTTTCAGCTCGACGACACACACCCTGTCTTCCTCGGAGTGGACGAGAAGGATGTCCGGTCGACCGATGCCTGTCGAGAACTCGACTCCGGCTTGTGGGTCCTCGGAGTCGCCGTAGATCTCCCAGTCGTCACTCAGCCCAGTCTGGTCCCACTGACTGACGAGATACTGCTTGAGGTGTTCCTCCTTCGCAAACTCTGTATCTGGATCTGTCTGTATGGGCCTATCGTCGTCCTCCGCGTCGCTCACGTGGTAGCCGAGAATCGAGTCTAGGTCCCACAAGTCGACATCGAGTCCGTCAGCCAGTTGGTTCAGAATCTCGTTCACCCTCGAATACTTGTCTCCGAAACTGGTCCCCCACTCGAAGTCCGGCCAGAGGTCGAGCTGTTTGAGAGCCTCCTCGGAACGGTTGTTCCACACACCGTACTCTTCCGGAGCTGCGGTTACGAGGATTGCAGACAACGTCGCTTTCCCTACTCCGTCAACGTTCTCTTTGACGTGCTGAACACGGTCACTGATGTCCTCGGATTCGGAGACTAACTTGTGTAGATTATCCCGTAAGCTGTTCATGTCCTCTGTCATGGTTTTCCGTCTTCTGTGGAGGCCCGTCCAGTGCTTGTTATTTTCAAAAAGAAGAAACTCTTTGAATTTCTCTTCGCTCAACTGCTGCACATTGTCCGGTTGAAACACCGATTGGTACTCGTTCAGAACGTCTTCCTTGTGTTCGTACGCCTCCGTGGGGTCTTCTTCCACCTGTTGTTCGGTTCTCTTGAGTATCTCTACTGCTCGCTCGATCTCCCGGTCACTCGTGTCAGATTGAGTCATTGCATCGGTGTTCGTATACCGTAGTAAACAATTTTGTGGTGCGTGTCATCTGTGTACATCTGTTAATGAATAGCTTGTTTAATCACTATCACTCACTCGTCGCTTCCTCGGGTTCCAGCCTGCCGGTCGATCAGTTCTGTGACACTCTCGGCAGCGGACGCCACGGACTGCTTCCAGTCGTCCGGAAGCTCGCCGCCGCGCTTCGGCGGGTCGATTGCGAGGTCGACCGCCTCGTAGTGAACCCGTGGGTCGGAGTCGGCAGCACGTCGACCGACGAACTCCGCGTTCTTCCGCTTCGAGGAAACGCCGCCGTTTTGGAGGTCGTACCTCTCGGTGAACAGCTGAACGACGAGCACCGTCTCGGCGTCGAGCGTCCCCTCGTGGAGGTGCCGGAACAGCTTGGCAGTGTTGTCTGCTGGATCGGCCCGCCGCCACTCCAGTTCGACGATCACCGTCGTCTCTGCGTGTCGCCCGCCGACGTCGACTGGCGTCGCTGCCACGCTGAACTCTGTCTCCCAGTCGAACTGGCTCTGGTGACGTGCCAACAGATCCCGAAGTGTCTGCTGCACCTCCGTCGCCATCTCGCCCACGGTACCGTGTCTCCGCTACCACGTAGCGCGGTAGAACGGGAGTAGCTTTGTAGCTACAAAGCAAATCTGGAATAATTTGCCAAAAGTAGCTACGAACCAGCGAAACTTCTGGCGATAGCGTCGTCGAAAGTGCTGCTATAGTTGTATTTACGATGCATTTATGAGCACGACGGCCCAAGCTGGAGTGGACAACTGATACAGAGTGACACGAATGGCTGAGTTCGTCGCGCCCAAAGTGGAGCGTCTCAGCGACAGTGGTGATGCCGGAATAGTCAGTCTGCTCGTCGGGTGTGCCGCCGAGAGGGACGTGGTCGAGCACCGAATCGAAGCGCTTGCTCCCGAGAAGATCGAGAGAGTCGGACAATTTTCGCTTCGAGTGACGATTGGTCACGCGAAAATCGACGAACTGTGTGACACTCCCGGGATCAGATCAATCGAGCCAGACGACACGGACGTGTACGCGCAGACAGACCCGTAGCGCCTGATCACCCCCTTGCGTCCGTTCGTTTCCGCAAGAAGATGAGGTCACGCCACAAACTGGTCTCGACGCTGCTCACTACGGAACTCGTGAGACACCAGCGAATCTCTCACCGGATTCCCTCACGACACCGTGTGGACGCGGCTCGAAGTCTGTGACAGAGAGCGGAACGCAGCACAACCCGATCTCGAGCCATCGGAGTCGGCCACTACCTGTCGGTCGTGGTGACCGAATAGATTATTGACAGAAGCTATCTGAAAGCTAACCAAACTATTAAATCAGTGCAACCGCTACTGCAGACTGCGGCACGCCGGGATCGTCACTTCGGCAGAACGGAAGAAGTGGCGAGGGTGGCCAAACACCCTCCCCGGGGTGTCGCTAACGGAAGCACACCCATGTGTGAGTCCAATTCACCGTCACAAGAGCGTGACGGACCGACCGACGCATCGCAGTCGAACACGGTCGAGACGGAGACCGACGAGGACCCGCGAGTCGCCGCGGCGTTCGAGGAGGCCGACGCCGCGCTCACCGCGGCAGCCGAGGCCCACGACGACTACCGCGAGGCGATCACGGACGCCACAGTCGCGCTCGACGAGGTGGCTCGGCTCGAAGGCCGGCCGGTGCCGGACGAGTCGAGTGGTGTCGGCGAGTTCACCGACATCGACACCGAGAAACTCGACACCGCAGCCGCACCGGAGCACACGGACGGCACGGGGCACCTCGAACTGTACCACGCCGGACAGGTGGTCGTCCGCGCCGCCCGCACGCTGAAGCGCTCGCGCGAGTTCCCGCAGGAGCGTGCGATGGGACTGGTGCAGACCAGTGCTCGCGCGTCGATTCACCTCTGTCACGAGGACGTGCCAGACGACGAGCTCGCGGACGTGGCGACCGAGGCCATCGAGGGCGTCGGTGACCTCGCCGAGATGAGCGAGAACGACGCCGTCGCCGAGGCAGCGACGGAGCTGTTCGAAATCCTCTCGAAGGTCGAAGAGGTCCGTGCTGTGAGTCGGGCACGAGCAGCGGACGACGAGTAGGCGAGCGAGGAACAGCGGTCCGTCCTCCTGCCCGTCCAACAGCTACTGACCGGAGCGCTTGTGCGCTTGGTCGATTGACAGCACCTCGAAGGCACGCACGACGTTCTCTGACTCCCGAATGTTGTCGACCGAGACACTCGTCGACGTCGGGGTGAATTCGAGCGCGTATGCCGACATTGTTCCATCTCACGAATACGCTCTAGCCTACCAGTCGTCTGGATCGACTTCGACGAACTCGTCGTCACGCTTCTCGCGGACCATCTCTGCGAGTCTGCCCTCTCTGTGCTCCCGAACGAGTTCGTCGAGTAGTTCGTCGTACGTCTGGCCAGCGTCTTTGAGCTCGTTGAGCTCCTGCCAACGCTCCTCTGTGACTGGAATACGTTTGTTTGCGTGCGACATGTGAGTGTGCTGTTCGACACAGATTATAAATTGTTCGCGTACTTGAACTCTCCGTTCAGATGAACAGAGCGCGGCGTCACACGGTCCGGAGACGAGCCCACACACACGCCGAACGGAGCGGAGACGACACCACAGGCAGCAGCAGTGTCAGCACGGGAGCCGACGAGACCGGGGGAGACACCTTCGACTTCTCGGCGACACACGGGTCAGACACGTCCACGGCCGACGAGCCGGGAAGCAGATCGACACAGTCGCCGACTCGAACGACCACCACGGGACTCGACTTCGACAGCCTCGACGAGGAGCAGCGCGAACTGGCAGTCGAGTACCTCGGTGAGGAAGTCGTCGAGGGGGACGCGGCGGCACAGACCGAGGGTGTCGTCCAACTCCTCGCAGCAATCGACGAAGCGAATCTGTGGCCGGCCATCGAGACCCACATGGACGACTGACGGCTCCGCTACTCGGGGCGAGGGCTCGACTGCCACTCCGTTGATCACCACCACCACTACATCCCGCGGTCCGTCTTTTCATCCGGAGTCGTCCGACGATCTGCGAGTGCCTGTCTGTTCCTGCGCTGCCGCCTGTCGGACCGAAGTGTCCGGCGTCGGACTTCGTCGCTGGCTCGTTTTCTGTCCGCAGTACGTTCCAGACCTCGATCTATCGACGTACGAATGGTTTATTCTCCTGCTCACGCTTAATATCGGTACTTCCCAACCGACCTAATCGGCGTGGTAAATCGCCGGTTTGACTACT
>CAKZQY010000398.1 GCA_937142015.1 uncultured Halobacteria archaeon
CTGTCACACAGCTCTCCGACACACTACCTGTCACACAGCTCTCCGACACACTACCCGTCACACAGGTGTCCGACGGACTACTGTAATTCGGGGTCGCCGCCGTCGTTCGATTTCGAATCCGAACCGCAAGCGGGAATCACTTTCACTCTGGTCTGCACAGCCTTATCACGTCGACTCCCGTGACAGTACGCTGTGACCACTCGCGGAGCCGCCGACAGCCGTTCGGAGTACAAGTAGAGTTGAACTAACACAAACGTACCGGGACCCCACCGCTTATACAGGTGCGGCCGGAAGGGGTATCTCGCCCGAATCACCAATGGACTGCGACACCGCAACCACCGAGACGAGCCCGCTGTGCCGGGAGAACGGAGGAGAGAGCCAATGACCGAGCAGAGCCCGACTGCAGACGAGTTAGAGCTACCGATCAAGCGAACCGAGGGGGACACCATCGAAGAACGCCTGACGAGCAACGCCTACGACAACATCCTGCCGGCGCGGTACCTCCGGAAGGACGCCGACGGCAGCGTGATCGAACAACAGGAGGAGTTGTTCGAGCGCGTCGCCCAGAACATCGCGCTCGCGGAGGCCGTCTACGAGGCCGACCGGCGCGACACTGCGGTGACGGTGACGCCCGAGCAGGTGAAGCCGGACCACCCGCGGCGTGACGAACTCGTCGCGGCGGCGTTCGACGACGCCGACAGTGTCGCGGACGACGCGGAGACGACGCTGACCGAGGACAACGTCAACAAGTTCGCCTACGAGACTGTCGTGCCGGAACTGCCGGGCCCCATCGCACAACACGTGCAGGAGACTGCCGCGGAGTTCCGCGAGGCGATGGAACGGCTGTCGTTCATCCCAAACAGCCCTACGTTAATGAATGCAGGGGACGAACTGCAACAACTGTCTGCGTGTTTCGTCGACAGTCCCGCGGACGACATCGACGACATCCACCAGACTGCGAAGGAAGCGGCGCAGGTGTTCCAGTGTCTCACCGAGGAGTCGACGGTCGTCGTCGAAGGAGAGGGGCCGGTGAGTGTCTCCGAGGTCGAAGCGGGAGACCGCGTCGCCCAGCAGACGGAGTCGGGTTTCCAGTACAAGCCCGTCGAGGAGACGCACACCTACGAAGACGCGGAGACGCTGACGGTCTCGCTCACGAACGGACTCGACGTGCGCGGGACGCCGAACCACCGTCTCCTCGTCGACGGGGAGTGGACTCGTCTCGACGAGATCCGAGCGGGTCAAGAGGTCCACTACGCGCTCGGCTGGCTCCGAGAGACGACTCGTGAGACCCCGACACTCACGTCGGTCGGGACCGGCGGCCAGAAGCTCGGCTCCACGTCGTTCGACGAAGCGGAGGCACTGGAGCTGTACGAACGGGGTCACAGCGACACAGTCGTGGCCGACGAGCTCGGCGTCTCAGCGGCGTCGGTCGCGCAGCTCCGTGCTCGCGAGCAGCTCCCACCCAACGGAACCCCGGTCAAGACGGTCGAGCAGCCGGAGCAACTCACCGAGGATCTCGCCGAACTGGTCGGTCTCTGGGTCGGTGACGGGTCCGCTCACGAGGACGGCGTCCGGTTCCACGTCGGCCGTGAGAGCGTCGCCGACTACATCGACGAACTGTCCCGGCAGCTGTTCGGGACACCCACCTCGGTGTCGTTTGCGGAGGGCTGTTACGAGGTCAGGATCGACAGCCACGAGATCAAGCGGTGGTGGGAGGCGAACTTCGACTGCAAGCCGGACGGCGCACAGTCGGCTCGCGTCCCGCAGGCTGTCAAGCGAGCGCCGGCAGCGGTCGTCAGAGCGTTCCTCCGGGGGTACTTCACCGCCGACGGTACGCTGCTCGACGACACGTACCCGAAGCTGTACAGTTCCTCCGAGCGCGCCATCGACGACGTTGCGACGCTGATGATGGGGCTCGGCTACCCCGTCAAGAAGTCTGTCGTCCGCGACGAGGACGCACACCCGTACTACGGACTCGTTCCGACGACCGGCGACGGCCGGGAGGCGTTCCTCCGGGAAGTCGGATTCGTCGACGAACGCCGGGAGATCGGGCTGGCGAGCGCCGAGTCCGTGACCGCCCGTGACTCCCACACTGTCGGCGAGGAGTACACGGTGACGGTCGATGCGGTGACCGAGTCCGACCCCGCGACCGTCTACGACATCACCGTGGCGGACAACCACGAGTACGTCACGGACGGGATCGTCTCTCACAACAGCGGCGGCGGCATGGGCTACGCGTTCTGGAAGCTCCGCCCGTACGGCGACACGGTCGGCTCCACCGGTGGCATCGCCTCCGGCCCGATCACGTTCATGCGGACGTACGATCAGTTGTGTGAGACTATCGCACAGGGTGGCGCACGCCGCGGCGCGCAGATGGGCGTGATGCGCGTCTCGCACCCGGACGTGATCCAGTTCATCCACGCGAAGAACAAGGACGTGTCACTCGCGCGGTCGCTCCGGCTGAACGACCCGGACGACTTCACACACACCTCCTTCGCGGACGCCTTGGAGGAAGCGCGCGGACTGATCGACGAAGACGGGAAAGTGCCGGAACACCTCCGCAACGCCGTCGAGGGCCACCTCTCGAACTTCAACATCTCCGTGGGGATCACGAACGACTTCATGGAGGCGGTGAAGAACGACGAGGAGTTCACCTTCACCAACCCCCGCACGGAGGAGCCACACGTCGCCACCCCGCAGACGAAGGAGCTGTACGACATGTTCGGGATGGGCGAGCACGTGGAAGTCGGCGAGGTGCTGTCTGTCCCGGCCGCGGAGCTGTGGACCCACATCGTCGAGGGCGCACACGAGAACGGAGAGCCCGGCGTCATCTACCTCGAACGCGTCAACGAGATGCACTCCTTCGACGTGGAGGAACACCCGGACCACCGGATACTCGCTACGAACCCCTGCTTTACCGGCGATACAGAGGTGCTAACGGGCAACGGCGAGTCAGTCCCGATTCGGACGCTCGCCGACCGAGACGAGGTGACCGTCGCAGCGCGGACAGACGACACGCCGGCCGTCGTGAGCGAGGCGCGGGCCGAGAACGTGCGCCGGACGCGGGAAGACGCCGAGATCGTGCGCGTCGTCACAGAGCAGGGACCGTCCGTCGAGTGTACCCCAGACCACGAGTTCTGGACGGGTGACGGCTACCGCGCGGCAGCAGACCTCACACCCGGTGACACCGTTCGGGGGACGACGACGACGGACGTGACGTTCCCGGCAGAACACGACGATCTGACAGTCGCGTACACGGAGCCGGCCGGGACTGCCGACGTGTACGACCTCGAAGTGCCGGAGCACCACAACTTCCACGTGGCCGGTGACGGCGACGGCTGGTTCAACGTCCACAACTGCGGCGAACAGCCCCTCGAAGAGTACGAGGCGTGCAACCTCGGTCACATCAACCTCTCGACACTCGCTGCGACAGACGCGCCAGACTGGCGGGTGTGGAGTGAGGGCCGGGAGTTCGACAGTCTGGAAGACGGCGTCGAGCAGTTCCTCGAGGAGGCAATCGACTGGACGGAGTTCGACGACCGGATCGAGGTGGGGACACGCTTCTTGGAGAACGTCGTCACCATGTCGGACTTCCCGGTCGAGGAGATCTCCGAGACGGTCGCCGCGATGCGGAAGATCGGCCTCGGGATCATGGGGCTGGCACAGCTGTACGTCCAACTCGGCGTGAAGTACGGCGACGACGTGGCAAACGAGATCGCACGCCAGCTGATGGTCCACATCAACCACGAGTCGAAGACGGTGAGCCACGAACTCGCACAGGAGCGTGGCCCGTTCGACGAGTGGGACAAGTCGAAGTACGCAGACCCGACGGCGTACGCCGAGTGGTTCGAACACCACACCGGCGAGGACCCCGCAGAGTGGGAAGACGGCTACCCAATACGTAATCACAATACGACAACTATCGCACCCACGGGATGCGTCGAGGAGAACTCACTCGTTTCGACAGACGAGGGACTTCGAGAGATCTCCGACCTCGATCAGACCACTGCAGAGTTCGAGCAGTGGGACGAGATCGACGTTGGGGTCACGACGGACGGTGGGACGAAGAGCGCAACAGCAGTGTACGACAACGGCTTCGACGAAGTCCGCGAGATCGAAACGGAAGCCGGCTTCGGAATCGCGGCGACACCCTCTCACCGCTTCCGGACGATCACGGACGACGGAGCGTACGCGTGGAAGGAGGCCGACGCGTTCGAGCCCGGTGATCGTATCCTCCTCCAGCGTGACACCTTCGACGGCGGGTCTCGTGTCCCACTGGATACGAGTGAGCGTGGGAACTACTACCGAAATACGGACTCCGACCTCCAACTGCCCGAAGAGATGTCCCCCGACCTCGCGGAGTTCCTCGGCTACTTCGTGGGTGACGGGTACGTCCACGACGGAGTTGGAGTCAAACTCGTCGTCGAGTCGGAAGCGACGGAGCTCGACGAACACCTCCGCGAACTCGGGCAGCGGCTGTTCGGTGTCACCCCGACGGTGGAAGACCGAGACACGCGTCACGTGTTGACCTTCGGCGGTCGTCACCTCCCCCGGTACTTCGAAGCCAACGGCTGGAAGAAAGACGACGGCAACCACGGCGAAGGGGCCGCGAGCGCGTTCGTCCCCGAGGAAGTGTTGCGAGGCGACGAGGCAGTTGCGAAGTCGTTCCTCCGTGGGCTGTTCGAGGCCGATGGAACGGCGTCCCGAAAGGTCGAACTCTCGACCGTCTCGTCGACCCTCGCCGACCAGGTCCAGACACTCCTGTTGTCGCTGGGCTGTGTGTTCGTCCGAGACTCGTTGGAGATGGAAGACGTGGACGATCACTACGGAGACCGTCCGCGTCACAGCGTCCGTGGCGCGAACAAGCGTGAGGATCAGCGGTTCCTCGACGAGATCGGGTTCGTCACGAAGTCGACAGCGTTCGATCTCGACCCACAGTCGTACCGGAACGACACCTACCCTCCGTCGGTCGTCGATCACCTGCGCGCTGTCGACGGGTACGACTCCGTGAGCAAGCCGGTCAAGAAACGCGTCAACCAGTCGCCGATCAACGGCTCTGTCTCGCGTAAGCTCGTGAGAGATGTCGAGGCGGAGACCGGCGAGACAGTCCGAATCGACGGGCGCGAACTGACGGACTTCTACGCGGCGACTGTCGAGTCCGTCACCGACGGAACGGCGTACACCAAGGACATCAGTGTCCCGTCGAACAACACGTACGTCGCTAACGGGTTCGTCACTCACAACACCACCTCGATGGTGGGCAACACCACGGGCGGCTGCGAGCCCATCTACAACGTCGCCTACTACAAGAACGTCTCCGACGACGTGCAGGGCGACGAGATGCTCGTCGAGTTCGACGACTACTTCCTGCGCACACTGGAGGCGAACGACATCGACGTGACAGCGGTCAAGCGCGAGGCACAAGAACAGATGGCGAACAACGAGTTCGACGGCGTCGACGGGCTGGAGACGGTGCCGGACGCCATCGGCGAACTGTTCGTCGTCACCGGCGATCTCGACGCGCGTGACCACGCCGGCGTCCAAATTTCGTGTCAAGAAGGCGTGGATTCAGCGATCAGTAAGTGTCTCGAAGCTGGGACACTCGTTCAGACCGACGCTGGAGTTCGTCGAATCGAGTCGTTCGGCGAGGAGACACCAGAACCGGACGAGTTCGTCGAAGTCGAAGAAGACGTGACCATCGACGGCGTACAGGTCGAGTCACAGTACTACGCAGGCGACGAGGACGCGACACGGGTTCGCGTCGACAACGGGACGGAGATCGTCGGCGCAACTCACTCACACCGCGTCCTGACGCCGGACGGGTGGCAGATACTCGGTGAACTAGAGCCGGGAGATCAGGTCGTCGGTCGTCACGTCGAGTCCCACGGTTCGGGAGGGGCAGTGGTTTCGTTCGACGCTGGAGTCCGCTCGGTACACGAGAAAGACGCGTCTGTTCCGACGGAGATGTCACCACGCCTCGCGCGGTTCCTCGGCATGTACGCAGCCGACGGGAGTGTAGTCGACAGCCGATACTCCGTCGAAATCAGCACCTCCTCCGAGCGTGTGCGTGCAGAGGTCGTCGAGTTGTTCGAGGAACTGTTCGGCTGTGATCCGTTCGTCGAGGCAGATACCCGCGGCGGTGACGAACGGGACACAGTCTACAACGTCGGTGTCAACGCGAAACTCGTCTGGGAGTTCGTCACAGAGCTGTGCGGGTCGGGCTCGTACGAGAAGTCAGTTCCACACGAAGTGTTGGTCGGGAGCCCCGAAGAGAAGATCGCGTTCGCCGAGGGCATCACTCTGGACGGATACGTCACAGAACAGTCGCTGGTTGTCTACGGTGGGATGTCACAGCAGTTGGCCGACGGTGTCGCGGAACTGCTTCGGAGCTTCGGCGTTCCGAAAGTGTACGTCGGTCGAAAGTGGGTCGAGGAGTCAGACGCCTACTCGTATCAGGTCCACGTGACGAACGACGCTCAGGAGCTCGTCACACCAGTCGAACCACACAAGCGCGTCGACCGGTTCGACCAGCAGTACCGCGTGTACGTGCCAGAAGAACGCGTCGACAAGACAGAATACTACTCGCGCTCCGAGGAGTACTACGCGGCGCGCAGCTTCGAGCACAACGACCGCAACTCGATGTTCGACACGACGGCCGAGAAGCTCGGCATTACCGACGCTCCGCCGTTGTACGAGGTCACGGATGTCGAGGATGCTGGAACACGCGAGATGTACGACATCGAACTTGCAGGCCCCCACGAGTACGTTGTCGGTGGTGTTGTCTCACACAACACGGTCAACGCGCCGAACAGTTCGACAGTCGAGGACGCACAGGAGGTGTTCGAGTACATCTACGACCACGGTGGGAAGGGCGTCACCTACTACCGCGACGGCACGCGGTCGAAGCAGGTGTTGACGACACGCGCGGACAACACGGAGTTCGCCGAGATGGACGAGACGGAGGCAGCAGAGGCAATCGTCGAGCAGATCGGTGACGTGTTCGGCGGCGTCGAGGCGTTCCTCGGCAACGAGGACGTGCAGGCTGCAGTCGACGCCGAGATCGACGAGCTGCTCGCCGCGAGCGAGCGGCCGCAGGTGGAGTACACCGAGAAGCGGCCGCGGCCGGACTCGTTGACCGGAGTGACCCAGCTGATCGAGACCGGCTACGGCAAGATGTACGTCACGATCAACGAGGACCCACAGACGGGCGAGCCGTTCGAGCTGTTCGCCAACATCGGCCACTCCGGCGGGTTCACCAATTCCTTCACGGAGTCGCTGGCGAAGGTGATCTCCACGGCGCTCCGGTCGGGCGTCGACCCCTCGGAGATCGTCGACGAACTGCAGGGCACCCGCTCGCCGAAGGTCGCGTGGGACAAGGGTGAGCAGATCCAGTCGATCCCGGACGCCATCGGGACGGCGATGCGGCGCTACCTCGAAGGTGAGATCGACCGCGCACACCCACAGCAACAGAACCTCGACGAGATCGACGAGACGGAGCGTCGCCGGCAGTCCGACGGCGGAGTCGCCCGCAGCGAGGCCGGTGATACCTCCACGAGTGGCGCGGGAGTCGACGACGCGCCCGCTGGCGGTGCGGGGGTCGACGATGCGTCCGCTGGCGGAACCGCGGCGAGTGACGCACCCGCAGACGAGACAGACGATGTGGCAGACCTGATCTCGAACGGCGAGTCGCCGGAGTGTCCGGAGTGTGGCAGCATGACGCTGTACTACTCCGAGGGCTGCAAAACCTGTGAGAGTTGTGGGTGGAGTGAGTGCTAATATAACTCCCTAGTCTCCCTGCTCCACAAACTCAAGCGATGCACCCATCGTACTAAAGAAGAACCGTTGTTGCTGTTGTCCCCATTCTAATCGCTCCTCTGTAGTGTACTCCTGTGGTGGTTTATTCTGGCCGACATCGTACGTGCTCTCAGTCTGGACATCCTGTTCTGTCAGGTATTCAAAAACGCTTCTCCGCACATCCTCAAATTCGTGGTACAACTCTACGAACGACTCATACGCCTCTGTTTCTCTTCCGTAGACATCTTCCACATCTTTGAAACACCGCATCTCTTGTTTCTCACCAGAAAAAAAGTATGCGACCCTAGAGTCCCGGCGGTAGCAGATGTAGTGTTTGTTGTCGTCATATGGCGTGGGAGCATCCTCGCACGATATAAAAACAGAGTTGTAATTGAGATTCTCGCTGCTGGCATACCGGTAATAGTCTGACCAAGAGACAAATTTTGGAGCCATATAATATGTGTGATCATAATGCTTTGCAACACGGGCTAAAAGTTCATGCTGTTTCGGATTGTTCGTATTATCACTGGTTCTAGTTTTAAAACGATAGTATGGAGTTTTATAATTATGCTCACGTTCTTCTCTGGCATTTCCATGAATGAGTTTCCTTGGCCGTTTAAATTGTAAAAATATAGGATTCGTATTTTCGAAGAAGCCAACATCAATACCTATATTTCCCTCTGTGTTTTGTGTTGGGAATCTAGGCCATTCAACTATTTTAAACGGTGACGACCCAGTATGAAGCTCTCTGGTCACCCCGTATGCAAACTGAAATTCGCTGAATTCTGGTTCTACCATAGCACAACAGAACCAGATTACCTTTTGATGATATTAAATCTGGCTTTCGTCGCAAGAGTTGTCTGCCGTTCCCACTACAACCGACAGACGAAAAGCGGCGCGTCCACAAGCGGGAGACATGAGCGACCTCGACGCAGAGGTGCAGACAGCCAGCGAGTACGGGGGAGACGGGCCGCCAGTGGACGAGAAGCCGTACAAGATCGTGTTCGAGGCGAACGCCTGTTTCGGCGCGGGGAAGTGCGCCGAGGTGAGCGACACGTGGGAGATGGACATCACGACCGGAATGGCGAAGCCCGACACCTACTACATTGACGAGAGCGACTTGGAGCACAACGTCGCCGCCGCGGACGCCTGTCCGGCGAAGAAGGGTGACGGCTGTATTCACGTCGTCGACCGTCGGACTGACGAGGAAGTGGCACCCGACCCGCACGGCGACGGAACGCTGAGTGTCGACTGGTGATCGCGTTCGTCTCCTCGTGAGAACGGATGCGAGGGGAGGGATTCGAACCCTCGGACCCCTACGGGAGCGGATCTTAAGTCCGCCGCTTTTGGCCTAGCTCAGCCACCCTCGCGCAGTCGACTCTCGGTCTGTCGCTCTCTTGTCGGTTTCGGTCGTCGGATCTGGGCCGGGGGCAGCGTGGCCAAGAGCGTCACCGGCGAGGCGACTGCCTCCGTCCGAACTGTTCACTGCCGACCGGGTTCCGTGACGCACTCGACCCGTGGCTGTGGTCGACGTGGCTCGATGCGGTCTCGGCGTCTCTGCCGGTGTGACCACTCACTGCCGATGAATTTATTGTTCGCGCTGTGCCGTGGTTGACCCACAGATGGGCCCGAAGCCACACAGACGACTGACTGACCCGAAGTGGCTCCTCCAGTACGCGGCGACCAATCCGAAACGGGCGCTGGTGTACGGGATCGCCACAGCCGTCGTGATACTGGTTGCTACGGTCTCGCTGGCCATCGAGGCGATTCCAGTCTGGATCGGTGCGTTGGTCGCCGGGCTCGCATTGACCGCCGTCGCCCGGGAGTCGATCCAGCGCGCCCGCCTGTTGTGGGCGGCCAGCGAGCAGTCGACCGGCGCTGTCTCCGACGGCGTGGTGAGCGTCTCGGGGCGGGCCGTCGCCGCGACAGACCGCCGACTGACATCCGAGCACCAGAACACCGAGTGTCTCGCCTACGAGTCGACGGAGACCAAGCGAGTCAACGACGGTGAGGGGAGTACGAAGAGCACACGAGTCACACAGACTGTACTCCCTTTCCGCGTCGACGACGGCTCCGGAGCAGTGCTGGTGGACGCCACGACCGGGACGCTGACGTTGACGGCCGACCAGACGGAGACGAGTGGCTCGAAGAGACAGGAGGAGGGCGTCGTTCGAGAAGGCGATCAGGTCACGGTGTACGGCGAAGTCGAACGGACCACTCCCGAGAGCGTGCTCGACGAACGTGGGGAGTCAGACCTGGAACCAGTCGTCACCACCGGTCCCGAGTACGGTGACGTGATCGTGACCGACAGGTCCGGCAGGCGGGTGCTGGCCGGGAAGATCGTCTACGGGCTGGGGTGGGTCGGTGTCGGAGTCGTACTCGTCGTCGCCGCAGTCGGGTTGGCGACCGGGCTGGTGTCCGTGTGATCGACAGCGTCAGATCGAGGTGACGACAACGACGACGACGGTGCCGACGATCAGGAGTCCGACGAGCACCGCGATAGCGTTCAACACGCGCCACACGAGGTCGCCGTCGTCCCGTCGGTCGGTCATCGCGGTCGCGTTCCGCCGCGAACGACAAGAGACTGCCGGCTCGGCGAGGCGACCGTGTCGGGGGACACTGCCACGTGAACCTACCCCGGGGCAGTCGCCTTGTCCCCGCCTGTACATCCGACTCCGCCACAGTCTCCCGCGGAACAAACGCTTTTGTACTTCAGCCGACCCGTGTGTAGTACGAACAGCGCATGGTCACGTCTCACCGCTCGGCGCGTCTCGCACGGTCGCGTCGGTCGACGACAGTTGTCCCACGACCGTGTCGGTCGACGACAGTTGTCCCACG
>CAKZQY010000399.1 GCA_937142015.1 uncultured Halobacteria archaeon
AAGTTGTCGGGAAACGGGTCGGCTGTGACAGAATCCGTCGTCGAGAGACAGGTAGCCCGTGACGAAATCCGTCAGCCCCGTTCACGCTCCGTCTGCTCGCTCGGCTTCGACCACCAGTTCGCCTCGGTCGGTGAGCGAGTACACTTTCCGCCGGTCGTCAGGCTCGCTGGTGACGTACCCGGCGTCTTCCAACTCTCCGAGGTGTTCGTACACCGTCGGTCCCTGCTTCCCGAGTTCCTGTGCGATGACGTAGCCGTGTCGTGGTTCCTCGTCGATCAGTGACAGTATCTCGCGTTTCGCGTCCGTCAGAGTCAGTCCCATCGACTCGCGTCTCGTCGTGGCTCGGTGAAAAGCGATACAGATGCGAAAACCTATGCATAGGTAGATGTCTACTGTCGGTCGGATGGACGCTGACTCGTTTCACTCGGGGTCGTCAGTAGTACAACAGTCAAGTAGTCCCCCGCCCAACAGACACGCCAGCCAGATGTACCTCGTCGACCTGCGTTCGCACGTGTCGGACACCGACAGTCGGCGTGAGCTGTTCACCGAGACGGCAGGTGTCTGGGAGACACTGTGCGCGCAGATGGACCCGGAGGAACTGCTGTGGGTCGTCGCACCGAACGAGTACCGGAGCGGAGAACTGTGGCCGGTTGCGATGGCGACGGCAGAGCAGGCACGGTCGGAAGCCGAACTGACGCTGAAGAACACGGTAACAGTCCACGACTGGCGAGAGCGTGGTGGTGAACCCGACCTCCAGTCTGCCCACGTCGAGTTGTTATTGCTCGTCAGCGATCAGAGCGCCTATCAGTTCCACAAGGACGAGATTCGTATCGCACACGCGTATCAGGGCAACGAGTGGGGCGAGGACCGCCAGGAGGGGAACAGTTCCTACCACGACACGACCGTCCGGCGCTACAATCCGGAGGGACGGGACCCGGGGAACGTCTGGGTGGACGCAGACCGCACGCAGACGGAGGGACAAGAGGTGGACGAGATTACCCCGTTCCCACTCTCGGAGGCTGTGCGTCGGTGCGTTCGAGTCGGATCGAGTGAAGGTGACCGCGTCTCTACGCTCTGGACGGACGAGCTCGACGAGGTGATTATCGCAGAAAACCGCGAGGTCGCCCGACTAGACCCCGAGACCGCTCGCCCCGAGCCCGAAGACACGCCACCGGAGTCTACCGTCACTCAGTCGGACTCCGAGGAGGCTCCACCCCGTTGTGAGGAGGCTCGACCCGATTCACCGACGCGGCCGTCGGAGGTCGAAAACTGATGACTGATCTCGCGTCGTTCGACGACCTCGAACTACACTGGGAGTCGAGCGAAGAGATGTCGGCTGTCGAAGACGGCAGTGTCCAGTCGGTAGTTACCTCGCCACCGTACTGGGATCTGAAAGACTACGGACACGAGCAGCAGATCGGGACCACAGACGAGTCCTACGATGAGTACCACGACCGACTCCAGTCCGTCTGGACAGCGTGTTACGACGCGCTGTGCCCCAGCGGAACACTGTGGATCGTCGTCGACACTGTCATGGACCGTGGCGACCTCCAACTCCTCCCGTACCACGTAGTTCAGCGGGCCGAAGAGGTCGGGTTCCGCCTACAAGACATCGTGAAGTGGTACAAACCGACCGCCATCGCCGGTATGTCCGACCGGAACGTGGTGAACAAGAAGGAGTACGTTCTCTTCTTCTCGAAACACCGAGATCACAAGTTCCGACACAGACAGCCGGAGAACGGACCAGAGGACCCTGCCGTCTCGGCGGATCACCGCCTCGGAAACGTCTGGCGGTTCCCAGTGAAACGAGGGACGGCCGGTCAGAACGTGCTCCACAAGGCCCCGTTCCCAACTGCGCTCTCTGACCGAATCACGAGGCTGTCGACCGATCCCGGCGACACCGTTCTCGATCCGTTCCTCGGTAGCGGCACGACCGCGGTCTCGGCACTCCAGCTCGACCGGACGTGTGTCGGGTACGAACTGAACGACGAGTTCGCACCTGTCGTCAGGCGGCGACTCGCTCCGCTCCGGCAGCGCTCCCTTGCCGAGTTCTAGTGAGACACGCTCGAGCCTCACCCGAATTCTGTGAACCGCTTCCGACTCGACACTGCCACCGATCTCTGTCGTCTTGTCAGCCGAAATCAAAGTAACACTCCGCGATACATTGGCGGCTCTCTCTGCATAGGCGCACGAGTAGGTGTACACTACTTTCACTCAGTGTCGAGAGGTGTGTATGAGCGAGCCAAACCCGTGGACAGACACGCTCGGCTTCACAGATCTCGGAACGGAAGACAGAGAGGAGACACTGGAAGCGGTGAAGACGCTGATACGGAACCTCGGGTCCGAGCATCCAGAACTGTTCGATGGTCGAGAGATCGACGCCAGCGACTACCAGCGAGAACTCGAAGACGCCATCTTCTCTCTGGGCGGTACGTTCCGGCAGTCACACGGCGCAGACAACGAAGACACCGTTCGTCGCGTGTTCCTCGAGCCGGCGGCAGAGCGTGGGCGGCTCACGTTCACCGATCAGCGAGGCGACGAACGAATCGACTTCACCGGACACCTCGAGGAGAGTGGTGACGCGTTTGCAATGGATATCAAAGGTGGTGAAGGCCAGAGTATCGGACATCTGCTCGTCCCACAGAACACGGACACGCTCGTTCTCTGGAGTGAACGGAACGCTCGCAACACCAAATCGCCCGCCTCCCGTCTGAACGAAGTGATCAACAGAGCAGTTCGTTGGGGACTCAACCAAGACGAGTACCCGCAGTACATGGTCGTTCGTGACCCGCCTGCTGGCGCGCGGACAGCAGACGGACGTGTGATTCCCGACGTGATCGTGTTCCCTGAGACGTTCCCGTCGCCCGAAGAGCCGCGTCCGTCCGTGCCGGGGGTGACTGATCTCGACTTCCCGGAACTCCTGTTCGAGGTGACGACAGGTGCCGACAGTCTCGACGAGACGCACTGCTTGCAACACATCTGGTACCACGAGATGGAGTACGACGAACGAGACAGCGGTGAGATCCACAAACACGTGTACAACGCCTTCGACGAGGAGATCCAGTTGGAGACGAGACCAATCGACTACTCACAGCCCGCTCGTTCACGACCCGACCACCCACAGCCTGACAACGGTCACCACCGCTCCGTCACGGCGGGAGGCGCTGGAGAGAGCGAACGGAGCCAGTTCCGTCGAGCGTGAGATACAGCGACTCACCTGAGAGTTCCGCGCCGACGACGAGTCCGATCCGGAACGGGTCGTGCGAGACCACCTCCGCGGCACCGGCGTGTCGGAAGGGGTGTGTCCACGGCACTGTGCGTCGAACGTCCACATCGCGGGCCGCGTACAGCTGGACGACACGGGGATGTGTGGTGACACACCCGCCGACAGGTGTGGTGAATCGGTTCCCACAGGTCTCACACGGCGCACGGAACACGTAGCAGTCCGCGTCGTCCGAGTCCTCGACGACACCTCCGCGACCGTCGTCGGCGCTGTCACCACGGTCACGCACCTCGAATGGGACGATCTCCCCGTCGACGCGTCCGTGACACGTCGGACAGACACCAGTCGTCCCGAGTTCGACCGCGTGCGTCGTCAGCAGTCCGAGTGCAGTCGTCGCTTCCGCGGGCGGGTGTTCGACGACCAACCCGGGAGAGGCGACGAGGCCGTAGTTCACGACGTGGTCGGCCGTACAGACGACCTGCAAGACGTTCTCGTGGAGTCGGACGCGGAGCGACGCCCCACACCGCGAACACTCGCCGGGGAGACGGATCTCCGAGACCGTGCTCTCTGGGTCGTAGTAGCCGGTCGTCATCGGTCGCAGCAGGCGACGACCGAACTTCGACAGCCGGTAGCCCTCGTCCGTCTTGGCCACCAGCGTGCCGACGAGTTTCCCGAGGTGGTAGTTGAACCGTCCCGTGTCGTCGATTCCGGCCCGGCGTTTCAGCTCGGTGAAAGTGAGCCGACGCTCGGCGGTCGCCGCGTCGACGGCGACCAGCGCACGGAGGATTGCCATCCGGTCCGTCTGGCCGAGGAGGTCGAAGAGGTCAACCGGCGACGACACAGAACCCATCAGCAGAGTTTGAGAAACTGCGTTCTCAAAGAGCCTATGATCACGGCGCTGCAGTTGTCGTCTGCGATGGACCCCACCGACACGACGAGTGATCCCCGCGTTCACACACGGTCGGAACTGGCTGCAGACCTCCGCACCCTCCTGAGACACGTCGAGGAGGTCCACCCAGATCCGTTCGTGGGCTACGAGAGTCGTACCGCCCTGCACGCACGCGTCGAGCGACTGATCCGGACCCTCCCGGAGACCGCGACGACCGAGGACTTCTACCGCCTCGCCGCGCCGGTCGTCGCGGGATTGGACGACGCACACTCGCTGGTGTACCCGCCGGACGACGAGACAGCACCCGGTGGCGACGCCGAGTGCCGACTGCCGCTGTCGTTCCGCGTCGTCGGCGAGGAACTGTACGTCGAGGCAGTCGACGACGACCGTCTCGGAGACCTCCTCGGCGGACGACTGCTCGCAGTCGACAGCGTCTCTGTCTCCGAACTGGTGAGACGGAGTCGACGGTTCCGCGGCTCGGAGAACCAGTACGGCGCACTCGCACAGGCCGCCGCAGACATCGAACGAGTCCAGTCTCTCGGGCGACTCCTCGACTGTGAGACTGGGTCGTCCGACGACGCCACCACACACTCCGCCAGCACCACCACACACTCCGCCAGCACCACCGCACACTCTGCCAACGCCACCGCACACTCCGCCAGCACCACCACACACTCCGCCAACGCCACCGTCCCGCCCGGCGACGACACTGCATCCACAGACCACGCCACTGTCACACCCCAAAACGACACGACCCACACGGAGGTGACAGTCTCGGTCGAAGTCGACGGCGAGGAACGGACACGCACGGTCGACACGGTACCCGCGGACGAGGACACAGCCACCTCAGCCGACGACACAGTTCCCTCGGACGACGACACAGTTCCCTCGGACGACGACACAGTCCCTTCGGACGACGCCACCGCGACACGGAGAGAGTCTGGCCCGGCAGCCGAGCTAGAGTCGACACTCTCTTTCCCGATCGGGAACGGTCCGCGGTACGAGTTCTACCACGATGGGGACGTGGCCGTCTTCGTCCCCGGGAACCTGTCGGACTACAGAGAGAGTCTGGAGGCGAAGTACAGTGCTGCCCCGGAAGCTGCGGGCCAGCTCGCACAGCGGGCGTACGCCCGCCACGTCGGCGACGATCCGCCCGACGAGACGACGGCCGCAATCGCACGACTCCCGTCGATGACGGAGACGGTCGAACGACTCACGACGGAGATGGCCGAGTTCGGGACGGAGACACTCGTCGTCGACCTCCGAGACAACCCCGGCGGCGACTCGCAGTTCGTCTTCCACCTCGCGTACGCGCTCGGCGGGTGGGACGCGGTCGCTCGGACGACAGAACAGGTGCGGCTCCTCAGACGCCGAACGGCACCGTACCAGCAGCGGTACGGAGTCGGTGGCGACAGCGCAGATGGTGACGGCGAGGACGCGGGCAGCGGCGGCGACGGCCTCGGCTCTCCCGAAAGCTACGACTTCACGGCGTTCTTCCGTGGCGAGGAAGCGTCCGACGGTCTCGATCCAGTTCAGTTCGTCCGCCAGCGACTCGCGCGCTCCGAGACGGCGACGGCGTTCACGGAGCGCGTCGACGATGCGGGAATCTACTGTCCGGATCGACTCGTCGTCGCCGTTTCGGCGGAGACGATGAGCTCTGCGTTCGCCGGCGTGGCACAGCTCACGAGTCTCGACGCGACGGTGGTTGGCGTCCCTTCCGGACAGGCTCCGGTGTCGTTCGGTGAGCCAGTCGACCTGCCGCTCCCGAACACCGGTCTCGACGTGCGGCTGTCCGGGTCGATGTACCACTGGCTGGAGGACGCGGACGACGACGTACTCGAACCGGACTGCGTGTTGACCCCGGAACGGTTCGAACAGCACGACACGGCTGCCGACGCGACGCTCCGACTGGCGCTCGCGTCCGCCGGTCACGAGCCACCGAACACGGAGCCGACAACCCCGAGCTGAGGTGCACTGGAACCGGACCGAAGCACGACCCTCTCACGGTGCGTTCGAACGGCGGTGTCGAGATCTCCGGAGACGGGGACGAAGTCTTCCTCGCCGTATATTCGCTACTTGTATAGTGATACGTAGATTCCAGAGAGAAAACTTCAGCTATTTATAATAAATACTAAACTGCTTCAGAATCAATATCGGGGTGTCATGGCAGATCAGCCAGACACCTCACGACGGGGCGCACTGAGAGCAATCGGCGCGGCGGCCGGGACGGCAGGAATCTCCGGGCTCGCGTCGGCCAATCCGGGAGAGAAGGTCGAAGTCAACGTCGGGTTCGCCAACGACGCGGGGGCGCGGGCGTTCCGGCGGAAGGCAGACGACGTGAAACGGGAGTTCGCGTTCGACGCCGGGACAGCGACGATGCCGCGTGCGGCCGCAGACGCCTTGGGGAACAACCCGAACGTTCGTTACGTCGAGGAGAACGGGACGATGCACGCCCTCGGCCAGACGTTGCCGTGGGGCGTCGACCGCGTGGACGCCGAGGTCGCTCACGCCAACGGGTACACTGGGAGCGGCGCAGACGTAGCTATCATCGACACCGGTATCGACTCGGATCACCCAGACCTTCAGGACAACCTCGGCTCCGGGAAGGCGTTCGTCTCCTGTGGCAACGGCGGATTCACGGGGAGCTGTGCGTTCTACGGCAACACCAACAGCTGTAACGTGGCGTGGGACGACGACAACGACCACGGCACTCACTGTGCCGGCATCGCCGACGCAGTCGACAACAGCCGCGACGTGGTCGGCGTGGCGACGGACGTGACGCTGCACGCAGTGAAAGTGCTGGACTGTGGCGGCTCCGGTTCCTACTCGGACATCGCCGCCGGGATCGAGTACGTCGCAGATCAGGGCTGGGACGTCGGCTCGATGTCACTCGGCGGAGACTCCGGCTCGTCGGTGCTGAAAGACGCGGTCCAGTACGCGGCCGACAAGGGCGTCTTCCTCGTGGCCGCTGCCGGGAACAGCGGCCCGTGTTCGGACTGTGTCGGCTACCCGGCAGCCTACTCCGAGGTGATGGCGATCAGCGCGACGACGAAGAACGACCAGCTCGCCGACTTCTCCTCGACGGGGCCGCAGATCGAACTCGCCGCTCCCGGTAAGGACGTGCCGTCGACGGTGCCGAGCGGCACGGCGACGTTCTCCGGCACCTCGATGGCCTGCCCGCACGTCGCCGGCGCTGCGGGTCTCCTCGCTGCCAACGGCGCGACCGACATCGAAGCGACACTGAAGAACAGCGCCGAGGACATCGGTCTCGGCGACAACGAGCAGGGCGCAGGACTGCTCGACGTGGCTGCGGCGTTCGGACTCGACTCCAGTGACGACCTGTGAACGACACGTCAGGTGACGACCTGTGAACGACACGTCAGGTGTCGACCTGTGAACGACACGTCAGGATTCGGTGGTAGCTCTGGGACTGTATTCTGTCGGCCGCATTCCTTCCTATACAGTACAACAGTCTTTTTGTTCTCCCGAGATGAAAACAGACACATGGTGACAGCGACACTCACGGCAACCCACGACGACAGCGTGGTCGTACTCCAGTTGACAGTCGAGAACGACGGGACAGAGCCAGTGGCGATGCAGTTCTCGGACACACAGCGTGCAGAGTTCGTCGCGGCGGACGACGGCGAGGAGGTGTGGCGGTGGAGCGCCGGCCAGATGTTCGGCCAGATGCTCGGCTCGGAGACGCTCGGCCCCGGCGAGCAGACGACGTTCGAGGGCGGGTGGGAAGACCCGCCGACGGGAGAGTACCGCGTGCGTGGTTCACTCGCGGCCACCGACGTCGAGGCGAGCGACGAGGTGACCGTCGAGGTCGAGTGAGGGCGAGCACGGGGTCGGGGCTGCGAGACGACAGCGTCGGTCAGGTCAGTTCGTCGAGGATGTCACTCGTCGCACGGCGGACAGCGTCGTCGCTCGACCCCGGTGCGTCCCAGCCGAGCGCGGACAGCTTCTCGACGGAGAGACGCATCTTCGGCACATCGCCGGTCCACCCGCGGTCACCCCCCGTGTACTCGTAAGTCGGATCGAGTCCCATCGCCTCGCTCACGATGTCCGCGATGCGGGTGACCGACGTGGTCGTCCGCGAGCCGAGGTTGTACGTGTTGAGGTCGGCGTCGGCGTGTTCGACGACGTGACACATCGCGTCGACGCAGTCCTCCACGTGGAGGTACGACTTCTCCTGACGGCCGTCGCCGAGAATCGTCAGCGTCTCGGGATTCTCCTGGAGCTTCTGGACGAAGTCCGGGATCACGTTGCCGCGCTGGTACGGGCCGACGATGTTGGCGAACCGGAACACCCACGACTGCACGCCGTAGCTGTGGGCGTACGTGGAGATCAGCCCCTCGTCTGCGAGCTTGCTGGAGCCGTAGACACTGATCGGCTCCAGTGGCGCGTAGTCCTCCGGCGTCGGCCGTGGTGCCTCGCCGTACACCGTCGACGAGGAGGTGAAGGCGAACCGGTCGACGCCCGCGGTCCGAACCTGTTCGAGCACGTTGTGCGTCATCTTCGTGTTCTGCTCGAACAGCACGCGGTCGTCGTCGAAGTTCGTGTCCGTGATTGCCGCGAGGTGGAACACCACGTCGAACTCGTCGGTGACGACCGACTCGACCGCGGACTCGTCGGTGAGGTCCACCTCGACGACGCGAACGTCGTCTGCGATGCGGTCGCGGTCCCCCTTCGAGAAGTCGTCTACAGCCACCACCTCGTTGTCCGCCGCGAGCCGTCCCGCGAGGTGTGACCCGATCAACCCCCCGCCGCCGGTCACCAACACTGTCGCGTCTGTGAGGTCCATGCGAGACAGTCCCCGAGTCGCGGCAAGTGCCTTCCGGTCCCGTCTCTCTAGTCGTGTGTCTCCGCTCGTGTCTCCTCGTCACTCGCCGTCTCGTCTGTCTGCCTCTCCTCGTCTTTCGCCGTCTCGTCTGTCTGCGTCTCTTCAGTCTGCCTCTCCTCGTCTTTCGCCGTCTCGTCGGCTGTATCTTGGAGTGGTTCGGGAATACCCAGAAGCTCTGCGCTCTCCGTCCAGAGTCGGCGTTGTGCCTCCCGGTCACGCGCCGGATCGTCCGGGGTCGCGGGCGCGCAGTCGGCGAAGTACCGGCCAGACACGTCGGCGACGCGGTCGGAGACCGCGAGGTACAGCAGCGTCGCAGCACCGTCTGCGGGCGAGGGAACGAACGGGAGCACGTCGAGCGACTGGATCAGTCGCGGGATCGGTCCCGGGAGCGACCGCGCGAAGTTGCTACCCGGGATCGCGCCGGGGTGAAAACAGTTCGCAGTGCGGGCTCCACGACTCCTCTCGAACCGTCGTGCCAACTCTTTCGTGAACAACACGTTCGCCAGCTTCGACTGCTGGTACGCGCCGAAAGAGGCGTAGTCGTCGACAGTCGTCACCGCCTCTACGTCGAGTGGGTCGCCACGGTGGGCCCCAGAGGAGGTCGTCACCACCCGTGCGTCGGACGCGAGCGACGGGAGCAGGTCGGCTGTCAACAGGTACGGTGCGAGGTGGTTGACGTGGAACGTCTGCTCGACGCCGATCTCCGTGAGGTGTGCCTCGCGGAAGTAGCCGCCGGCGTTGTTCGCCAGCACGTCGAGGCTGCCGACGTGTGCCCGCACGGCGTCTGCGAGATTCCGAACGGCGGTGACGTCTGTGAAGTCCGCCGGGAAGAACTGCGCGTCGCCGGCACTCCGCTCGATCTCCGCGACGACTGTCTCACCCGCCGCCTCGTCGCGGCCGTGAACCAACACCTCCGCGCCGAGTCGCCCGAACGCGAGTGCCGCCTCCCGTCCGATCCCGCTCGTCGACCCCGTTACGAGTACCGTCGTGTCGGACAGGTCGGCGTCCGCGACGCCGGCGTCTTCCTCCGGTCTGTCTGTCATGCGTACCGCTAGACGGGCAGGCATCAAAGCGGTTCGGGCGGTACCGTCGACCGTCGAGTGAACCGATCGACCGTCGAGCCTCAGGCGTACCGTTCGAGTTCCGGGCGGTCGAGATCCGCCATCACGTCGCCAGCCACGTCGTCGAGGAAGGACCGACCCTCGTCGGTGATCCGTCGACCCTCACCCTGTGCGGTCTCGACGAGTCCCTCCGATTCGAGGTCCTGGAGAATCGTTCGAACGATGTTGCGGGAGCCGTCGACGTGACTCGGCGGGGCGACGCGGTAGCGCGTCGAGCCGGACTTCGCCCCGCCGTAGTCGGCCGCGAGCGTGCCGACGCCGACTGGGCCGCGGTCGGCGACCTTCCGCAGCAGCGACGCTGCACGGACGTACCAGAAGTCGTCCTGCTGTGGTGGCAGTTCGCGGTCGACGCCGGTCGTCACGAACGACGACCACTCCGGTTCCTCGATGCGGTCTGCGAGCCGATCGGCGACCTCGTCGATGAGGTCCTCCGCCGGAACGTCGTAGAGGGT
>CAKZQY010000400.1 GCA_937142015.1 uncultured Halobacteria archaeon
CGAAGTTCGCGCCCGGCGCGATGCCGAGGCCGCCGATCTGTGCGCCGGCAGCGTCCGAGAGGTAGTCGCCGTTCAGGTTCGGCATGGCGAGCACGTCGTACTCCGTCGTCCGCGTGAGCAGCTGTTGGAGCATGTTGTCCGCGATACGGTCGTTGACCACCACGGCGTCGTCCGGCTGTTCGCCGTCCTGCTCCTCCCAGAGCGTGTCCTCGGTGATGACCTCCTCGCCGTACTCCTCCTCGGCGACTTCCAGCCCCCAGTCGCGGAACTGCCCCTCGGTGAACTTCATGATGTTCCCCTTGTGGACCAGCGTGACTGAGTCGCGGTCGTTCTCTAGGGCGTAGTCGATGGCCTCACGAACGAGCCGCTTGGTTCCCGTCTCCGAGATCGGCTTCACGCCGAGTCCGACCGGGCCCTCCTGGATCTTGTCCTCGACACCCAGCTCGGATTCGAGGAACTCCCGCAGCTTCTCGGCGTCGTCCGTACCGGCCTCGTACTCGATGCCGGCGTACACGTCCTCCGTGTTCTCCCGGAACGTCACCATGTCCATCTCCTCGGGGGCGGAGACTGGCGACGGAACACCTTCGAGGTAGTAGGTCGGCCGAACGTTGGCGAACAGATCGAGCGTCTGCCGCAGCGCGACGTTGAGCGAGCGGAAGCCAGCGCCGACGGGAGTCGTCAGCGGGCCCTTGATAGCGACGCGGTGCTCGCGGATCGCCTCGACCGTCTCGGCCGGGAGGTTCACGTCCTCACCGTACTTCTCGCGGGCGGTCTCGCCTGCGTACACCCGCATCCAGTTGATCTCCCGCCCAGTCGCCTCCGCCGCGGCGGTGAGTACCTGCTGTGCTGCTGGCCCCACGTCGACACCCGTCCCGTCACCGTAGAGAATCGGAATAATCGGGTCCGCGGGCACGTCCAACTCGCCTGTCTCCTCGTCTGCCAGCGTGACCTGCTGTCCCTCGTCTGGGGCCTCGATGACGTCGTAGCTCATGGACACTCGGCAGTATCGGAGGTGGTGGTAAATGCCTGCCGTTATCGTGCAGCGCGGGCGGTTTTCGGGGTGTGAGGGCGTGTGACGGGTGTCCGTGACACGTTGGTGTCAGTATTTGCTGGAACCAGTGGCGGTCACAGCGACCGATCACTCGCGTGGCGTTGCTCGCTCCGCCTCTCGGTCCCACTGCAGGCGATGTTCGTGATCGAGTTTCTGGAGGTGTGCGACAGTCGTCGCCGCCGCCAGATCGCGCACACCAGTTAGATCCTTCTCGTAGGCGGCGTCGACGACATCGGACAACTCGCGTGCGCCGCTCTCGACGGCAGCCAACACGGACTGCTCGCGCTCGCGGCGGTGTGTCAACAGCCGGCGACAGGTCGCCCGCGGAGACTCGATCACGGGACCGTGACCGGGGAACAGCGTCTCCGGGTCGCGGGCGAACAGTCGCCGGAGTGAGGTGAGATACGCACGCACGTCTCCCTCCGGCGCGGCGACGGCGACACTACCACGGGCGGCTACCAGATCGCCGGCGACGATGCCCCGCGGCGTCTCGAAGGCGACGTGGTCCGGCGCGTGACCGGGAGTGTCGAGCACGCGTGCCGGTCCGACGCGGTCACCGGGGAGGAAGGTCCGATCCGGGACGACGCCCGTCGCCTCGCTGAAGCGCCGCTCGCGGAAGCGTCGCGCCCACACTGTCGCGTCTGTCTCCGCCGCGTACGACGCTACCGCTCCGACGTGGTCGGGGTGTGTGTGCGTGACGGCGACGTGGTCGAGTCCTTTCTGGCGGACGACCGTGTCGAGTGTGTCGACGCGGTCCGCGGGGTCGACGAGCAGTGTCTCTCTGTCACCGTCCGGTCCCGGCCCGGCGAGCAACACCGCGTTCGTCTGTCCGGTCGGTGCGCGTGTCTCGACTGGCACCGAGAACGTGTCGACGTGCATGACTGTGATCTCCGCTTTGGCTCCTCGTGTGTCTTCGCTGCCGTCTCGCGTGGTCTCGTCGATTCGTGTTCTGGCGAACTACCTTCGTCAGTCTGCGTCTGCCGGATCGCTCTCCTCGGTCGGATGGTCGCTCCCGCCTCCCACGGCTCCGCTCTCGATCCACTCGTCGGTCACCACGTCCCCCTGCTCTGCCGCGAGGCTGCTGTGTGGCACGGTCCCCGCCTCCGGATCGACTGCGAAGAACTGCGCGAGCGTCGAGTTCCCCCCACTACTCGCCCCACTCCCGCCTGCTCCGACACCACTCGCCTCGCTCCCACCTGCCCCGACACCACTCGCCTCACTCCCGCCTGCTCCGACACTGTCGCCGACGACTGCCGCCGCTTGTCTCGGGGAATCGTACGGTCGGTTCACGACGAGATCACCAGCGCCCGAGCGGGAGACGCCCGGCAGCGCTTCGAGCGTCGTCATCGACGCGGCGTTCGGATCGACGGGGTACGGCACCGCCGTCACGGAGCGGTACCCCCAGTCGACGACGGCGACATCGACGAGTTTGCCGAGCGGGTGCTCGCCCGGCAGTCCGACCAACAGCGGGTACGTCCCCAACTGCCGGCCGAACGTGGTGCCGTCTTCGTGGTACTCCGTGTACACGTCTGGGAGCACGGTGCCGGGCGGCGCGACCCGCTCTAACATCGGCCGGTCGATCTGTTCGCGCAGTTCGCGCTTGTACTGTTTGAACTGCCGCTTGTGATCGTGGGCGATCTCCGCGCCGACCTCGTCCATCTCCGTCCCCTCGAATGCCATCACCTGTCGAACGTTGACGCGTCTGAGCAACAGTCGCTCGTCCAAGACGGACTGGAGGAACTGTCTGTTGTGCTCGAACGTCTCCTCGCGCTCGCCCGCGAGTCCGTGGACGAGGTTGATCCCGGGCAACAGCTTCGGCAGCCGTCGCGGCGCGTCCGCGCCGAAGGAGGGGGCGCTCTCCGGCTCCTCGCCCGGCCGCCACCCGGCGACCTCGTTGACGACCCGAACCGCCTCCAGACACTCCTCGGCGGTGACGAGGAGGTTGTTCTCCTCCTGAACGAGCGGATCGGCGCTCTCTAACCCGAACGCTGCCGTGTCGCCCGGCGTGTTGTACGCCGCGATGGTTCGGATCGCCTCGCGTGACTGCTCCGGGTAGTCGACGATCGTGACGGGGTTCATGTTGTCGAGGTGGAGCGTCCGGAGGTCTGGCGCGACCGCGCGGATGCCGGCGTACAGCGCTTCGAGCGCCGCCGGGTTCGGAGCCTCCCCGTCCCCGCCGTACGCGAGGATGTCGGCCTGTCGACCGATCCGGAAGTCCGTCACCCCGTGGTTCGAGAGCGTGTCCACCTCGCTCACCACGTCCGGCGGCGACCGGAAGTCCGGGTCGCCGTACATCGGCTCCGTACAGAAGGAACACCTGTAGGCACAGCCGCGCGAGGTCTCTAGCTCCGCGATCAGGTACTCCGGGTGATCGGGGTGGTGTTCGACGACGAACGCACCCTGATCGGACCACCGTGCGACCTCGTCGTACTCGCGGATGCGGTCCGTGTACCCCTCCAGCCCGTTCGAGACGAGATCGTAGGCTGCGGCCTCCACGTCACCCATCGAGACGAAGTCGTAGTCGAGATCGTCGCGGTGCATATCCTGTGCGCCGGCGTTCTCCTCCCCGACGCCGAACCGCACCGGCCCCCCGAGAAGCGTCGTGCCGTCGGCAGTCCACGCTAACTCCCGTACCTCGTCGGGTTCGGCGGGCGTGCCGCCGACGTAGCTCCCGGGGACCGTCATCCCACCGACGTAGATCAGCAGGTCCGCGTCCGCCACGTCACCGCGCTTGCGCGGCGTCTCTCGGAGCTCGTCGATGGTGTGGTAGGTGATCTGCTCGCGCGGCACACCCGCGTCGACGAGCGCCCCCGCAGTGTACCGCGGGTACGTGGAGATGTACGGCGGAACGCCGAAGTGTGCCGGCTCGTCGACGTAGCCGTCCACGATAGTCACGGTCAACGACGCGGGGTCTCTGGTCACACCTGTCGTTGGTCGGTGGCAGGCTAAAGCTGTGTGGTCGATGCCGAGGCCCGCCGGTCGCTAGCGATCACGGCCGTGTGATCCCGAGGCAAGTGTTCGACTCGCTCCCGGGAGCATTAAGTACGCGACGGAGATACCACGGGTCGTGAGACAGCAACTCCGGCGTGCCGGGGGGTTCGCGGTCGTGGCGACGCTGGTTCTCGCAGCGCCAGCGCTCGGTCCAGCGGCGGCGGCACCGTTCGCTGCCGTGGCGCTGTTGGCCGCCTTCGTCGTCGACGACGGCTGGCTGTTCGAGCTGTTCGCGCGGCCAGCCGACCGGAAACAGCAGCGGCTCGACGGGCTCACTGGGTTCGCGCTCGCGGGCACGGGGCTCGCGGTGTTGACGGCGCTGCCGCGGGCCCCGATGCCGGTGCCGGTGTTCGCGGCGGCGGTGGTCACCCTCGCGTACGGGCGGCTGGGTCGGCAGTTCGTCCGCGAGTCGACGACGGACCAGTTTCTCACGACTGGCGCGTTCGTCGCGGTCGGCTTCCTCGCCGGCACGGTCGCGCAGGCGGCGGTCGTCGCCGCGAGTCCCGCCGTCGGCTCTGTGAGTCGTCTCCCGACATACGCGTTCCTCGCGGCTGTCGGCGCGCTCGTCGCGGCGCTGTTGCGCTCCGTGTTGTTCGAGGACGACGACCCGCTGGTGATCGTCTCCGTCGGGTTCCTCCTGTGGCTGTTCGAGGCGATCACGCCGGCGATCACCCCGCTCGCCATCGGCGTCGGACTCGGTGTCACGGTCGCGCTGGGGTGGATCTCGTACGCGCTGCGGACCGCAGACGTGCCGGGGATGTTGACCGGCGTGTTGCTCGGCCTCGTGACGGTCGTCCTCGGCGGGTTCGGCTGGTTCGCGGTGTTGATCTCCTTCTTCGGCATCGGCGGGCTGGCGAGCAAGTTCCGGTACGACGACAAACTCCAGCGGGGCGTCGCACAGGAGAACGAGGGGGCACGCGGCACCGGCAACGTGTTGGGGAACGCCGCCGTCGCGCTCCTCTCGGTCGTGATCTACGCCGGCGTGGAGGAGACGACGCTCTCGGCCTCACTCGTCGGAGCGGAACTCGCGCTCGCGTCTCTGGCCGTCGCCGGTGTGCCACTCTCCTCGTTGGTGGCCGTCGCGTTCGCCGGGAGCGTCGCCGCGGCGATGGCCGACACACTCGCCTCGGAAGTCGGGGGGCTGTTCGACGATCCGCGGCTGATCACCTCGCTGGAACGCGTCGAGCCCGGCACGGACGGCGCTGTGACGTGGCAAGGCGAGCTGGCTGGCACCGCCGGGAGTGGGCTCGTCGCTGCGCTCGCAGCAGTCGGGATGTCGCTCCCCGGCGCTCCGGTCGCGGCCGCCGCAGTCGTCCTCGTCGGCGGTGTCGCCGGCATGACTGTCGACAGTCTCTGTGGCGCGGTGATCGAAGGGTCGGTCGTTGGCAACGAGGGTGTGAACTTCCTCGCCACGCTCGGCGGCGCGACTGTGTCGGTGCTGCTCGGGGTCGTCGTGCTGTGATTCGACGGGGCCGGGAGACGGACGCGGCAGCGCTGCGACAACTCCAGTCACAACTCCGAGAACCGTCGCCCGCGTTGCTCCGTCACGCGCTGTCCGTGGACACCGTCTTCGTCTCGGCTGTCGATGCTGGAGACACGACCGCTGTCGCGGCTGGTGACACGAGCACGAGTGACGCGACAGTCGGCACAGGTGACGTGCCAGTCGGATACCTCCTCCCGGTACCCGGTGACGGCGTTCACGTCGCGGAGCTAGTGGTCCACCCGGACTACCGCCGCGAGGGGCGGGCGACGCGACTCCTCCGGCGGGGACTCGCTGCTGCCGACGAGCGGGTGACGCTGTTGGTCCACCCGGAGAACGACGCCGCTCGCGGACTGTACGAGGCTGTCGGGTTCGACACTGTCGGTCGCAGACCGGGGTTCTACGTCGACGCGGACGCAATCGTGATGGCTCGTGAGCCACTCGACACGGCGGAGAGTGACGCGTAGTCCCCTCGATACGAGGCTCGTTCGACACGACAGCGAGACACAGTCCCACTCGACACCCGCACAGACCGCGTGTCGTCTGTCCGGGGGGACGGTCATCGAGGTGAGTCGCCCAACTCACCAGTCTTCAGGCGACGGAACTCACCAG
>CAKZQY010000401.1 GCA_937142015.1 uncultured Halobacteria archaeon
CGGTACTGTCCGGTACTCCGCACCTACTCGAAAATCCCTACGCACGACCCTATCACCCGTCTCGACGGCCGTCAGTTCGCTGGGCCGTCTCGACGGCAGCCACGTTCTCTGCAACGTCGTGGACACGGATCACGTCGGCACCACGCTCGGCCGCAAGCGCCGTCGCGGCGACAGTCGAGTGGAGTCGGTCACTCTCGTCGTCGGCACCGACAGCCACGTCCGCCAGCATCGACTTGTGTGAGTGACCGATCAGGACGGGTGTTCCGAGAGCGTGGAACTCGTCGAGTCGGTCCAGCAGCTGGAAGCTCTCGGCCGGTCGCTTCCCGAACCCGAGCCCGGGATCGACGACGACCTGCGAGCGGTCGATCCCCGCACGCTCCGCGAGGAGGAGTCGCTCTCGAAGCTGTTCGAGCACGTCGTCGACCACGTCGTCGTACTCGTAGCGACGGTCCGGGTCGACCGGCGCGGAGAGACTGTGCATCAGCGCCACCGGCACGTCCCACTCCGCGACGACCCGGCGCATCGCCACGTCGCTCAGCCCGGTCACGTCGTTCACCATGTCTGCACCCGCACGGAGCGCTGCCGCCGCGACTGACGCCTTTCGCGTGTCGACCGAGACGAACACGTCCATCTCGTCGAGTCGCTCGATCACTGGGACGACACGCTCCCGCTCCGTCGCCGCCGGCGTCGGCTCTGCCCCCGGTCGCGTCGACTCGCCGCCGACGTCGACGATGGCCGCACCCTCCGCGATCAACTGCTCTGCGCGCGCGACTGCGGCGTCCGTCTGATCGTACTCGCCGCCGTCGTGGAAGGAGTCTGGCGTCACGTTCAGAATTCCCATCACTGCGGTTCCCGGCTGCCACGGCGGGGCGACGGTCGTGTCTGTCCCAGTTGAACCACCTCTCTCAGTTGCCCCCTCTGCGTCTGCGTCCGACGCCCCGGGGTGGCCACCGTCGTCGGTCGCCGCGAGCGCCTGTCGGAGCTGTCGGGCGAGGTGTGCGTGTTCGACGCCACCGGACTCCAGCCGGTCGACGAGCCCCCGGAGCTGTGGGAGCGTCCCACCGAGGAGGAGTTCGACGTGCTGGTCGGCGGTTTCGATCCCCGAGACTGCTGCCGTGCCGCCGAGCGAGAGGAGTGTCGTCTCCAGCTCTCGGGCCGTCTCCCGGCGTGCGTGGAGCCTGATCGTCCGGTGGACGAACGACTCGGCTCGCTCGGTGCGGGCCGCCGCCGGCACGTCCGCGCGGGCCGCCGCCGCTTCGGCGTCGTTCGCACCGTCGATCTCGACGACGCGCGGCGTGCGCGTCCACCGATCGCGCGCCTCCGCAATCGTGTACAGCGAGCCAGTCACCACGACACAGTCGTCCGCGTCGGCAGCCTGCGAGGCCCGCTCGACACCGGCGAGCACGGACGGCGACTCGAACACCGCGGGAGCGGCCGTGTCGCGGCCCGTCTCGCGTTCGAACACCGCGCGGAGCATCTCCGTCGTCTCCGCGCGGCCGAGTGCCGGCTCGACGAGATGGACGCTGTCGGCCGCCGGGAACGCACGACACATCTCGGCGTGGTCCTTGTCGTGCATCGCGCCGAAGACGAGGTGGAGAGTCTCGTAGTCGACGCTGTCGAGCGTCCGAGCGAGCGTCTCGACTGCCGCCGGATTGTGTGCCCCGTCGAGCACCGTCAGTGGCTCTCTGTCGACGACTTCGAACCGACCAGGAACAGTGACGTTCTGCACCCCGGCGGCGACAGTCTCTGGAGATACCGGCCGGTCGAGCGCCTCACCGACCTGCCTAGCGAGTGTCGCCGCGACACCGACGTTCGCCGCCTGGTGACTCCCCAACAGGGGCGTCTGTGTCTCGACTTCCCAGTCCGGCCCGACGACTGAGACTGTCGACTCGATACCCGCCCCGACGGAAACCGTCGACTCGACATCTGTGCCGACAGACTGCTCGGAGTCCACACTCACATCGACAGACTGCTCGGAGTCCACACTCGCACCGGCGGATTGGTCCGAGCGCACACCAGAACGAACAGCTCGTTCCGGACGTTCCAGTTCGCGGACACGAACGTCCGGCTCCGACCCACCACTCTCGGCGTCGTCCACAACCCCGACAGTGATCACGTCAGTCTCCTCACGGAGCGTCGCCAGCGCCTCACCGGTGGCCGCGGTGACGAGCGGACGGTCGGCTGGCGCGACGTGTCCCTTGTCGCGGGCGATCTCGGAGACAGTCGACCCGATGATGTCCGTGTGTTCGAGACTGACGCTGGTGACGGCCGACGCGACCGGGTCGACGACACTCGTCGCGTCGTACCGCCCGCCGATGCCGACCTCTAACACTGCGACATCCACGTCCTCGTGGGCGAACTGCCACAGCGCCAGACAGGTGAACACCTCGAAGAACGTCGGCTGGTCGCCGTCTGCCGCCTGCTCGACGACGTGTGACCACTCGGAGTCGACGAAGGCTGCGACCCTGTGTCTGGGGATCTTCTGTCCGCGAACCTGAATTCGACTCCGAAGGTCGTTGAGGTCCGGCGAGGTGTACACCCCCACGTCGAGACCTGCCTCTCTGAGAATCCGCTCTGTCACGCGTGCCGTGCTCCCCTTGCCGTTGGAGCCGGCGACCTGTACCGCAGGAATCTCCTCGTGGGGGTTGCCGAGTCGATCCAAGAGGTCGGCTGTCGTCTCTGTCCCCAACTTCGGTCTCGCTCGTCGCAATCGTTCGAGCGTGTTTACCGCTTCCGCGTAGTCCATGAGTACGGTACCCAAGGGACCGGTCTAAACACTGGCGCTCGGCGACCCCCCGGTCGCCCGCCAGAGTTCGAACTATCGGATGCCCGATAGGAAGTGGCAGACACGGATGTCCGATAGGAAGTGGCAGACACGGATGCCCGATAGGAAGTGGCAGACACGGATGTCCGATAGGATGTGGCAGACAGGTGGTCGTCGCGCGCGGAGCCACGTCGTGTCGTTCACAGCCAACGTTCTGTGGCCAGTCGTGTCGTTCACAGCCAACGTTCTGTGGCCAGTCGTGTCGTTCACAGCCGACGTTCTGTGGACACAGCGGGGTATCACAAACGCTTATCGGGGAAATCCACTTACCGTGTTCTCGTGAGCGACGTGGACACGGAGACGGAGGCAGTGCCCTCACTGGAGACGCTCGACGAGGAGGGCGTGTCGGCGATCCACGAGGCGTCGATGCACGTAGTGGAGAACGTCGGCATCAGGCTGGGACACGAGCGCGCTCGAGAGTTGTTGGCACGCGAGGGAGCGACAGTCGACGGTGAGGTGGTCACGGTACCGAGAGAGATCGTCGAGGACTGTGTCGCGGACGCACCGTCGGAGTTCACACTCCACGCGCGCAACGCCGAGAAGGACGTGACCGTCGGCGGCGGTCGGACGCCGGTCCGCGCGCCGGGTCACGGTCCCGCACACGTTCGCACGTACGACGGTGGGCGGCGGCGGTCACAGCTGTCGGACTACGAAGCGCTGGTGAAGCTGTCACTGTCGGCAGACGCCGTCACCTGCACCGGGTACAGGCTGTGTGAGCCGAACGACGTGGCAGACGAGCGGGCACACGTCGAGATGCTGGACCGCTCGCTGCGGCTCTCGGACATGCCCGTCATGGGCTCTGCGTACGGCGAGCGACGCGCGCAGACGACGATGGACATGGTCGGGATGGTGACCGACGACCCGGACTTACGACGGCCGTACGTCGCCGGGCTGGTGAACACGGTTCCGCCGCGAAGTATCGAACGCGAGGCGCTGGCCGGGCTGTTGACGTACGCGGAACACGGACAGCCGCCGGTCGTCTCCTCGCTGACTGTCGCGGGCGCGTCGGGTCCGGCCTCACTCGCCGGGTCGATGGCACAGGCGAACGCGGAGAATCTGGTTGCGATCACACTCACACAGCTCGTCGAGCGTGGGACACCGGTGATCTACGGTGTACCGTCCTCGGGCGTAGACACGCGGTACGGGTCGCTGTCGGTCGGCAGCCCGGAGTCGGCGTTGTTCGTCTCCGTCGCTGCGCAGATGGGGGAGTTCTACGGCGTCCCCTCCCGCGGCGGCGGCGGGCTGACCGACTCGAAGTCCGTCGACTACCAAGGCGGCTTCGAGTCGATGCTGTTGCAGGCCGTCACCGACTTCGCGGGCGTGGACTTCGTGCTCCACGCCGCCGGGATTCTGGAGTCGTACGCGACCGTGTCCCCGGAGAAGTTCCTGCTGGACTGTGAGGCGATTCGGTACCTCGACCGGTTCCGCGAGGGGTTCTCCGTCGACGAGGAGTCGCTGGCTGTCGACGCCATCGAACAGACTGAGCCCGCGGGCCACTTCCTCGGCACCGGCCACTCTGCGGGTGACCGCGAGTTCTTCCGGTCGGCGTTCGTCGACAAGCGATCACACGACGACTGGGCCGCGGACGGCGAGAAGTCCGCGTTCGAAGCCGCACACGAACGTGTCCAGAACCGGCTCGACGCCTACGAGCGACCGGAACTCGACCGAGACATCCGACGCGATCTCGACCGCTACGTCGAACGACACTCGCCGACCTGCTGACCCTCCACGCACCGGTCGACCGACGCAGCCGAGGTAAAACAATTCGTATCAGAATATCGATACGACGGCGAGTATTGAAGACGGTCACCTCGGAACTACCAGACGATGTCCGAATCAGACGAGGACGGGTCGGGGTTCCCGACAGATTACGAGATCGCACAGTCAGTCGACAAAGACCCCATCACGGACGTGGTCGAGCCGTACGGGCTCGACGCGGACGATCTGAACCTCTACGGCGACTACAAGGCGAAGGTATCACTGGACGCAGTCGAACGCACGGCATCGGAGAGTGACGACGACGGCAGTCTCATCCTCGTCACGGGGATGACGCCCACCCCGCTCGGCGAGGGGAAGACAGTGACGACAGTCGGGTTGGGGCAGGCGTTCAACCAGATCGGCGAGGACGCACTGATCGCCATCCGCGAGCCCTCGCTCGGTCCGGTGTTCGGCGTGAAGGGTGGCGCTGCCGGCGGCGGCTACTCGCAGGTGCTCCCGATGGAGGACATCAACCTCCACTTCACGGGTGACCTCCACGCGCTCACCTCCGCGC
>CAKZQY010000402.1 GCA_937142015.1 uncultured Halobacteria archaeon
AGGAAGTTGCGGGCGTACGCCGACAGCGACTCGATGTACCGCCGCTGCCCCTCCGCGTACACCGTCTCGAAGGCGAGCGACGACTTCCCGGACCCCGACAACCCCGTGACGACTGTGAACGACTCGCGTGGGATCTCCACGTCGAGATCCTTCAGGTTGTGCTCCTCCGCACCACGTACCTCGATGTACTCCTTCGTCACCGCCGATCACCCCGTGAGAACTGACGACTCCCGGATCGGTCCATCACTGTCTGCCACGGGCCGCGCACACTTGAATTGAGGTATCTCCCGTGGCTACCCGCCCGAGAGAACGGTGACCGAAGCGAGCGCGTTCCGAACGACGCTCTCGCCATCTCCTCGACTGTTTGAATTTCCTTCAGACGCGCAGGTTTACTAATCTCGGTCTTCGTAACTCGGCTTCAGAATGTTCTCGTAATAGTAGGTATAAGAGAAAGATACAATTGCGAGAGCGAGGACAACAGCTACACCAGGGTGGAGACTCTCTCCCATTTTGGACAATAACACTGCAATAAAGAAGTAAACGAAGAAAGAGAGCGTGAGAATCTTGAACGTGTGAGACCTGACTGCCCGGTCGAAGAAGTCGTCTGGGGTGTCTTTGGGCACAAGCGAAGTGCAACACGATCAAACAAGTGTGTTTTGATCTAGCTTCGAGACTACGAAAAACAGAGTTGGTAGCCACACACGTCGGCGAGACGCGAGGCAGACCGCAAGCAACTAAGTTCGGACCCGCCCACCGACCGCACATGACACTGCAGGGGTACTGGGGAGTCGGCCCGAAGACGGCCGAGAAGCTCCGTGCGTCGTTGGGCGAGGGTCGCGCAGTCGAGGCAATCGAGTCGGCGGACGTGCGGGCGTTGACGGACGCTGGGGTCACCGCCGGGCGAGCGACGAGAATCCTCCGGCGGGCGACCGGCGAGGGTGCGATGGACGTGTTGGCGACGCGTGACACCCGCGACGTGTACGACGACCTGTTGGATCTGGCTGCGAACTTCGCCGTGACGCGGCACGCCGCCGACCGTATCCGGGTGTTGACACCCCTGCCGGACCGCGCGGCCCGGGAGACACGACTCGACGAGGTGTTGGCGGCCCGCGAGGCGTGGACGGAACTCGACGAGGCGGACAGAGAGGCCGTTCTGGACGCGTTCGACCGCTACGACGACGGCGGCGGCACGGACCGCGCCGCGGTGGAAGCCGTTCTCGACCTCCGCGAGGCCGGGCTGTCCGGCGACCGGTTCGACGCGCTGGCGAACGTCGACGAGGACGCGCTCCGCGAGGCAGCCGACGCGCTGGGCTCCCTCGACGGCGACGAGGTCGTGTTGGGCGCGGACGACCGACTCGACCGGCTCCGCGACCAACAGGAGGCGGCTGCGGACCTCCGGGACTCCGCGCTCGACGTCGTGGAGACAGTGCGGAGTCGCGGCGCACGCGACGCCGACGCGTTCCAGTCGGCGGCCGTCGAGTACGTCGCGTCGGAGACCGGCGTCGGCAGCGCAGAAGTGCGTGCCGTCGCCCCAGAGGGCGCACGCGACGCGGCGGACTTCGTCGGCGAGACGCTGCGTGGACTCGCAGACGACCTGCAAGAGCGGGTCGACGACCGCGAGGAGACGGTCCGCGCGGAGCTCGAGGAGGCCGTGGCAGCGGCCGGGACAGACGTAGCGACCGCGGTGTCGGCAGTCGACGACATCGCGTTCAGGCTGTCGGTCGCGCGCTTCGCGGCGGAGTACGACCTCACTCGCCCACGGCTCGGTGGTGACGGACTCGCGGTGACCGACGCCCGGAATCTCACACTGTCGGGCGACGTACAGCTGATCGACTACGCCGTCGGCGACCACGACGCGCGACGGGTGCCGAGCGGTGACCGTGTGAGCGTGCTGACGGGCGCGAACTCCGGCGGGAAGACGACCCTGTTGGAGACACTGTGTCAGGTGACACTGCTCGCGAGCATGGGGTTGCCAGTGCCGGCAGCCGACGCAGAAGTCGGGGAGTTCGACAGCGTGGTGTTCCACCGTCGTCACGCCTCGTTCAACGCCGGGGTGTTAGAGTCGACGCTGCGCTCTATCGTCCCGCCGCTGTCCGGCGACGGTCGGACGCTGATGCTGGTCGACGAGTTCGAGGCGATCACGGAGCCCGGTCGCGCTGCCGACCTGCTGAACGGACTGGTGGAGCTGACCGTCGACCGCGGCGCTGTCGGCGTGTACGTCACACACCTCGCTGAAGACCTCGCGCCGCTGCCGGACGCCGCCCGCATCGACGGCATTTTCGCCGAGGGACTGACCGAGGAGTTGGAGCTGGAGGTGGACTACCAGCCGCGCTTCGAGACGCTCGGCAAGTCGACGCCGGAGTTCATCGTCAGTCGGCTGGTTGCCAACGCGACCGACCGCGGCGAGAGACAGGGGTTCGAACGACTCGCTGCCGCCGTCGGCGAGGAGACCAGCCAACAGACGCTCGCGGACGGGGACTGGAGCGACGTGGGTCGTGAGTGAGACGCTTCGAGGTCGTGAGTGAGACGCTTCGAGGTCGTGAGTGAGACGCCGTTGGATTCCGAGCAGATTGGACCGATCACGCCGCTTTTGCACCGGCAGACCCAACGGAGTCACATGGCGAAGGCAACACCGGAAGCGAGCGAGCAGTTCGGCGAGTGGCCGCTGAAGCGGCTGATCACGGAGGTCGTCGGCTCCGGCCCGAAGTCGGCCGACGACATGACACGCGAGCAGGCACGGGAGGCGATCCAGCGCATCTTCGCGGGCGAGCCGGACCACACCACACTCGGCTCTTTCTGGCTGGCGAACCGGTGGAAGCGCAACACGCCCGAAGAGCTCGGCGCGTACGTCGACGAGATGTGCGAGCGGGTCGAGGTTGCCGCACCCGAGGCAGACCCGGTCGACTGCGGTGCGAACTACGACGGCAAGGGGAGCACCGCGATCCTCGGTGCGGCCGCCGGCATCGTCGCCGCCGGAGCCGGCACACCGGTCGTCGTTCACTCCGGCGACCGTGTGCCGACACAGAAACAGGACTCGTACAAACACGTTCTCGACGAACTCGGTATCGGGACGGAGCTGTCACCCGCCGAGTCTGCGGCGATGGTCGACGAGACCGGGTTCGGGTTCTACTACCAGCCGGCGTTCAACCCCGCCGTTCAGGAGCTGTGGGAGCGACGCGACATGATGGGCGTGCGAACGTTCGTCAACACTATCGAGACGCTGGCGAACCCCGCCGACGCGGACGTTCACCTCGGCTCCTTCTACCACCTCGCGTTCGCAAAGAAGGTGGTCGACACCTTCGAGGCGAGTGAGTACCACGACCTCGACCGCGTGATCATGTTCCAAGGGATGGAGGGGTACGACGACATCCGGCCGGGCTACACGAAGGTCGCCGAGTGGGAGAGCGCGGACGGCGGAGACGGAGCCGACGCCTCGTTCACGGACTACGAGATCGAGACACCCGAGTACGGGATGGACTTCGAGGAGGAAGACCTCGAAGTCGACGACGTGGCTGTCGACTCCGCAGCCATCACCGAGGGCGTCGTGACCGGGGAGCGTGACGACCAGTTCGCCGACGCCGTCGCGCTCAACGCCGCGTTCCGGATCTACGCTCGCGGTGACGCCGCCGACCTCTCGGACGGACTGACGCAGGCCCGGACCGCGATTGCCGACGGCGACGCCGCTGCGGTGCTCGACGACCTCCGGAGTTTCTGAGCGTCACTCGGATTCGTCGTACGCTAAGGCGACGGAGTTGATACAGAACCGTTCACCCGTCTCTTCTGGCGGGCCGTCCTGAAACACGTGGCCGAGGTGACCGTCACAGTTGGCACACAGCACCTCGACGCGGGACATCCCGTGTCGGTCGTCGCGTTCACGGACCACTTTCCCGTCCTCTGCAGCGTAGAACGCCGGCCAGCCACAGCCGGACTCGTACTTCGTCTCCCCGTCGAACAGCACTTCGCCGCAGCCAGCGCACTTGTACACGCCGTCACCGTGGTGGTCGACGTACTCCCCGGAGAAGCGCGCCTCGGTGCCGCGCTCGCGGAGAATCTCGTACTCCTCGTCGGTGAGTCGGTCGCGCCACTCCGCCTCCGTCTCTGGCAGGTCCTCACTCGCTGTCTCGCTCATGCCACTCGTTCGAGCCCGACAGGCAAGTCGGTTCCGTCGACAACGCGCCAGTCACCCGTCCAGTCGGCAGTTCCAACGGGCAATCTGGTCCGGGTCACTGGGTTGCATTTATCACCGCCCGTGTCGTCTACCCGCGTATGAAGCCGGACGGGGCACCACAGGAGATCACGTCGCTGGTCGGTCGAGAGGTCTACTCGAACAACGGCGTCTTCGTCGGCGAGGTCGAGGACGTACGTCTCGACCTCGGCGACG
>CAKZQY010000403.1 GCA_937142015.1 uncultured Halobacteria archaeon
CGATTGTGACTCAGATACTTGTTCGTTTCGGGGTGTGGATCGCTCGTTCAGACGACACCGCACACGCGTGAGAACAACGCGTCTCGTAGGTGCCGGACGCCAGCATCGCTTCGAGTTCAGCAGAACTGAGCGGACAGTGTAGAAACTCTAAGAAGATGAATCTAGTATTTTGTAATTGAATCGAAACTAGTCCCAGCGTGTGGGACAGTTCTCAAAACATAAACCGGGGGAGCGAATGCACCCACGAACGGGCGAGCAGTCGGACACGGACGACAGACCGGGGACGCTGTCTCCCGGCACGGAGCCTCTCTCAGTATGTTCGAACGACACTCTCGGGTGGTGGCCGGACGCGACGGCACGCCGCCCACAGGCAGTCACGTGTCGCCAGTCGACCGACAACCGAGTCTGCGAGAGCGACAGGAGGAGCCACGGCGAGCACGGTCGAAACGGCAGCATCGCCTGCTCGGCTCGCGTCGACTCGCGTACAGTCGGCACACACGCGGGGGTGACGCGGCGTGACCACGCTGCGCGAGCGGTACGTCGACACCCTGTACTGGTCGCTGTCGGTTCTGGGGGTCGACGAGACAGTCGAGCGAACGGTGTTGGCAGCAGTGACGATCCAGTTTCTGGTCTCGTTGGCGCAGACGGCAGCGCCAGTCGTGCTCCCGAGCGGGCCGATTCGCCCGGCCGTCCAGACTGCGTTGCTCGTCGGCGCGGCGGTCGCGTTCGGCAACACGGCGATCATCGCTCGCCGCAACGTGATCCGTCCAATCGAGCGACTCCAGCGTGTCACCGAGTCGGTCGCGGCGGGCAACGTTCCCGAGTCGTCTGTCACCGCGGACCCGGCAGTCGACCCGGACCAGCCGGACGAGATCGGCGACCTGGCGCGCTCCGTCGAGGAGATGCGGACCGCGCTCCTGACGGTCGAACGACAGGCGGACGCCCTCGCCGCGCGGTCGTTCGACGACGATGTCTTCGACACCGAGGTGCCGGGGGAGTTCGGCGACGCGCTCTCGGAGATGCGTGCGGAGCTCACTCGCTACACGGCGGAGTTGGAGACCGTGATCGCGGCGTTCGGAGACGCGGCGGACGCCGCCCGCGGCGGTGACCTGACCGCTCGTGTCGACCCGGACGCAGTGGCGGCGGAGTACGAGACGCTGGCACGCGACTTCGACAGTCTGCTCGACACGCTCACAGCGTCACTCACGGAAGCCGACGAGTTCGCCGACCACGTCGCAGCCGCCACCGACGACGTTGGGAGCCGGGCTCGTGAGCTCCGCTCGCGCAGCGAGACCGTCGCGGAGTCGGTCGAAGAGATCACCGACGCGACCGACCGGCAGCGACGGGAGCTGTCGACCGCCAGCCGGGACGTGAGCGACCTCTCGGCCACCGTCGAGGAGATCGCCGCCTCGACGAGCAGCGTGCGAGAGACGACGAGCGACGCGGCCGACCTCGCGGCGGAGGGGCGCGAGGAGGCGACGGCCGCAGTCGACGAGCTCGAAGCCGTCGCGGACCGAATCGAGACGACGACCGAGACGGTCGAGACGCTGGTGGAGGCGGTCGACGAGGTCGGCGAGATCGCCGCAGTGATCGAGGGGCTCGCAGAGCAGACGAAGATGCTGGCCATCAACGCCTCAGTCGAGGCCGCCAGAGCCGACGGTGCGAGCGACGCCGCAGACGGGTTCGCCGTCGTCGCCGAGGAGGTACAGCAGCTGTCGGACGCCGGCCAGGAGCGAGCGGGAGAGATCCAAGCGACCGCAGACAGACTCCAGCGGCGGGCGGACGCCGCCGCGACGGAGGTGCGAGACACCCGCAGCGAGGTGCTCGACACCGTCGACGACGTGGAGGCCGTTCTCGGTCGGTTCGACGACCTCGCGGCCGCCGTCGCAGAGATCGACGACGGCGTCGCCGAGGTGTCGGAAGCCACCGATCAACAAGCGCGCGTCGCCGAGGAACTCGCCGGCCACGTCGGGGAGGTCGAAGAGCTGGCCGTCCAGACCGCCGACGACACCGAGACAGTCGCCGAGGCCGCAGAGCGACAGGTCGAGACGGTCGAGGCCGTCGCCGCCGACGCCGCGAGTCTCTCCGAGGACGCCGACCGCCTCTCGGCACTGTTCGACCAGTTCACACTCCCCGACGACTCGGGAGACGAGAGCCGCGTGGCCGACTTGGGAACTGACGAGAGAACTGCCGACGAGCACACCGAGCGTGCAGGGACGGCTCGTCGACGTGACTGAGTCCCGTACAAGTTGGCGACACGCTCGACGGTGTCGGCGTCGGTCGATGTCCTGGCTGTCGGCTGTGCGAACGGTTCTACTACTCACACACTTTTGACTCACGGGAGACTACGGAGACTCGATGGCCCCGTGGACGAGTCCGTTCGTGTTGCTCGGCCTCCTCGCGGTCGTCTTCGGCCTGTGTATCGCCGCCCTCGCGTGGCGACACCGCGAGATCAGGGGCGGACGGGCCTACGCGGTGCTGATGGTGACGCTCTCCGTCTGGTCGGGCCTGTACGTGCTACAGCTCTCGGAGCCGACGGTGACCGGCAAGCGGACGTGGCTGATCGCGCGGAACACGGTCTCACCGCTGACGGGTGTCCTCTTCTGGGTGTTCGCAGCCCGGTACACGGACCGGACGACGCTGTTGTCTCCACGGATTCTCGCGGTGGTCGTCGTCCCCGGAGCCGCGGTCGCGTTGTTGCCGAGCACCGCGCCGGATCTGTTCTGGCCGACGGTCGAACTCTTCGAGGGCGGCTCCACGCCGCGGGCGGCGTTCACCGCCGGCCCGGCGTTCTGGGTGACGACAGCGTACACGGTGGTCGTCGTCGCCGCCGGTCACGCGTACGTCGTCCGCTCGTGGTTCGACGCGTTCTCCGTCTACAGACGGCAGTTGGCCGCGCTGGCGGTCGTCGGCGGGATCGAGTTCTCACTCACGGCTGCGTTTCTCTCACAACACCTCGCCGTCGTCCCGAACGTGAACCCGTGGCCACACGTCCAGCTGATCTCCTACAGCACCGTGTTGGTGGCGGTGCCGCTCGGCTGGTCGTACCTCCGACAGTCGCTGTTCGGTCTCCGACTCCTCAACCGGCAGGGTGTGATCGAGAACATGCCAGATCCCGTGTTCGTGTTCGACAGCGACGGGGTCGTCCGGAGTGTGAACGACCCCGGTCTCCGACTCGTCGGCGACGAGGAGACTGTCGAACTCGTCGGCGACGAGGAGACTGTCGAGGGGGCACACGCGCGGAGGGTGTTCGCCGACACGCCCGCCCTCCTCGACGCGTACCGCTCTGCGAGTCGACCCGGTGTCTCGGGCGAAGCCGACTCCCGCCGACTCGCGGACGGTGACGGGTACGCGACCGAGACCCTCGAACCCGCCGAGACGGTCGCTGCCGAGAGCGAGACGCTGGGTGGTGACGACGGGTTCGACACAGTCGGCGGTGAACTCGACACGAACAGCGAGGTGACACCAGTCGTCGTCGACGGTGAGCGGCGGTGGTACGACGTGCGTGCGTCGGTGATCAGTGACTCCTACGGCGTACGGACGGGAACGGTCGTGGTGGCGCGCGACGTGACAGCCAGACACCGCCACCGCGAGACACTGGCAGCGCGGACCGCAGAGCTCGAACGGAAGACAGAGACCCTCAGACGGCAGAACGAGCAGCTCGACCAGTTCGCCAGCGTCGTCAGCCACGACCTCCGGAGTCCACTCACCGTGATCGACGGACACCTCGAGTTAGTCCGTGAAGATGTCCCCGACGACAGCCTCGCGGCAATCGAGCGGAACGTCCGGCGGATGAACGAGATGATCGACGACCTGCTGACGATGGCGCGCGTCGGGCAGACAGTCGAGACGACGGATCGGGTCCACCTCCGACGCGTCGCTGCTGCCGCGTGGGAGCACACGGACACGACGGACTGTGAACTCGACCTCCGGGTCACCGACAGCCACACCGTCGAGGCCGACCGTGACAAGCTCCTCCACGTGTTCGAGAATCTGTTCCGAAACGCTGTCGACCACAACGAGACGCCGCTGACCGTCCGTGTCGGGCTCCTCGACGAGGGTCCTACCGACTCCGACGAGGGTCCCACCGACTCCGACGACACCGAGCCGACACCAGTTCGGGACGGGTTCTACGTCGCCGACGACGGCGGTGGGGTCCCTCCCGACGCTCGTGAGAGTGTGTTCGAGCACGGGTACACGACCAGCGACGAGGGGACCGGGTTCGGCCTCTCTATCGTTCACGATGCCGTCACTGCACACGGCTGGGAGATTCGAGTCACGGAGGGAGCGGAGGGTGGTGCTCGGTTCGACATCGAGATCTGCGATGTCGACTGATACGGTCGTGCGTAGTGATTTTCCGTCGCTGTCGCGGTATCGGGCGGT
>CAKZQY010000404.1 GCA_937142015.1 uncultured Halobacteria archaeon
GACGGGTTCGACACCGACGACGGGTTCGACACCGACGACAGGTTCGACACCGACGACGGGTTCGACACCAGAGTTGACCGTCGAACACCAGCCGGTCCCGACGCCGGGAGAGACGGGGGACGCGGACGCCACACTCGCCTCCTACGAGCAGCTGATGAACTCGATGGGGGACGCCGTCTACGTGCTCGACAACGAGGGACGGTTCGTCTACGTCAACGAGGCGATGACGGAGCTGACTGGCCACGACCGCGAGACGATGGTCGGGAAGCCGCCCGGGTTCATCAAAGACGAGCAGGCGGTCCGCGAGGCCGAGGAGGCGCTCGGCGGGATGCTCTCCTCGGAGGGTCCGTCGTGGGCCTCACTCGAACTGGAGATCGTCTGTGCGGACGGCTCGCGCGTGCCGGTGGAAGACCACATGACACTGCTCCCCTACGAGGACGACTTCCGGGGGACAGTGGGGGTGTTGCGCGACATCACCACACAGCGCCGCCGCGAGGCGATGTTCGACGGGCTCCTCGACGCGACCCACCGGATGATGGCGCTGGACAGCCCGGTGGCCATCGCCGGCATCGCGGCGGAGACGGCCGACCAGACGCTGGATCAGGAGCTGATGACGGTCAGACTCCGCGCGGACGGAGAGCTCGTGCCGGTGGCGTCCACCGCCTCTACGCGCGAGTCACTCCCGCCGCGGCCCGCCTACGATCTCGACGAGGGAGCGGTCGGTGAGGCGTACACGTCCGGCGAGACGATCGAACGGGAGCCGGGAGACGCCGAGCGGGAGGTAGTCGACACGGCGTTGTACATCCCGTTGGGTGACCGTGGCACGATCACCGTCGGCTCCCGCGACGGGCACGTCGACGATCAGGACCGGTACTTCGCGGAGCTGTTGGCCGCCACGACGGAGCGCGCACTCGACCGGGCCGAGCGGGAACGGTCACTCCGCCGCTACCAGGCACTCGTCGAACAGATCGACGACTTGGCGTTCGCCGTCGACGACGAGGGCGAGTTCGCCCTCCTCACCGATCCGTTCGCGGAGGCTGTCGGCTACGACCGCGAGGCGCTGGTCGGGGAACCGGTCGACGTGATCGACACCGGGCTGGTGAGTGAGGTGATCAGCAGCGTCGACGGCGAGGAGGCGGTCGTGCAGGAGGGGAGTCTCAGACGGCGCGACGGCGAGGAGTTGCCGGTTCGGCTCCACGGCACGCCGGTGTCGACGGCGGCGTTCGACGGCACTGTCGTGGCAGTCGACGACATCTCGGACCTGTTGTCCGCACGCGAGGCGGTCGAACGGACCCGCGACCGGTTCGGCGGGCTGTTCGAGTCGCTCACCGATCCGGTCGCGGAGCTCCGTGTCCCGGCGGACGGCGACCCGGCGACCGCGGAGATCAGACGCGTGAACGACGTGTTCGACCGCCTGTTCGGTCCCGACGAGGAGGGGAACGCCGACGACGTGGCCGGACAGACAGTCGTCGGCTGTGCCGTGACCGAGACTGTCGCCGACCACCTCGCGGCGGCGGCGAGTCGCGCTCAGTCCGACAGCGACGGCGAGCGAGTGGAGCTCACCGTCCAGAGCGGCGGGCAGACGCGGCACTTCGTCGTCAGAGACGTGCCGTACGCCGTCGACGACGCCACGCACACGTTCGTCGTGTTCACCGAGGTGACCGCGCTGAAGCGCCGGGAGACACACACCGCCGTTCTCACCCGCATCCTCCGGCACAATCTCCGCAACGAGATCTCCGTCGTCCGCGGGTTCGTCGACCAGTTGGCCCGCGAGGTCGACTCCGAGACCGGCGACAACGCGCTCGAACGGATTCACGACGCCGCCGACCACCTCGTCACGCTCAGCGAGACCGCGGGGGTCGTCCAAGAGATTCTCCAGTCGGAGAACCCGACCAAGCGACCGGTCGACCTCGATCAGATTGTCCGCCAGACCGTCTCGGAGACACTCTCCCGGCACACCGACGTGGCGGTCGAACTCGACACGGACCACGCCGGCACTGTCGAGGCGACGGAGTACCTCGAACACGCGCTCGGGGAACTGTTCGACAACGCCGTCACACACAACCCGGCGGCAGAGCCACAACTGCGCGTGGCGGTCACCCGCGAGGCCGACGCGACGACGGTGATCGTCGAAGACGACGGACCGCCGATTCCCGAGATGGAGTGGGCCGTGGTCACCGACCGACAGGAGATCACGCAGCTGCAACACGGCAGCGGGATCGGCCTGTGGCTCGTCCGGTGGGTCGTCGACGACCACGGCGGCACGCTCGAACTCCGACAGAACGACGAGGACGGCACTGTGATCGCCGTCCGACTCCCACACGCCGAGGACTCCTCTGCTGCGACTGCCGACGCGTAGCTCGGTCTCGGTAGTTCGAGCGAGACAGAGAGGATGGACGTCGTCAAGGCCGCGGGAATCGAGCGTATCGCGTTCGTCTCCGAAGTTCCCACTTCTGGATCGTACGTCACAACCAATTCCAAATCAATCTGTTCGTGATCGTCGACCCGCTTGATCACGTTCGCACGACTGCCTCCTCGTCCTCTCGTTTCGACTCCGAACCGCGATCAGCCTCGCTCGTTGTCGGATGGGCTGTACGGTTCGATTTCGGCGTGTTCGAGAGTGCCCTCACGGAGTGTGTCGAGTGCATCCTCGGAGACGACGAGCCACGGTTCCTCGGTCATCCCGAAGTCGTCGACACCCGGGTCACCAGTCACTCGTAGCCAGTGAAACTCTGGCAGCTCGATATCCGGTTGTATCTCCTCAGATTTCCGGCTTCTCGTCACTATTAGCTCTTCGATCTCGTACCCGGATAGGTCTCTGGTCTGGAGGATGTCACGCAGTTTGTCTGTAACGACGAGGAACCACTCACATCTGGTGATGTCGTCGCCGATCCACACCCTCACTCTGTGGTGTAGTCTATGGGTCGTCGACGGGACTGGCGGAATCTCGGTGCCATCGTGCTGTGTCTTCTCCCCAATGTCACCCGATACTGCAGGAATGAGACGGTAGTATTTAGAATTGTTCATTTTTGTGCCATTTAGAACGATCAGTTCTGTACGAGTCGTACTGTCCGAAATACCACTCGCTGGCTCCGAAGTCGTCTACACACGAGGTGCCTCGTACTCTGAGCCAGTGAAATGCTGGGAGTGTCTCATATCCACGCTGGTCCCCGTCGAATCCCGCGATTGGCGGTCAGTAAGATCACTGAAATAGTACATCTCGCATCTCTACCATATCGTGCTCTTCTACGATGTCGAGCGGTGAGACTCCTCCGTCAGACTCGATTCCCGGGTCGACACCGTGTTCTACCATCAGTTCCGCGAGGTCGGTCTGGTTTCGGTACACAACCTCGAACAGCGGCACGACACCATTCGTGTCCTGAGCATTCGGATCTGCTCCTGCTTCGACAAGTGTCGCAGCGATACTCTCGTGGCCTTCTTTTACAGCGATGTGGAGTGGTGTCTGCTCAGCCTCGTTCTCTGCGTCGAGATCAATGCCACGCTCGATTAGCTCTTTAACTATTCCGTCGCTCCCAGCGACGACAGCCTTGTGCAACAGCGTACTGCCGTTGTCCGAGCGATGGTCCAGTGCGCTCTTGTCGAACAGTTCTCGAAATCTCTCTCTATTTCCCCGTAGTACTGCCGTTTCCAGCTCTGTGTGGTGGTATAACTCTTCGTCAGGGCCGTTCATTCTTATTCCTCCAGTCTGCCCCACTTCTCAACCCAGTGTTCGCCTTCTCCTTCGTACTCACCGCTCCTATTCGTTTTGGGGTGCTGGGGGTGGTAGTGATCTGGGTTCTGGTACTCCTCGACAAACTCCTCTTCGGATATAATGTTACGATAATAATATTCGAGTAAGTACGAGTACTCTCGCCCGGCTCTATGTCCCATATCCCAAACCCCGTCTCTACTGCCTCCGTCCCACTGTATGATACGCCACGGTTCGTACGGGTCGCGGACAGTGTCCTCTGGGAGTGCTTCCGCCTCCTCGTCAGCCCGTTGCCACACTTCTTCTACCTGACCTGGGGCGTATCGTGGCCGAGATTCGAGACTGTATCTCTTGTCGTCGTGCTTCGTGGTCTGCTTCTCTGGTATTCCATCGAAGAACTCAGACAGTTCACTTTGAGGGACTCGTTGTACGTAGACTCTCGTCTGCCGCATCCGATGGACACCGATCTCCCCGCCCGACACCACCCGCTCGGCTGTCTCCTCGGCCTCACGTTCCAACTCCGGATCGGGATCGATTTCGAGCGCCATGTCCTCCTGTGGCAACATCGAGAGCGCGCCACCAGTCTGCTGGCGGACGTGTGCCAACTCGTGAGCCAGAACGTGCTGGCCCTCCGCCGACTCGGGGTCGTACTCGC
>CAKZQY010000405.1 GCA_937142015.1 uncultured Halobacteria archaeon
CGACAAGTTCCCCGAGACGGAGTTCGAGCTGTCGACCGCGATGAAGTCGACCGGCGAGGCGATGTCGATCGGCCGGACGTTCGAGGAGTCGCTGACGAAGGCGCTCCGCTCCAGCGAGTACGACCCCGCCGTAGACGTGACCGCTGTCGACGACGCGACGCTCCGCACGGAGTACCTCGAACGCCCGACGCCGATCCGGCCGTACGCGATGTTCGAGGCGTTCGATCGCGGGTTCTCCGTCGAGGAGGTCGTCGAGCTGACCGAGATCCGCGAGTGGTACGTCGAGCGGTTCCGGCGTGTCGCCGACGCCCGCCGGGAGGCGGCGGACAGTGCCACGTTCGAGCCTGCTGCTGCCGCGGGACTGACGAACCGGGAGATCGCCGCCGCCGCCGACACCGATCCGGGGGAGGTGGAGGCGACCGTCCCGAGCCGCTCGTTCAAGCAGGTCGACACCTGTGCCGGGGAGTTCGCGGCGTCGACGCCGTACTACTACTCCGCACGCGATCCCGAGTTCCTCGTCGACGGCGGGGCTGCGAGCGGAACCGAGGCCGTGGAGACCACGACGACAGACACGGAGACGGAAGCCGACGGGTCGATGGACGAAGAGACAGAGCTCGTTAGATCGACCGACGGGGAGGGTGATCTCGTCGGGTCTGCGGGCGACGAACTCCAGGTCGACCGCGACGCAGAGAGCGTGGTCGTGGTCGGCGGCGGGCCGATCAGGATTGGACAGGGCGTCGAGTTCGACTACTGCGCGGTTCACGCGGTCCAGGCGCTCCGGGAGTTGGGTATCGACGCCCACGTGATCAACAACAACCCGGAGACAGTGTCGACAGACTACGACACGTCCGACGGCCTGTTCTTCGAGCCGCTGACCGCAGAAGAGGTCGCCGACACGGTGGCGGCGACGGACGCGGACGGTGTGATGGTCCAGTTCGGCGGACAGACCTCCGTCGAGGTCGGCGAACCGCTGGAAGACGAACTGGACCGTCGCGGTCTCGACTGTGAGATCCTCGGCACAGGTGTCGAGGCGATGGATCTCGCGGAGGATCGGGACCGGTTCAACCGGCTGCTCGACGAGCGGGGCATCGCACAGCCGGCGGGCGGCAGCGCAGACAGCGAGCAGGAGGCGCTGTCGCTGGCCCGCGAGATCGGCTACCCGGTGCTCGTGCGTCCGAGCTACGTGCTCGGCGGCCGGGCGATGGAGATCGTCCACGACGACGACGAACTCCGGGAGTACGTCGAGGAGGCTGTCCGGGTGTCGCCGGACAAGCCGATCCTCGTCGACGAGTTCCTCGAAGACGCTGTCGAGTTGGACGTCGACGCGGTGAGTGACGGCGAGGACGTGTTGATCGGCGGGATCATGGAACACGTCGAGGCGGCGGGTGTCCACTCTGGCGACTCTGCGTGTGTGATCCCGCCGCGCTCGCTCGACGAGGCGACCACCACTCGCGTCCGCGAGGTAGTCGAGGAGATCGCAGACGCGTTGGACACTGTCGGTCTGCTGAACGTCCAGTTGGCGGTCGTCGAGACGGCGGCCGACGGACCGGACGACGTGTACGTGTTGGAGGCGAATCCACGCTCCTCGCGGACGGTGCCGTTCGTCTCGAAGGCGACCGGCGTCCCGATTGCCAAGCTCGCTGCGAAGGTGATGACTGGCGAGTCACTCGCCGATCTCGACGCGACAGAGCAGGTGCCCGACCAGTACAGCGTGAAAGAGGTCGTGCTCCCGTTCGACCGGCTGCCGAACGCCGACCCCCGGCTCGGCCCGGAGATGAAGTCGACGGGTGAGGTGATGGGAACGGCCGACACGTTCGGGAAGGCGTACGACAAGGCCCAGTACGCCGCCGGCATGGCCCCGCCTGCGGAGGGAACCGCTGTCGTGGAGATGGAGCTACCCGACGAGACCGCTGTCGTGTCGACAGACAGTGACACCGGCGAGTCGTCGGACGGC
>CAKZQY010000406.1 GCA_937142015.1 uncultured Halobacteria archaeon
ACCGAACATCTGGTCATACCTTACCGGTAATGACTCAGCTTAATCACTATGAGAGTGGGAAGTCATCGACGCAAGGAGATCAAGCGTCACCTGTCGGAGGAGGAGCTCAATGAGCTTCTCCGTGACACTGAGGATATACTGTCGGTCACAAGTGTTGATAGATTGTTGCGCTTCACTCGGGGTTCCAACGCGTCTTGTTCCGGTTCTGTCGACCCCGCGTTCGACGGCTTGTGACCGACAGTATAATCGCAGGCGTGAACGGCTCGAAACTGTTACGGACCAATCCTGCCGCTATCTCCCATTTTTAATATAGCAGTAGGAACTCGTCTTCAGAAGTATCTGTCCCGTCTCAGGCGGCGAATTATCGATGCGACCGCAGAGATCACCACCGTGGCCTACACCAGCCGGCGGCGAGGGGCTTAAGCCGAGAGACGCCCAATATTGGGACATGACGACCAGCAAAGCGACGCTCGCCGGCGGGTGTTTCTGGTGTGTCGAAGCGGCGTTCAAGGAACTCGACGGCGTGGAGTCGGCAGTGTCGGGGTACGCCGGGGGACACGTCGAGAATCCGAGCTACGAGGCCGTGTGCCGGGAGGAGACGGGCCACGCCGAGGTCGTGCAGGTCACCTACGACCCGGACGTGATCGAGTACGCCGACCTCCTGCGTGTGTTCTTCACCATCCACACACCGACGACACTGAACCGCGAGGGACCAGACGTGGGTACACAGTACCGCTCGGCAGTGTACTACCACGACGACCGCCAGCGCGAGATCGTCGAGTCGTTCGTCGAGGAACTAGCGGCCGAGGGCGTCTACGACGACGAGATCGTCACCGAGATCGAACCGCTCGAGGAGTTCTACGAGGCCGAGGAGTACCACCAGGACTACTACGAGAAGAACCCCAACGACCGCTACTGCCAGTTCAACGCCGACCCGAAGATCCGGAAAGTCCGCGAGAAGTTCGGCGACAAGGTGTCACAGACGGCAGACTGACCGGCGACACGCGGGGAAGCGGCTGTCCGCGGGCGAAGACTCTTCTGTGAAATCCACCAGTCGGTGGGAGACGACTGTACTGTCGGTCACGAGCCATCGAACCCGGGGTCGACAGCGAGACGCGTCGGTAGCGATTACTGCGAGTCTTTACCGCCGTGGCGACTCGTGTCGGTGAGCAGAGCGTCTGAGCCGTCGGTTTTCGACGCCCTCCGTGGAACTATTCGCAGTAATCACTAGGAACCCCGGGTGAAACGCAACACCCCGACACTTGTGACCGACAGTATCCACCGTGTTCCCCACCCCGACACCGAACGCTCTCACCGCAGCCCGAGCGCCCACAGTACAGTCCGCCGGATACTCTCGACGATGCCCGGTGTCTCGGGTGCGCGCGTCTCCACGAACAGCGGGAGTCGGTCCCGGGACACACGCGTCACCTCACCGGTGTACACGCGGAGGTCGTCCGCGTCGCCGACACGCAGCAGCGTCACTTCACCGGGCGGCGTCCCGACGACGCGGTAGATGCCAGCCGCTGTCTCCGCGTCGGAGGCCGCCCGTGTGTCGACCACCGTCTCCGTGTCAGGGTCCGTCGCTGCGTCGATCGGAGTGAGGTGGGTTCCGGGCGCGAGGTCCGCGGTGGGATCGAGCCCTCCACCGGCGTGGCTGTCACTCCGACCGACCGCTCGACCCCCGTCGAGTTCCGCCGGGCGCGACTCGTCCGTCACAAGGAGACAGTGGTCCGGAGACGTTTCAATAGTTTCGATTTCATAATATTTCATCTCTAAATTATATAAAAATAGGCCTGCTGGACAGCTGGGTCACGTCAATCGCTACGCTCCACACTCGACTCGGGCAGGGGGACAGCGGGTGCGGTGACAGCCGACTCAAAATCTCTCCGCACGACCCTATGAGCCGCGTGCTACCGTCAGAACGGGACGCTGAAGAACACACGACCCACGTTCACTGCCCCGATGTGAACGTTGGCTTTCCTCTTTCGTCGCGGTACTCCCAGACGCCACAGACCAGTCACGGCCGCGAACGGCAACAGCGTCCGGTCGCGCAACGCTTACACCCGTCTCGCCCCCACGACTGTCCATGCGAATTGCGCTACTGGGCGGCACCGGCGACGTGGGCGAGGGACTGGCAGTCAGGTGGAGACGTGATACGGACCACGAGGTACTGGTCGGCTCGCGTGACCCGGAGCGAGCCCGAGCGGCAGCCGAGACGTACGCGGACACCGTTCGCGCGGACGCTGGCGACGAGACAGCCGTCAGCCCGGAGATAGCGGGGTACGCCAACGAGATGGCGGCAGACCGCGCGGACGTGATCGTGCTCGCCGTCCCGCCGTACCACGTCGCCGACACGGTCGATGCCGTCACAGACCGACTCGACGAGGAGAACGTCCTCGTCACACCCGCCGCGGGGATGCAGCGCGGCGAAGACGGGTTCTCCTACCACCCGCCGGGTGCCGGCAGTGTCGCCGCCTTGGTCCGCGAGCACACGCCGGAGTCGGTTCCGGTCGTCGGAGCGTTCCACAACCTCGCGGCGGGACGACTCGCGGATCTCGATGCCGCGATGGGGATCGACACGCTGGTGTTCGGTGACGACGAAGCGGCTGTCTCGCGCATCGTCCGGCTCGCGGAGGAGATCGACGGACTGCGCGCGCTCCGCGCGGGCGGGCTCGGCGTCGCCCCCGAAGTGGAGTCGCTCACCCCCCTCCTTATAAACCTTGCCCACGAGAACGACGATCTGACCGACCTCGGGGTGCGGTTCCACTGACCCAGCGGGGTGGTTACACCGCAGATAGTCAAAATAGCTAATACTGTATAAATAATCGGAAGTGTACATCAGAACGCATGGCAGAAGACGAGACCGAGATCCTCGGCACCACGAAAGTCGCACGACGCTGGCGAATCAGCTTGATCAAGGCAGTCCGGGAGGAACTGGGCGAAGACGGTGACGAACCGGAGATCGGTGACCGGGTCGTCTTCCGCAAGAAGGACGGCGAGATCGTCGTCGAACTCGCCTGAGCGGACTCCCCCTCCTCCGAGTCGAACAGTTGTCGAACGGCGACCTCACGAGTCGTCGGCGTCGAACCTGTGGCCGACACACGAGCTATCGGTGTCGAACCTGTGGCCGACACACGAGCTATCGGTGTCGCACCCACGACCACCAGCACGTGTGGTCAGTGTTGCGAAACGTTCACACGGCTCCGTAGCGAACCACAGCAGGATGGGAGTATTCGACACACTCCGTCGTCCGGAGTACACCGGCGAGAACAGGTGTCGGCCGTGTACGGTCGTGAACGTCGCCATCGTCGGAGCCGTCGGTCTCCTCGTCGGGGTCGTCTCGCCGCCGCTCGCGGCTGTCGTCGTCGCAGTCGGACTCGGACTGGTGGCGTTGCGCGGCTACGTCGTGCCGTACACGCCGGAGTTCGCCCCCGTGATCGCAGACCGGCTCCCGGTCGCGTTCGACCACGACGGCGTCGTCGCGGACGGGGCCGGGGGTGCCGACCCACAGACGACGCTCGCGGACGCCGAGGCAGCGGGTTCCGAGAGCGACCCGGAATCGACGGGACCGCCGACCGGTGAAGCGGTCCAGCGGGCGTTGTTCGAGGCAGGCGTGTTGACCGGCACGGATCAGCTCCACCTCGATCCGGGGTTCGAAGACGACTGGCTCGCGCGCATCCGCGACCTCCGGAGAGCGTCCGAGACGGGGTTGGCCGACCGCGTTGCGGACGCGGCGGGGTTCACCGACGAGGCGGCTGTCGTCGACGACGACGTTCAGGTCGGCGGACCGACGGGAACCACCCTCCGGAGACCCGCGGCGGTGACAGACACCGCGACCGTCGAGAGTCTCGACGCGTTCGGCGTCGACGCGCGCTACTGGCAGCCAGCGACGCGACCGCTCCGGCTGTTCCTCCCCGAGTGTCCCGTCTGTGGCGGTGAGATCGTCGAGACGACACAGAGTGAGTGCTGTGGCGGTGCCGGCAGCGTCTACGGCTCTATCGAGGACGACGTGCTCGCGTGTGCGGACTGTGACGCGCTCGTCTACCGGTTCGGCGGCGACGCCGAAGCGAGCGACGCGTGATGGAGTCTCCGAGGACTGTCCAGTCGAGACCGACAGTATAAGTCGCCAGCCGACGAGCAACGGGGTATGCGATACGCACGCTTCCGCGATCCGTCGGGTGCCGTTCGAACCGGAGCGTACGACGGGGAGACGGTCGAGTTCGGCGGTCGGACGTACGACCTCCACAGCGACGACGTCGACTTACTCCCGCCGTGTGAGCCGAGCAAGATCGTCTGTATCGGTCGCAACTACGTCGCCCACGCGGAGGAGCGCGACGAAGACGTGCCAGACCGGCCGCTGTTGTTCCTGAAGCCACCGAACGCGGTCGCCGCGCCGAACGCGACAACGTCGTTGCCCGCAGGGAAGACAGTCGAACACGAGGCGGAGTTGGCAGTCGTGATCGGCGAGCAGGCTCGCAACGTCACAGCTGCGGAGGCTCCGGCGTACGTCGCCGGCTACACCTGTCTCGACGACGTGTCGAACCGCGACGACCAGTCGAGAGAGACCAACTGGGTGCGCGGGAAGGCGTTCGACGGCAGCGCGCCGCTGGGACCGTGTCTCGCGGAGCCGGACGACGTGCCGGCGGACGCCAGTGTCCGACTCCGACTGAACGGGGAGACTGTCCAGTCCGGCTCCCGTGACCAGTTCGTGTTCACCGTTCCCGAACTGATCGCGGAGATCACCGACTACCTCACACTCGAACCCGGCGACGTGATCTCGACCGGCACACCCGCCGGTGTCGGACCGCTGTCGGACGGCGATCACGTCGCTGTCGAAGTAGAGGGTGTTGGTGTGCTCGAACACACCGTCGAACAGTGACGTGAGGATGTGAGAGTGGGGAAAGCAGGGTGTGGGTGGGTGGCGAGGCGACGACGGTCAGTGAGGCGACGACCGTCGGTGAGACGACGACCGTCGGTCGCCAGCAACCAGTCAGCGACCGTGGCAGTCGGCTACCGCTCGGGAGAGCCGACCGATCCCGAGGCTAGTCGCTGCGAGTCGGTGGGGGTCGTCACGCCTCGATGGGGATCTCCTCGCCGCGAGCGGTCGCTCCCGTGAGGTGTGGGAGCGTGACCTCCAACACGCCGTTCTCGTACTGGGCGTCGATCTCCTCGGAGTCGACAGCCTTCGGGAACCGGAAGCGCCGGTGGTAGGTCCGGCGCTCACCGCGCGACTCGTCGTGTCGCTCGGCGGCGATGTTGAGGATGCCGTCGTCCCACGTCAGGTCGATCTCCGCGGGGTCGAACCCGGGGAGCTCGACCGACAGGACGAACTCGTCGTCCTCCTCGTACAGTTGGTAGTCGTTGCGCCCGGTCTCGAACAGTCGACTCGGGAAGTCGAACGACCCCGTCCACGAGGTGTTCGGACGTGTCGGCAGTGCCATCGGTCTCATCTCGTTGCAAGTGGTAGTATGTTCGCGGTTCTATAAATATCTTTTGTTGTGAGCGAGCTTCGTGGTGTGTTCGCGCGTCACACAGTCACCGCCGGACTCTTGTCGTCGCCGGCCGACGTGTGAGGTGATGAGCGACCGGAGCGGGACGAGTCGGCGCATCGAGGAACGGAAGCTGACCCCGGACCCAGAGACGGCAGACTCGGGACCACTCCACAGGTTCCTCGTCGACAGCTTCGACGCCAGCGCGGAGGTGTTGCTGTTGTCGATGCCGTTCTTCACCGCGGTGGTGCTGCTCGACGACGCGTTCTACACGTTCCGTGTGACGTGTGCGATTGCGGGACTGATCGTCGCCGTCGCCGCACTGCGAGGGAACCGGCTCCACCAGCTCCCGCGGTGGCCGTCGAACGCGCCTCGCAACGTCGCCGTCCGCGCCGCCGCGTACAACCTCGTGTTACCGGTGGCTGTCGCGGTCGGCGGGTTCGCGGGTGTCGGTCCCGGCAACGTCGCGTGGGCGAGTGTTCCCGTGATCCTCCCAGCCGTCGTCACGGCCGTCGTGGCTGGCGTGGTTGCGCTGTCTGTGCCGTCTCTGGCCCGTGTCTTCGGGCGGTGAGTCGTTGTCGTCCACGAACGGTGCCGTCGTGTCCGCCTGACGCGGACGGAGCGGTCGCGCACGGAGCGGTCGCGTGCGGCGAACACGGACAGACAGGGTAGTCACGTTCGACCGACAGCATCAGGAACGTGGCTCCCACAGTGGCTCGTATGGACGAGGAGTTCCGGATCGAGACGGACGCGATCCACGCCGGGCAGGAGCCGGACGAGGAGACGGGCGCGTTGATGACGCCGATCTACGCCAACTCCACCTACGAGCAGGACGGGCCGGGCGAGGACCGCGGCTACGAGTACTCCCGGACGGGCAACCCCACGCGGACGGACTTGGAGACGAATCTGGCGGCGCTGGAGGGCGGTGAGTTCGGACGCGCGTTCGCCTCGGGGATGGGGAGTATCAACACGGTACTCAACCTCTTGGAGTCCGGCGACCACGTCGTCGCGGGGGACGACGTGTACGGCGGCACACACCGCATTTTCACGCAGGTGTACGAGGAGTACGACCTCTCGTTCGACTTCGTCGACACGACGGACCACGACGCGGTGCGTGACGCTCTGCGGCCGGAGACGGAGCTCGTCTGGGTGGAGACCCCGACGAACCCGCTGATGCAGGTGAACGACGTTTCGGGGCTGTCGGCGCTGGCACACGACTACGACGCGCTGTGTGTCGTGGACAACACCTTCGCCACGCCGTACCTCCAGCGACCGCTGGAGTTGGGGGCCGACATCGTCTCTCACTCGCTGACGAAGTACCTCGGCGGTCACTCGGACGTGGTGGGCGGTGCGCTGGTGACGAACGACCCGGACCTCGACGAACGGATCGGGTTCTACCAGAACTCTGTGGGGGCGACGCCGTCGCCGTTCGACTGTTTCCTCGTGTTGCGCGGAACGAAGACGCTGCCCGTGCGGATGGACCGACACTGTCACAACGCCCGAGAGCTCGCGGCGTGGCTCGACGATCACGAGGCAGTCGCAGACGTGTACTACCCCGGGCTAGAGTCACACCCACAACACGAACTGGCCGCAGAACAGATGGACGACTTCGGCGGGATGCTCTCTTTCGAGTTCGACGGGAGTCTGGAGCAGGCCTCCACGGTGGTCGAAGAGACAGACGTGTTCACGCTCGCCGAGTCACTCGGGGGCGTGGAGAGTCTGATCGAACAGCCGGCCGCGATGACACACGCCGCGATTCCCCGCGAGGAACGACTCGCTGCGGGCCTGACGGACGGACTGATCCGTGTGAGTGTCGGGATCGAACACGTCGACGACATGAAGCGGGATCTGCAGGCGGCGTTCGACGCCGCACAGTAGCACGCGAAGACCGCACGTGCCTCGGACACGCGAGGCCCGCACGGGCGTCCGACACGCCAAGCCGCGTGAGCGTCAGACACGATCACGCGCACACGAGCGGTAGACACTTGTCTCACGCCACGCCTCTGTCGGTCGTGAAGCGACGCGCGCTCCTCGCACTCCTCGCAGGGACGCTCGCCGGCTGTGGCGGGTCACAGCCGGACGACACGCCGTCGGTCGCGCCCGCGCTGCAGGGGACCCCCACCGGCGCGGCGACACCCTCCGACACGGAGACGGTCACCGAGATTACGCCCGAAACGGAGACAGCGAGCGAGGGGACGACTGTCGACTCGGGACCGTTCGCGCAACTCCTCGTCGGCTTGGCGACTGGTCCACGAACTCTCGCACTCCCCCGCAGCGTTCGGGACATCGACGGCGGCAGGCTCCAGATTGCCCTCCGCTCGACCGCGACGGCACAACAGCCCGCACGGTTCCGCGCGACACTCACAAACGAGCGCGACTGGACGAACACGTTCGAGTTGGAGGACGTACCCCTGTTCAGAGAGACGAACGTGGCACTCCCACAGACTCCGTCGTCGGCCGGTGTCGGCGGAGCGGAACGCTCGCTGTTCTTCCTCCCGACCGCCCGCCACGAGCTGGTCGACGAGGAGACGGCGCTCGACCGCGACGAGGCGGGCTACTGGCGACTCGCCGACCCACCCCCGGAGATTCCGGCGACTGTAGAACTCGAAGCCGGTGAGACGGTCGTCGGCGACTACTACCTCGTCGGCCACCCCGAGCGAGAGGGGTTCCCGACTGGAACCTACCGCTTCGGTGACGAGCCGACTGTGGCCGTCGACGTTTGGGATTCGGCGCGTCCCGGACCACCGGGTCGCTCGCGGTTCGTCGGTGCGAGTCCGCCGCCGTTGTTCCCCGACAGCGAGGGCGGGGACGCCGACAGGCTCCGGTGGTTCCACGACGCAGAGCCCTCCACGACGGCGTACTTCCGGCCGACGGCAGAACGCGTCTCCGCGCCCGCGGCCGTCGGGTTCGAGCTGGTCAACCACCGGCGAGAGACGCTGTCCGGCGGGCCACACCTCGGGGTGTACAAACTGGTCGACGGGACGTGGCACCGCATCCGGCCGTGGGTCGTCACAGCTATCGCGGTGATGCTCCGGCCCGGTGACAGACGGCAGTACGTCGTCCGTCTGTTCCACGACGCGTTCACCGACACGCTCGACCGACAGCTCACCGACACTGTCGCGAGCAGGTTCGGGCGCGCCCGCGGCGACGACGGGATCACGCCGCTCGATCTCGACCGACTCGGCGGCGGCCGCTACGCGTTCCACGTCGGTCTCGGCGAGGGATTCGCCGCGCTGCTCGATCTCGACGCGCCGCCGCTGTCCGTCTCGCTCCCCGAGACTGTCTCTGTCGAGCGCGACGGCAGCCGCGTGATCGTCACTGACGACGACTGGCCCGGCCGGGAGCGCGACGCGACCGAGACCCCGAGGACAACCGACCCTCCGGAGACGACCGAGACTCCGGAGACGACCGAGACCCCGGAGACGACCGAGACCCCGGAGACGACGCCGACGGTCCCGTCGACCGCCGGGACGGTACCGCCGACACCGACACAGCCTGCACCCCGCACAGAGCCGCGCGACAACAAGAGCGGCGACACGGCGGGCGGCACGGGTGGCGGGGGAGGAGACGGCGAGACGCAGCCAGATCCGACCCCGCGGACGCTGATCGTCGAGCGTGCCAGCGCAGTCGGAACGGGGGCGGAGACCCCGACGGCGACGGTCGGCGTCGAGAGCGTGATCCCGGAGCAGCTGTACCGACAGCGGTTCCGGCCGCTGCGGGCGACGCTCCCGGCGTTCGAACCGGGTGTCTCGACCGTGCGGTTCCGCACGACCGAGACCGCCGTTCGAGGATTTCTGCCCCACTTCGACACGACACCGCGCCGGGTGTCGTACGCTGGTGAGACGTTCCGCGCACGACTGGCCCGCTCGACAGAGTGAGCGGTGAGACGATCCGCGTGCGGTTGTGGCTGCCAGAGGTGCCCTCGCTCGCCTCTCCGTCGGAAGTCTCCTCGTTCGCCTCTCCGTCGGAGGTGCTCTCGCTCGCCACTCGTCGCTCCACAGAAGCGACCGTTTCCGGTTCCCGCACTGCTTTGCCGTCCGGCAGTCGTCTCCCGTCTGTGACCGACGACACCCACGACACAGACGAGACAGCCGACGACACCCACGACACAGACGAGACAACCGACGACTTCCGGAGTCGCGTCGGCACAGTCGGACAGAAGCCGGAGACGGACGAGGACCTCTACGGGATGACGTGGGAGGAGGCAGGTGACGCGCTGTTGACCGCGGACGCGGTCGTGCTCCCGACCGGGAGCGTCGAGCAACACTCCGTCCACCTCCCGCTGTCGGTGGACACCATCCGCGCCGACCACCTCTCCGCGGAGTTGGTGGCGGCGGCTGCGACGGCGGACCTGCGTCTCCTCCGACTCCCGGTGTTCTCCTACGGCTACTCGGAACACCACCTGCAGTTCCCGGGGACGGTGACACTCTCACAGGACACGTACCGCGACGCAGTGGTCGACATCGGAGCGTCGCTGGCAGAACACGGTGTCGACCGCCTGATCCTGTTGAACTGTCACGGCGGCAACCGCGAGCCGCTGTCGCTTGCTGTCGACCGCCTCGGCCGCGACTACGACGTGACGACGCACCTGATCCACTGGACGGACTTCGCGTGTGACCGACTGGAGGAGGCGTTCGGCGACGACTGGGGCCACGCTGGTGACCACGAGACGAGTGTGATCGAACTGTTCCGCCCCGCCCTCGTGCGAGACGAGAAGGCGGAACCACAGGACACTCGCCCGTTCCCGCAGACGACGACGTACCGCTACTTCGACGACCTGACCGAACAGGGCGGACTGGGGGACCCGACGAACGCCGACCCCGAACTGCTCGCCGAGATCGTCGAAGCGACGACGGAGTCGATCCTCGAACAACTGCGTGCGGACATCGAGAACGGGTGGTGACACCTGGACTGGCGGTCACGACCCGCCGTCCCCGAGGTGGATGCTGTGGTCTCCGTCGGTAGTGACTACTGCGAGTCTTTACCGCCGTGGTGACTCGTTTCGGCGATCAGAGCGTCTGCGCCGTCGATTTTCGACGCCGTCCGTGGAACTATTCGCAGTAATCACTAGGGAGGTTCGACACTCTCTGCAGCCTACCAGCGGGAGGAGGATCTGGACGGTGGCCGTCGTCGTGGTGTCCACTTCCACACGCCGACAGCTCAGATCCGGATCAGTTCGCGCGACCGACAGACACATACGGCGACACGGAGACGTGCAGACGATGGAGAGCCTCTCTGGGTGCCCTGTCGGGGTGCTCGACGCGACCCACGACGGGCGAGTGACGGCGGTCAACGACACCGCAGCGGCGTTGTTGAGCGGCGAACGCGACGAGTTGGTCGGGAGTCACGTCGACGAGGCGTTCCCGCACTCGGTCGAGCGGACCCTCCCACGCACGTTCGAGTCGAACGAGACGGTGCAGAGCCGGGAGTTCGAGGAGTACTACCCCGGGCCGGATCGCTGGCTGGCGGTGACGGTCGACCCACGCGAGAAGGACGTGCGGGTGTACATCGACGACGTGACACAGCGACACGAGCAACAGCAGGAGGCGGACAGGCTCCGCGGGGAACTCGACCGGATGGCGGTCATCTCGGAGCTGGTGTCCGCGATTCTCGTCGAGTTGGTCGGCGCAACGTCGCGGGAGGACATCGCGGAGACGGTGGTGATGCGGCTCGGCGAGACGGAGCGGTACGAGTTCGCGTGGTTCGGCGAACGCGAGATCGGCGGCGACGACGTTGTGATCCGGGCGGCCGCGGGTGCCACGGAAGGGACGATTGGAACGATCCGGGAGAGTCTGGACGGCGACGAGCAGTGTCTCGAAGAACGAGCGATGGAGTCCGGCGAGGTGCGGCTCGTCCAACCCATCGCCGACGATCCGTCGCTGCCGCAGTCGGTTCGGCAGGCCGCGTTCGCCAACGGACTCCAGTCGCTGCTGGCGATTCCGCTGGTGTACGGCGACACGGTGTACGGCGTGGTCGGCGTGTACGCGACGGAGGAGGACGCCTTCTCCGGGCGCGAACGGGCGAGCTTCGAGATGCTCGGCCGAGTCGCCGGCTTCGCTATCAACGCCGCCCGCCACCGCAACCTCCTGCTGTCGGACACAGTGACGGAACTCACCCTAGAGTACTCCGCGGACGCCGGGCCACTCGCACAGGCCTCGGCGGCGTTCGACACGGACCTCTCGCTGGACGGCGTGGTGCCACAGAGGGAGAGTCGACTGCTCTGTTACGTGAGTCTCGTCGACACCGACCCGGAGGCTGTCGCGGACCACCTCGACGAACTGTCGGGCGTCGGCCACACACGGGTGATCGAACGGAGCGACGACGGCGGCTCCGTCGAAGTGGAACTCGTCGGCGACACGCCGCTGGTCTCCGCCTCCTCGCTCGGCGGCACCATCGCGTCGGCGACGTTCGAGGACGGACGCGGCCGGATGGTGATCGAACTCTCACCCGGCGAGGACATTCGCCGCATCTCCGAGACGATCAAACTCGAGTTCGACGCCGACCTCGCCGCGAAACAACAACGAGAACGCTCCGTGACGACGGAGCGTGACGTGCGTGACGCGCTGGGTGACCGACTCACGGACAAACAGAACGCGGCGCTGCGTACCGCGTTCTTCGCGGACTACTTCGAGTCGCCGCGCGGCAGCACTGCCGAAGAGGTCGCCGAATCACTCGACATCACCGCGCCGACACTGCTGTACCACCTCCGTGCCGGCCAACGGAAGCTGCTCGAATCGTTCTTCCAAGAGGGAACACACGAGCGCGTCGAAGGGTGGTGACCCGCCTCCCTCGAACTGCGCGAACTCTCTCGACGCCCGAGACGTAGCCGTGTGTCTCTCAGTCGAACGAGGGGCTCGATAGAACAGATTCAAAACAATTAATATCTTTTTTGAGATATAAATGTATACAGCAGATATTACTGTCGCTGGTGAGAGTCTAGAGGAATTAGCTGATAGCAGGCACTAAGCCCCCACCCTCAAGGAGCGAACGGAGTGAGCGA
>CAKZQY010000407.1 GCA_937142015.1 uncultured Halobacteria archaeon
GGGATGACTGATCTGCACGAGTGCCGCATCAGAAAGCTTTCGTGCAATCGAGACGACCTGTTTGACGAAGCGGAAGAGTGTCTTTTGCACAGAAGTCCCTCTCCCGCTTCATCTCAATTGTTCTGGCGGTCTGTCCCGACGCTGTCTGCGGATTCAATAGAGCCGTGGATCACTATTTTCAGCCGTGCGAGGAGGTCAAACGGTAGGGTCTCTGTTTTCCAGTCATCGGCACACCTGTGTGCTCCCCCTCGGTCCAGCCATCGCCACACCCGCGTGCTCTCCCTCGGTCCAGCCATCGCCACACCCGCGTGCTCTCCCTCGGTCCAGCCACCGCCACACCCGCGTGCTTTTCCCGCGTCCAGTCGAACCCGACGTCATGCACGTCGGAATCGTCGCACAGCGAGGCAACGAGCGGGCAGCGTCGACGGCGGCGACGCTGCGCGAGCGCCTCCGCGAGACCGGTGTCGCAGTCGACGTCGACGAGGCGACCGGCGAAGCGCTCGGACTGGCTGGATCGTCGGTCGAGACGTTCACCACGGCCGATCTGGTGGTCTCGATCGGCGGCGACGGCACGTTCCTCTACGCCGCTCGCGGCGCTGGGGAGACCCCGATTCTCGGGGTCAACCTCGGCGAGGTCGGGTTCCTCAACGCTGTCACGCCCGCGGAGGCAGAGGCCGCCGTGCTCTCGGAGGTGACGGCGTTCCGCGAGGGGGACGGGATCGACGTTCGGGAAGTGCCACGAATCTCTGCGGCCTGCCGCGGCTGGGAGTGTCACCCGGCTGTCAACGAGATCGTCGTGGGGGGCGAGCGCCGCGGCCACGGCGGCGGCGTGGAGACGACAGTCAGTGTCGACGACGCCGTCTACTCGGAGAGCCACGTCGACGGAGTGTTGATTGCGACGCCGACCGGGAGCACCGCGTACAACCTCTCGGAGGACGGTCCGCTCGTCCACCCGGGGGTCGACGCGCTCGTCGTCAACGAGATGGCTCCCGCCGACGGAATGCCCCCGCTCGTCGTCGACGGTGACTCGACGGTGACGGTCCGCGTCACGAACCCGAACGACGAGACGGCTGTCGTCGTCTCCGACGGTCGGGACACTCACCACCTCGACACGCCCGCCGAGGTGCGCGTCGACACGACGAACCCGCCGGTCCGGATGGCCGGCCCGACTGCGGACTTCTTCGAAGCGCTCGGAAAACTGGCCTGATCGACTACGCTGCGGTCTCGACGGGCCCGTGACCGATCTCGTCGCGGACCGCCGCGAGGAACGTCTGCCGACGGTCGAAGTACGTCTCCTCGACCGACTCTAACACGTCCGCGAGCTCGCGCGGCCCGTCCGGAGTACGGATCACTGCCTCACCCTCCTTGTCGACGATGCGGGAACACTCCTGTGGCCACGTGAGACGAGACGCGACGCGTGCCAGCGGCACACCCTCGACGTCTGGTCCGTCTCCCAGCGGCACCGCGGGCTCCTCCTCGGTGTCGTCGTCGCTCATGCTCCGTGGTTCGACACCGCCTGGTGTAATGCTTTCCGAATCTGTCGGCGCGTATCCGCGGAACTCCGCCTGTCGGTCTCCGTGCGTTCGGTGGCGTGACTGCCCAGTCTGTCGTGTCGACCCGGCAACTCGGTCGGTCGGACCGTCGTGTTGTCCCAGTGACACCACGGGGAGTGTCGTGCGAGCGTCTGACGCAGTGTTTTGTGGGTCCAGTTCTAACCGAATTCCATGACCAGTCTCGCGGAGGTGTACGAGGGGAAGGTCGGCGAGGAAGCCGACCGCCGTCGCCTCTACCTCGGGGTGGGGACGTTCCTCGTCGGGTCACTGCTCGCTGCTGCCGGGATCGTGGTCGTCGGGACACAGTCAGGGGACGCGACAATCGAGTCGATCCGGAACGCCCGGTGGCTGGCGGGCGTCCTCGCAGGCGTGGGTGTGCCGGCAGTGTTCCTCGGCGTGTTCGCGGTGCTCCCGGCGGGTCGGGTGACACGAGCGGCGGCCGTCGTCGGCGCGGGAGTGTCGCTTCTTGGGGTCTCGTTGTTCGCACACGCGTACCCCTGCCACTGGGCGGGTGCCCCGTGTGCGAGTACCGACCTCACACTGCCGACACTCGGCGTGTACTTCTTCGGCGTCGTCACGACGTTCTGGTGTCTGTTCGTCGGTGTTGCCAATTTCAAGTCGCGCAACGACCCCGGCGGCACTGTCGAACTGGAGGTGACTCGCGGCGGGGAGACGAAGACCATCGAAGTGTCGCGGTCGAAGCTCGACGCGAACGAGGAGAGTCCCAGCGGCGGTGGAATCGGCTTCTTCGGCGAGACACCCGACGGCAACGTCGAGACGCAGACGAACCGCTCCCCGAAAGCGCGTGTCGCGGACGACGCGCTCACAGACGGCGCTGCCGGCTCCGGTCTCAGCGACGGTGGCGCGACGCGTGAACAGATCACCGGGCTCACCGACGACGAACTCGGCCCGAACGGGCCGACTGGACCGAGTTCTTCTACTGGCCCGAGTTCTTCTACGAGCAACGCTCCACGTGGTGGTACCGGTGCCGGTCGCGGTGCCAGTCGCGGTGCCGGTGACACCAGTGCCGGTCACGGTGCCGGTGACACCAGTGCCAGTCGCAGGGCGACCGACACCAGCCAGGGCGGTCGCGGCGGTGGAACCGGTCGGAGCGGAAACGTCGACAGCGTCGACAGCGTCGGTTCGCGCGGATCGAGCGGTCCCGGCATCTCGACCCCGGACGAGAACACGCCGGGCGGCAGCGGGCCCGGGCTCGGAGCACCGAGCGGCACAGCAGGAGGCGACCAGTCCGCCGGCGGCGACAGCGACGCCGGGTCCCCCGCCGACAGCTACTGTGGCAGCTGCGCGCACTTCCAGTACGTCCGTACGGACGAGGGGATGCAGCCGTACTGTGGCTACCACGACGACGTGATGGACGACATGGACGCCTGCGAGGAGTGGACGCCGCGGTAGCGGTCGTCTCGTCGGCCTACAACCGTTCTCAGACGGTCGTGCGTAGATCGTTACCACCGACGACTGATACGGTCGTGCGTAGATCGTTACCACCGACGACCGACAGAGAGCACCGCAGCGACGTGATACCGCCAGATACCGCAGAAGTCACGGAAAATCACTACGCACGACCGTATCAGACGAGTTCGTCTCCGATCAGCGGCTGAACTCGACGGCAGCGCCCTGTCCGAAGCCGACACACAGCGTCGCAAGTCCACGGTCGACGCCACGCTCGTTCATCTCGTGGATCAGCGTGACCGGCAGCCGCGCGCCGGAGGCACCCAGCGGGTGTCCCAGCGCGATTGCGCCGCCGTTGACGTTGTACTGCGCTTCCGGAATGCCGAGTTCGCGGCGAGCGTACACACACTGTGAGGCGAACGCCTCGTTCAGCTCTACGAGGTCGTAGTCGTCGATCTCGGTTCCGGCCCGCTCCAACAGTCCACGCGTCGCGGGCACCGGACCGATCCCCATGACCGTCGGGTCGACACCGGCCACGTTGTTCGTGCCGACCGTTGCGAGCACGTCGAGCCCGTGCTCGTCGGCGAACTCGCGGCTGGTGACGAGCGTGAGCGCCGCCCCGTCGGTGAGCTGTGAGGAGTTGCCGGCGGTGACGGTGCCGTCACCGGTGAACGCGGGCGGGAGATCGGCAAGCTGGTCGAGACTCGTGTCCGGTCGGATGCCCTCGTCTTCGGTCACGACGCCGTCGTCGGTCTCGATGGGGACGATCTCGTCGTCGAACCGGCCGGACTCCGTCGCCTCGTGAGCGCGCTGGTGGCTCCGCAGCGCGTACTCGTCTTGTGCCTCGCGGCTCACCTCGTACTCGCTCGCCACCTTCTCCGCCGTCATGCCCATCTGGAGCTGGAACACGTTGTACTGCTCCGACAGTCCCGGGTGGAGGTACTGGTAGGTGTCCTCGCCCATCGGAACACGACTCATGTTCTCGACACCCCCGGCGACAATCGCGTCGCGGTTGCCCGCCGCGATGGCGTCCGACGCCGAGATGATCGCCTGCATCGAAGAGGCACACCAGCGGTTGATCGTCGTTGCAGGGGTGCCCTCGCCCAGCTCGGACAGCAGCGCGACGACGCGTGCGACGTTGTTGTCCTGCTCGTCTCGCTGCTGTGCGACGCCCCACATCAGGTCGTCGATCTGGTCGGCCGACAGCCCGGTCTCTCCCAGCGTGTGGTCGATCAGTGCCGTCGAGAGATCCTCGCTGCGCGTCTCCGCGAAGACGCCGTCTGCCTTCCCGAACGGGGTGCGGTACGCTGCCGCGACGACTGGTGTTGCCATACCAGTCTGTGTGTGACGAATCGGTATAAATCCGCCAGAACGAGTGACCCGTTGGTCGGCGTTTGGATCACAGAGGACCCGACACCGGTCACTGTTCACTCTCGGTCAGCGTCTCCTCGCTGATCGCGGCCGGCAGCAGTTCACCGAGCGTGTACGTGACGTGCTCCTCGCCGTCGACACAGACGACGGGCAGTGACTCCGAGCAGAACTCGACGAGCGTCTGGCGGCACATTCCACAGGGAGTGACGCCGTCTCGCGCCCCGGAGACCACGGCGAGTCGCTCGAACTCCGTGTGTCCTCGTTTGACCGCCTCGGAGATCGCAACCTCCTCGGCGTGCAGCGAGTTGGAGTAGTTCGCGTTCTCGATGTTGCAGCCGACGAACACCTCGCCGTCGGTCGTCTCGAGTGCCGCACCGACGCGGTACTCCGAGTAGGGAACGTGTGCAGACGACAGTGCCGACTCCGCAGCCTCGACCAACGCGTCGACTGAGTCGCTCATGCCCGGTGCTCCGCTCGTCCGAGCAAAAAACACTCCGAGACCGAGGCGCGATCAGTCCGACAGAGCCAATTCTCCGCAGAGCCAACGGCAGTCGTGACCGACGAGACAGGACGAGCCGGAGACGACGCGACGCCCGGTGGGATCACCGACGGCGGCAACGCTCGGCGGTACCTCCTCGGCGCGGCCGTGACGGTCGTGGCGTTCGCCGGAATCGCTGGTTACACCCTCGGGTCGAACAGTCCAGCCGAGTCGACGACTGTGCTAGGTGTGCTCACACTTCCCGTCACCAGCCTGTCGCTGGCGGCGTACGGCGTCGTTCTCGCCGGAACAGTCGTCACGGTGTTGTTCGGACTCGTGACACTCGCGTCTCGAATCGACGACGACGCCGTGGAGTAGTCGGACTGTTTTTGACCGCAGAGCGCGAACACCACGTATGACCGACGAGTCGGACGTGACGCCGGAGTTCGACCCCGAGTTGGGCGCAGACCGGACGGGCAACCGGCTCCGTGCCGCGAAGTACGTCGCGCCGTTTCTCGCACTCGGCATCGCCGACGTGCTCCTGCTGCTCCGCTGGGGTATCGACCCACTGTGGGGGTTCATGATCCTCCCGCCGATTCTGTTCTGTACGGTGCTCGCGTACCTCGCCTTCTCGACTGACTTCCTCGAAGGTCGAACCTGACCACACAACCTCGAAAATCGAACCTGACCACACAACCTCGAAAGTCGAACCTGGCCACACAAGACACTTTTCGAGCGTGGTCGTCGCACACACTCGTGTCAGACGACAGCCCTCCACAGCCGAACGCGTCGACACCGACCGTCGGGAGCCACCAGTCGAGACGAACACTGCTCCGGGGGAGTGTGCTCGCCGCCGTCACCCTGAGCGGGTGTATTGGGTCGTCCGGCGTGTCGTCCGAGAGTTCGACAGCAGGCCGCCAGTCGACAGAGACACCGACCGCGGAGACGGCACAGGTGGTGGCAACGACCGAAGCCAGTCGGACAGCGACACCGACACCCACGGAGACGCCGCTCGACTGTGGTTCGGTTCGGCGGCCACAGCCGACAGTGACGGAGGAAGGACTCCACCCCCGCTCGTACCCGTCGTATCCGGAGACGCTCACTGCCGAGTCGGCTGTCGAGTTCGCCGAGCGGTTCGAACGCGCGTTCCAGTACAATCGGTTCCTCGCAGAACAGTTTATCTCTGGGACAGACGAGATACTCGTTCAGGGGGGCGTCCCGGACGGCGCAGTCCACAGCCACGAGGCAGGCTACTACGTCGGGGTGAACGGCGAGCTGAAGACCGCAGACGTGAACACGGCGACGGACGGAACGCCAGCGCCGTACCTCGACGCGCCGTTCGACGCGTGGTACGACCTCCGCGAGCGTGTGGGCAGACGACGCTCCGTCACCGACATCGACGACGGTGTCCCCTCGTTCGACCTCGCTTCGACCGTCTACTGTGCGGGCGAGCGATAGTGATTACTGCGAATAGTTCCATGGACGGTGTCGAAAATCGACGGCTCAGACGCTCTGCTCGCCGACACGAGTCGCCACGGCGGTAAAGACTCGCAGTAATCACTATGAGGCCACCGAATCCGACTGATACGGTCAGTCGACACCACAGTCGATTTGACAGTTCCGCCCGAGGCGTGTGTATGAGCACGACGGACAGTCGAGCGGAGGATCTCACCCGACGGCAGGCGTGGGTGATCGCCGCGCGGCCACAGACGCTGCCGGCGGCGGCCGCGCCGGTCGTCGTCGGCGTCGGCCTCGCGCTCCGGGAGGGTGTGTTCGCCCCGGTGCCGGCGGCTGCGGCGCTCCTCGGAGCCGCGCTGATCCAGATCGGCACCAACTTCGCCAACGACTACTACGACGCGGTGAAGGGGGCGGACACGGCGGATCGTGAGGGGTTCACGCGGGTGACTGCCGGCGGACTGATCGAGCCGCCGAGCGTGAAGCGCGCGATGTGGCTCACCTTCGCCGCGGCCGTGCTCGTCGGCGTCTACCTCGTCGCCGTCGGCGGCGTGCCGATCCTCGTGATCGGGCTCCTCTCGGTCGCCTCCGGCGTCGCCTACACCGGTGGGCCGTACCCGCTGGGCTACCACGGGCTCGGTGACGTGTTCGTCTTCGTCTTCTTCGGGCTGGTCGCCGTCTCCGGAACCTACTACGTGCAGGCTGCTGCGGAGTTGGGGGTCGCCTTCACGACGGTCGTCCCGCGGGCCGAGTTGGTGCCACTGATCGCGCTGGTCGCCGCGATTCCCGTCGCCGCCTTGTCGACGAACATCCTCGTCGTCAACAACGTCCGCGACAGGGAGGAGGACGCGACCACTGGCAAGCGGACACTCGCAGTCCGGTTCGGCTACGCGTTCGCTCGCGGAGAGTACGTCGTCCTCCTCGGTGCCGCCTACACCGTGCCGGTCGTCGTCGCCGTCACGACGGGCGATCTGCCGACGCTGCTCCCGCTCGTCACGCTGCCGTACGGCGCACTCGTCGCCCGAACTGTTCTCACCGAGACGAGCGGCGAGGCCCTCAACCCCGCACTGGAGTCGACCGGCAAACTGCTCGCTGCCTTCTCGGCGCTGTTCGCCGTCGGACTGGTGGTGTGACCGTGGCTCCACCACGACCGAACTCCTCACCCAGACGGTGCCCAGCACACGCCGCTGCCGAACGAGAGCGGTGTCGACGGTGGCGGCAGCGGCCGTTCTCGCTCCCGCTGTCGTCGCCGCTCGGCACTGCGACGGGCGAGATTACGAGCCGCGAGGGCGTGCTGGTCGGCATCGTCGTCGACGGGGCAAGGCGAGCGGACAGCGACGGGACGGAGCAACCGGACAGCGACGAGACAGAGCCACCGGACAGCGACGAGACAGCGACGGACCGACGAGTGATCGGAATCGGGGAGGCGACACCCCTGCCCGGCTGGACGGAGTCGTTCGACGACTGTCGACGTGCGCTCCCCGGTGGAGAGCGTCCCGACGACAGCACCGAGGACGCCGCGGGCACGTCACCGCCAGCGGACCCACGCCGCGGTTCGACGCCGACGCTCGCGACCCCTGCTGCGCGTCACGCCGTCACCCTCGCGCACCGCGACGCGTTCGCCCGTCGACGTGGCCTGTCTGTCGCGGAGACGCTGATCCGTGACCGGCCGGGTGAACTGTCCGAGACGGTCGCGGTGAACGCGACGGTTGGCGACGGCTCCGTCGCGGACACTGTCGAGGCTGTAACCTCGGCTATCGCGGCGGGATTCGAGACGGTGAAGCTGAAAGTCGGCGCGCGACCGCTCGCCGAGGACACAGAGCGGGTGCGACGCGTCGTGGCGGCTGTCGAGAAAGAGCGGTCGGGATCGGTCGGCGAGGAGCGTTCGCCGGAAGCGGTCGGCGAGGAGCGTCCCTCGGCGGCAGTTGAAGATGAGCGTCCCTCGGCGGCAGTTGGAGAGGAGTCGACAGCGGGGACGAGCCAGAGGCCAGCCGGGACACACGCGACTGCCGATCCGGGTGCGCCGGGGCCGACGATCCGCGTCGACGCGAACGGCGCGTGGGACCGCCAGACGGCACGCGAGGCGCTGGTCGAACTCGACGGGCTCGTCGAGTACGTGGAACAGCCGGTCGCGGCGGCAGACACCGCCGGTCTCACAGCACTGCGCGGGGTCGGTGCCCCGGTCGCAGCCGACGAGGCACTGACGGTCTCCGATCCGTTCCGGCTGCTCGCGGCGGGTGCTGTCGACGTGGTGGTGTGTAAGCCGGCGGCGCTCGGCGGACTGACGCGAACGCTCGCCGTCGCACGCGCGGCAGCAGCACGAGGTGTCGACACCGTCGTGACGACGACCATCGACGGGGTCGTCGCACGGACTGCGGCGACCCACCTCGCCGCGGTGCTCCCGGGCGGCGAGCGCGCGCACGGAGTCGCAACGGGACAGCTGCTGGCACACGACATCTGCGACCGTGGCGGTCACCCGGTGGTCGATCCGGTGCCAGTCGAGGACGGCCGTATCACCGTCCCCGACGGTCCCGGACTGGCCGGCGGCGCGTTCGAGACGCTGCTGTGACTCGGGGGGTCACGGGGCGCGACTGTCCACAAGTGAGTGGTCGTCGACAGACGGTCAGTCGTCGACGGGTGCCGGATCGGTCGGATCGGCGTCACTGCCGTCGTCGGTCGTCGCATCTGCTGCGCTCCTCGATCTGTCGACCTCGCCAGCACCCGTCGGTCCATCGACCTCGCCGGCGGTCGTCGGTCCATCGACCTCACCAGCACTCGTCGGTCCATCGCCCTCGTCAGTCGGCTCCTCGTCGTCGTCGCCGGCACTGGGGCCACGACGTACGTCGGCGTCGCGCCACGTGCCGCGCTGGTACCAGCCGTACGCGAGCAGCGCGCCGATCGCGTTCGAGACTGCGAACGCGAGCCAGATGCCGACAGTGCCGAGTGACTCGATGCCGAGCACCGCAGGCGGGCGGACGCCGACGTACGCCAGCGGGAGTCGGATCAGCCCGAGCATCGTGATCGAGATGACGGCAGCGGTCATCGTCTTCCCCGCGCCGCGGAAGCTCCCGGTGTAGGCGCGCATCACGCCGATGAAGCCGAACGTCGGCGCGACCCACCGGAGGAACTCCTCGGTCACGTCGACGACTGCGGGGTCGTTCGTGAACACGGCTGCAATCGGCGCAGCGGCGATCCACGTCACGACACCGACGAGCGCGAGCACGCCGAACATCACCTTCGCGGCGAGGCCAGCCGCGGCGGCCGCACGATCCGGCTTGTTCGCCCCGACGTTCTGTCCGGTCATCGTCTCGACGCCACGAGCGACGGCGATGGCCGGGAGGAAGACGACGGAGAAGACGCGGACTGCGATCCCGAAGCCGGCGACCACCGTCGTCGGGAAGAAACCGACCACGATCAGCATCAGATTCACCGACAGCGCACGCCCCGTCCCCTCGACTGACGCCGGGACACCGATTCGAACCAGCCGCGTCGCGTAGCTCGGATTCGGTACCATCTCGCGGAGGTTCACCTCGACACCGCGAGTGCCTTGGAACATGATCGCCATGCCGACGACGAACGCCAGTCCGCGGGAGAACACCGTCGCGTACGCCGCACCAGCGACACCGTTGCCGGTGTACCCCGTCGCAGCCAACAGCGACGCCTCCAGCCCGGAGAGGCCGAGCATCCCGAACAGCGGGTTGCTCTCGAACCCGAAGATGAGGAACGGGTCGACGACGATGTTGAGCACGACCGTTCCGAACATCACGAGCATCGGGGTGATCGTGTCGCCGTAGCCCCGCATCAGCGAGATGAACACGAAGAAGCCGAACATCAGCGGGAGTCCGGCGGAGATCACACGCATGTACTCGCCGACCAACGGCGCGACCGCCGGCTGTGCGCCGAGAATGCCGGCGAACGACTCCACGCCGAGGAAGCCGATCAGTCCGAAGAAGCCGGCGACCAACACCGCGAACGTCACCGTCTGTGAGGCGGCGTACTCCGCTTCCCCCGGCTCGTCTGCCCCGGTGTGTTGCGCGACGAGAACGGAGCCGGCGACGGAGACACCCATCCCGAACGCGATCAGCAGGAACACCATCGGGAACGCGAAGGAGATGGCTGCCAGCGACTCCGTGCTGTACTGTCCCAGCCAGAACGTGTCCGCGAGGTTGTACGCCGTCTGGAGCAGGTTCGTGACGACGATGGGCAACGAGAGGTAGAACAACGGCTTGCCGATGTCACCCGACGTGAGGTCGAACTCCTCGCGTCCCTTGAACAGGCCACTCACTCGGTCGCGGAGCGTCACTGCGACACCTCCGAGCTGCCGTCCGTCTCCCCGCGCGTCGTCTCCGCGTCAGACCTGACTGGGTCTGAGTCGACAGTGTCGGGTGGCGCTGCCGCGTCTGAGTCGACAGTGTCGGGTGACGCTGCCGTGCTCGAGTCAATCGTGTCGAGTGACGCCTCGGCGACGAGCAGTTCCTCGGTGACGTACTCGACGAGTCGTGCCCGCATCGTCGCCACGTCGCTGCCGGCGGCCACCGAGCGGGTCCACGTGCCGTGGAGGTACGTGCTCACGAACGTGGCGACGGCCTCTGGGTCCGTCTCCGCCGAGAACTCGCCTGCTTCGACGCCCTCGGCGACGAGCGTCGCCACCTGATCGACGAGGTGGTCGTCGATCCGGCGGAGCCCCTCCCGCAACTCTTCCTTGTACGGGGCCTGCGCTTTCATCTCCAAGTAGGCGGTGGTGAACTCGACTGTCTCGTCGGGGTCGTCCGGGGTCGAGAGGACTGTCCGCAGCAGATCGACGAGGCGTGCGGCCGGGGTCTCACCCGTCGGATTCGCAGTGCGCTCCACGAAGTCGTCGTGGAGGTACGACAGGAACTCTCGGAAGAGGTCGTCTCTCCCGTCGAAGTGGTAGTGGAGTGCCGCCTTGCTCCGGTCGGTCCGATCTGCGATGTCCTGCATCGTCACGTTCGCGTAGCCGTACTCGCACAGCGCACAGTACGTGGCCTCGACGAACGCCGTCCGCGTGTCTGTCGTCTCACCAGTGCCAGTCTCTCTCGTGCTCTCGCTGGTGTCCGTCTCTCTCGTGCTCTCGCTGGTGTCCGTCTCTCTCGTGCTCTCGCTGGTGTCTGTCTCTGTCACGTCTGTCGTCTCCGTCGTCACGCTCGCTCGGGTCGTCTCCGTCGCCACGCTCGTTCGATTCGTCTCCGTCGACTCGTCGGTCGTTGCCGTCTCTCGCATGTGTTGGGTGTCGGTCACTCGGAAGCTGGCCGCCGATCGCTGGAGGGCCTGCCGTCAGTGGAACGTCTCTGTCCGTTCGACCGCCGGGCTGGAGAACGGCGGCGTCCGTGGTCACGATCTCTCTACCACACAGTTGACTGGCCAGTCAGTCAAGGGTTTCGGTCGACGGCTGTCGCCGATAGTCGGAACCAGAGAGTATTTGCCCGTCCGGTGTCCGACAGAGTAGACGAATGAGTTTCTCGGCGTGGCTGGACCGTGCGCGGATGCAGTTGTCGGTGTACGGACCGATCACCGGTGGACTCGCCGTCACCCGGTCGTTCTGGTCTCGGATCGCCGGACGTGTGGTGATCTCCGCGGACCACGGCGAGGCGTTCGGCGAGTGGGGAGCGTACGGCCACTCGGAGTACGGGGAGTTCGAGGGTCTTCGACAGGTTCCGTGGGTCGAACTGTCGGCGACGGACCGGGAGACACACGACCCCGAGGCGTCGGCAGCGTCGTCCGAGACGACGCCGGATGTCGCCGAACAACCCGAACACCTCGGGTACCGGTGAAGCACCAGTCTACGGGCGGAGAAGGCCGAGTGCCTCGGGGTCGTCCGAAAATCAGAGATTTTCGGGATCACGAGAATCTTCGATTCTCGAACGACTTGACCCCGAGGGTGAAGGCCGTACGCTCCAATGAACAGACTCCGCTACTCTTAAGTATATCCAAAATATATACATCTGTATGGGGAATCGATTCGAGATCGACGGCGAAGAAGTCCTTGACGGTAAAGTCAAGGAGTTCGGTAACAGCGCCCACGTCACCGTTCCAAAACGCTGGCGTGGAGCCGACGTGAAAGTTGTCCGAACCTCAGAACCCACCGAGAACGACGACGAATGACGCACACACAGGCTCTCACGAAGACGCTCGTGTTTCCGCTGGATGTGCAGAGTGGCAACGAGAGCCTGCTTCACGACGCCCGCTTGGAGTGTCGCCGC
>CAKZQY010000408.1 GCA_937142015.1 uncultured Halobacteria archaeon
CGAGCGACATCTTGTCGTCGGAGTCGATCCCCATCAGCGAGGGCATGTCGAACGCGGTCGAGAGCCCGGTCTGGCCCTCGTCGATCAGGTAGTGGAACCGCTCGTTCGTCTCCTCTGCGGTGCCGAACCCCGCGAACTGCCGCATCGTCCACGTCCGTCCGCGGTACATCGTCGGGTACGGCCCACGCGTGTACGGCTCCTCGCCCGGGAAGCCGATGTCCTCCTCGAAGTCGAGGTCCGCGACGTCGTCCGGCCCGTACAGCCGGTCGATCTCCAAGTTCGACACGGTGGCGAACCGATCCTTCCGCTCGCCGTGCCTGTCGAGCACCGGATCGCGCGTCTCCGCCTCCCACTCCTCGCGGGCCTCTCTGATCGACGCGAGATCGTCCTCGTCGTACATACCTGTAGGCTGTGGTGTGGCGTGGTTAACGGTTCGGGTCGTGTGTTTACTCGATTTCGTGTTGTACGCTCCTCTTTCGTCGGATTCCTGTCCGAAATCCTGTGGCCGACGGCCCACCGTTCACGGCAGTCACCAGTTCCGTGTCGGCAGCAGATCGATCGCGTCGACTTTGGTGAGTCTGCCGTCGTGTGGGACGACGACACCGATTCGTTCTCCGTAGTCGGCGATCAGTTCGCGGCAGGCCCCGCAGGCCGGCACCACCTCGAACTCGCGGGGCTCCTCGGGGAGTGGGTGCCGGACGGCGACGACGCTCTCGAACTCGTCGTGGCCCTCGCTGATCGCCGCGCCGAGTGCGACTGGCTCGGCGCACATACTCGTTCGCCCGACGTTCGCGGGCATACTCACGCCCGTGAACACCGTTCCGTCTGCCGTCCGCAGTGCAGCACCGACCACGTGGGCTCCGCCCCACCTGTCTGGATCGAACGCGGTCTCGGTGGTCGACTCCGCGCGACTGATCAGTTCGCGGTCCGCCTCGGTGAGGTCGGTCGTCGAGTGACTGTCGAGACTCGCCGCCGCGTGATCGGTCGTCGAGTGACCGGTCGTCGAGTGATCGGTCGTCGAGTGATCGGTCGTCGAGTGATCGTCGTCTGTCATACCGATCACCCTCCGTCAGGTCGCGGCAGCGCACGCTTCACGCGGGGTGGGACGAGGAAGTAGCCGCGGCGGCGGACGAAGATGTACTCTAGGATACCGTTGTTCACGCGCTGGCGGACGGCAGGCGTCGCCTCGGTCACGTCAGCGCCGTTCATCGCGCGGCGCACCTCCTCGAAGGCGGTGATGTCGCGTTGGAGCGACGGGAAGTGGAGACTCGCAACGTCGTCGTCGGTCGACTCGAAGTGTCGTCGGAGCAGTCGGACGGTGCCGTCCTCGTCGCGGTTCGCACGCGCAGCCTTCTGTGCGTGGCCGATCCGTCCGTGTTCGCGGGCGGCCGCCGGCAGGTCGTCGAGGAACTGGTCGATCCTGCTGTCGTCGCCGAGGTTCCCGCCGACGCCCTCGACGAGTCCCTGCTCGGCGTGTTGTGGCGAGAACATCTCCATCACCTGTTGTTCGTACGTCTGCTCCGTGTACCAGTCGTCGAGTCGCTGTCGCCAGTTGGCGACCACCTTCGTCGTCCCGCCCGCGAACGGGCCGTCGGGCAGCGTGACGTACGACTCGCTGGCTTGGTTGCGTCGGAACCCGGCGACGAACCCCATGAACAACGGCGACGCTTCGGGGATCGGGTTGTCCTCCGGCACGCCCTCCAGTCCGTCACCGCGGTCGTGTGGCATCCCCTCGCCGACGAACCCAGTCCGGCGCGACTCGACGGTCACCGCGTCAGTGAGCGGCGGCACTGTCGTGTCGTTGGCGGTCTCGCGCTCGCCGCGCAGCGCCTCCTCGGCTTCCAACACCACGTCCGGCCGGTCGGAGGCGAGGTGGACCAGCAGGTCCTGTTCGTCGAACTCCGGCGTCTCGAACGAGGAGAGCGGCTCCGGTCGTGGGAGGTCGACACCCGCGAGGTCGGCGTCGAACCGCTCGAAGTACGCCGGCGAGTACGCGACGGAGTGGAGCAGTCCCTCGTGACTCCACGCGTACGCCTCGTCGAGCGCGTTCAGCGCGTCACCGACCGCCTGCCGGTCGTCCGCCGTCGGTGGCCCCTCGTCCGGGAGATTGCAGTACAGCAGAATCTGGTGGCGCGGCAACAGGGTGTTGCCGTGGTCGTCCGTGCGGACGTGGTCGTTCCACTCGTGTTGCCCTTCCGGGTGTGCCTGTGCGCCGTCACCCGTCGGCACCGGCTCCGGTGTCGGCGTGTCGGACCCGGCGAGACGGTCGACACACGCCGACAGCGCCGCCGTCCCGCCGGTCGCAACCGCGGCCTTGAGAAACTGTCGTCGAGGGAGCGACTCGTCGAGGTCGGTCATCGACGGTCGTTGGGCTGGCTCCCCGAAGGCGATTGTGGTGTGACTGTCGAATCCGGATCGACGCGTCTCACGCCTCGACAGCCTCGGCGACTGCGGTGAACACGGGCAGGACGCGCTTCACCGCTGCGCCGTCTTCGACGAACACGAGCGTCTGTGGCGGACGGACGGCCTTCGGTCGGGTGCGGAGACCGGCCTCGCTCGCGCTCTCGGCCGCCGCGTCGGGTGCGCGACGGAAGGCGACGTGGACGCGGTCCGGCTGGACGAACACTGACGCGATCTGCTCCCCGTCGGGGTGCTCGCTGTCTTCGTGGTCGCCTTCGTCGTGTCCGCTGTCTTCGTGGTCGCCCTCGTCGTGTCCGCTGTCTTCGTGGTCGCCCTCGTCGTGTTCGAGGACGACACGGTACGCGAGTGCGCCGTCGGCCGTCGGGTCTACGTCCGGGTCTGCGTCGGTCACGGCGAACGGCGGCCGGACCGCGTCGCTCCCGAGCTCGGACGCGAGCAGCTGCGCGATGCGAACCCCGTCGTCGAGTCGATCTCTCACCATCTGTCGGCTCCCTCCGGATGGTTCCGACCACGCATCACTCGTCACCTCCAGTCAGCTCGGCACGAGCGGCACGCGCGGCCTCACCCACGTCGACGCCACGCTCGCGGGCGACGAGCACCGCCGCCGTCTCCAGACTCACGGCTGCGCGGCTCTGGCGTTCGTTGGCCGCCGCGACAGCCTCGCGTTTCTCGACACCCGCGGCGACTAACTGGTCGATCACGCGCTCGAAGGTGGACTGTTCGGTCAACACGGACTCGTCCGGGACGAAATCCTCCGGGACGGACACGTCGCTCGGGTCGAACGTCGCCTGCAACTCCCCGTCCTCGTAGGCCACCAGCCCGCGCCCCTCTGCGATGTCGATCAGTCGCTTCGCCTGATCCGGGGAGAACCAGTCTCTGTCCAACGACAGCGCGACGACGAACTCACCTTCCCCCATCCGGCTGCTGCCGGCACTCCGGAACGGCACTGCGACCGCTGTCTGTAAGCTCACGTCGGTCGTCTTCGCGGCTCCGAACAAAAACGCCACTGCTCGCGGCCGCGGGAGTCGTGTCACACGGTCACAGTGAACCGCCGGTCACTACTATATCAATCTACCTCTCGTGTGGTTCACCGATCCGCCGGACGTGAGAGGGAGAGCGTGTGGATCGGTGCCACAACCGTTATAACTGTGGAGTGAGCTACAGTACGGTATGTCCCGTGAGGCACTCTTGGAGAACGTCACCGCGCTGCTCGCCGACGCGGGCTTTCTGACCAGCGAGCGGTGTGCGGTACGTCCCAAGGGGTTCGACCTCGCCGCCCGGTCTGGCGAGGACCTGCTCCTCGTCAAAGTGTTGGGCAACGTGGACGCGTTCGACGCGGCGACGGGCGGCGAGATGCGACGGCTGGGGACGTACCTCTCGGGGACGCCGATGGTGATCGGGCTCCGCACCCGCGACGAGGACCTGAAGCCGGGTGTGGTGTACTTCCGGCACGGCGTGCCCGCGATCCACCCGGACACGCTGTACGATCTCCTGTTGGAGGACGTGCCGCCGCTGATCTACGCCGCGCCCGGCGGGCTGTACGTCAACATCGACGGCGACCTCGTCGAAGACGAACGGAAGGACCGCGGGTGGAGTCTCGGCCGGCTCGCAGACGAGCTGGGGGTCTCCCGCCGGACGGTCGCCAAGTACGAGGACGGCATGAACGCCTCTGTCGAGGTGGCAGTGAAGCTCGAGGAGATGTTCGACAAGCCGTTCTCGGACCCCGTCTCCGTGATGGAGGGCGCAGAGGAGGTCCGCGACGGGGAGCCGACGCCCGACGACCCGGAGACGGAGCCCGACTCGGAGACGGAGCAGGTTCACGCCGTGCTCTCGAAGGCCGGATTCGTCGTCCACCCGACGGAGCGTGCGCCGTTCAAAGCCGTCGGCGAAGACGACTCGCGCGTGGAGTTCACGCTGTTGTCGAGCTACGCCACCTTCACCCGCGCCGCGAAGAAGCGCGCGAAGCTGATGGCCTCGATCGGCCGTGTGACCCGTACGCGAGCGGTGTTCTTCACCGAGGACGACGCCGGCCGCGACTCCGTGGACGGCACGGCGCTCGTCGCCCGCGACGAACTCGACGAGACGGACGACGCCGACCGACTCCGAGAGCTCATCCGTGAACGCTCCGAGGAACCGCAGGAAGCTTGACATCTTCCCACCCGGGAGGGCTGTAACCACACTTCCCGCTGTCGGTGCTTCCGACCGACACTGTCTCAGTTAGTATCCGTACTGTCGTTCTGTATCGATAGCTACGAGGTTGTCAGTGGTATTATAGAAATATATAAGTATAGGTAGGGCCTTCTAGGAGGAAATGGGATACCAGACAACAACCATCGAGAGTATCATTAAGGATATTAATTATACCTACCTCGTTCCGGCCATCCAGAGGGAGTTCGTCTGGGATGCGGAACAGATTCTAGACCTCTTTGATTCGGTGGTTCGTGAGTACCCGATCGGCTCATTTCTGTTCTGGAGAGTTAGTGGAGATTACTCAGAGAGACGGATCAAATACAAATTTATAAAAAACTATATAGAAGATCCAATATTCCCAGATGAAATTGAGAATGCTAGATATCATAACCCACGCTATTCGGACAGTCTAGAGCAGACGCCGAACAAGGTTAATTTAGTCCTTGATGGACAACAACGTCTCACTTCGTTCTATCTCGGGTTAGAAGGCTCGTACGTGGAAAAAATACCACATAAGCAGAGAAAGAAGCGTGATTCATGGGAGAGAAAGTATCTCTATCTTAATGTTGCACTACCACCAGAAGTAGAGAAGAAGGGCCGAAAGTACCAATTTCAGTTCAAGGGTGAGAATCCTGAGTCTGGAACAAATGAGTACTGGTATAGAGTTGGTGATATACTTGGAGCAGACGACGCCCCCGCGGAGGCGGAAGAGGTAATTGATAAAATCCGAGATGCTGAGGGAATAGACGAAAGCTTAGTGAAGAGTCATGTTTACAATAATATACAAAGATTGCATAATGCTATTATAGGAAGAGATGCAATTTCGTATTTTCAGGAGACAGACGAGGACAGAGATAAGATTCTAGATATATTTATTAGAGCTAATGATGGCGGAACCCAATTGAGTAAATCTGATCTTCTTCTCTCCGTAGCTACCGCACAGTGGAGCGGTGAAGATGAGGACGAAGATATTGTTGCAAGAGACGAAATAAAAAAGCTTGTTGATGAACTCAACTCCCACAATGCAAGAAAAGGGGTGGAATTTGATGCAAACTTTGTTCTCAGAGCATTACTCACCACTTCTGATATCTCAAACCTGTCTTTCACTCTGTCTAATTTTGATAAAGATACATTAGCAGAAATGAAAGAAACTTGGAAAGATCCTGAGTTTGAGCGATCATTATTCGCTATGTTAGATTTACTCGATAGTTACGGACTGACAACCAGTAACGTACGAAGTAAGATGATCCACCTCCCCGTAGTCTACTATTACTACGATAATGGCGTCCCGACACTTTCATACGGTTCTAAGCATGGAAGAGAGACGAGAAAAAAGATTCTCTACTGGATGGCGTCGCTTGTGGTCAACGGTGATCTCAACACAGGAGGCACCGTTCAGACAATTCGAGGCGTGAGAGACGCTATCTCTGATGCTGATCAAAATACATTCCCAATACAAAAAATAGAATCAAAACTAAATGACTATAATAAATCAATGGGATTCAGTGAAGAGAAACTGAATCGTTGGTTTGGAGGAGATAACCCATCGGGGTACCAAACCCTCCGGATGGTTCTCTCTATCTTGTACTTCCCAGATATCGCAAACGAAAATTATAGTTATGAAATAGATCATATTTTTCCACAATCAGAGCTTCAGCGAGACAAACTAATTGACGAGAGGGGAATGGAAACCAGTGATGCGGAGCAGCTGGACAACCTGCGAAAGAGTATCGGGAACTTACAGCTTATTAGAGAAAGAGAGAACAGAAAAAAGTCAGACCAACTTCCCAAAGAGTGGTTAGAAACTAGAACTCGGGAATATCTCGACAGGCATTTTATACCAAAAGAAAAGAGGCTATGGAAAGTAGAGAACGCAATCGAATTCATTAACAATAGGGAAAACATGCTGATGGAGCAGCTGCTAGACAGTTCGCCAGATCGGAACATTGGTGCTGAGGAGACAATGCAGTCTGGAATGCCGCAGTGACCGTTGTGTGTTGTAACGCCCGTAGAATAGGAAGCGGTTGATCAGCCGACCGGCTGTCTACTCGTGGATCGCGCGCTGCGCGTCACTCGCGGCACGTACCCTCCACTTTCGAGAGAATCTCGAACAGCTCCGTCGCCGCCGCCGCGACCCGCTCCTCCTCAGTATCCTCGTCACGATACAGCGCTGCAAGATCACCGACACCTTCGATCGCCTCGGTCGCTACGTCCGCGAGCGCGTTGCTCGGCAGATCCTCGTGACAGAGATAGATCAACGCATAAGCCGTGGTCTGGACAACCCCGCCGCGCGCTCCTCGAAGAACGTCCGCGACCGTTTCAGTGTCCGCGTTGACCACACCAACACCTGCCCGGCGTGGGACAATTCAAGGTATCCCGTGCCGTCGGTGTACTCCGGAGCCGCCTCCGACCCGAACGCGTCGGGGTTGATTGGACAATCGTGACCGGTGTCTGCCTGATCGGGTACCCCCAGCCCACACACCCTCGCCACCCCTGCGTGTTCCGCCGAAGTAGGGAACCCGGCGTACCGCAGTTCTCAGCAGTTTCAAGGCGGAGCCCTCGGCCTCACGGAGCGAGGGCTTCCGACTGGGTCGGAAGTGCGAAGCGAGTCGGCCGGGGGGAAGCCGACACGATGTAAAACAATCACTGTATCATGGCTGTCTGACTCGCCACACGAGACGGAGTTGGTGCTGGACACATCAGATTTGTCCAACTGCTTTCTTGTGGAGACTTCCGCACCACCGCCTAAGATGAGTAAAGTCCAGTATAGCGGAGAGCAAGAGGTCTCTCCATACTGCTGGTTCCATCAGACAGAAAATTCTACAGAGAAGTTACCAGTAAGCTAACAAAATTGTTAAGTTTATGCCTCTCGTACTGCAGACTGCGGCACGCCGGGATCGTCACTTCGGCAGAACGCGAGAAGTGGCGAGGGTGAAGGCACACCCTCACCGGGGTGTCGCATACAGGACGACGACCCATGAAAGACTCAGACACACCGTCACAAGAGCGTGACGGACAGGCAGACGCACAGCAGTCAGACACCGTCGAGACGGCAGATTCCGTCGACACGTCCGCCACCACGGGAGCGCGAGACACGTCGGCAGGGAGCGACGCCCACGAGGACCCGCAGGTCGCCGCGGCGTTCGAGGAGGCAGACACGGCACTCACCGCAGCAGCCGAGGCACACGACGACTACCGCGAGGCGATCACGGACGCGGTGGTCGCCCTCGACGAAGTCGCGCGACTCGAAGGGCGGGAGGTGCCGGACGAGTCGAGCGGTG
>CAKZQY010000409.1 GCA_937142015.1 uncultured Halobacteria archaeon
AGGATGGAGCGAGTCGAGCGAGCGCGAGGATGGAGCGAGTCGAGCGAGCGCGGGGATGGAGCGAGTCGAGCGAGCGCGAGGTGGGGGCCAGTCGCGCAGGTGCAGAGACACCCGAGTCGATACGGGAGAGTGTCAGTCGGCCAGTTCGTCGAGAACACGTTCCTCGGTCGCGCGGTCGAGCGCACCCTCGGGGTCGGTGAGATCGGCCTCGTAGTTCCTGCGGGCAGTCTCCGCAACGGCCTCCTCGGGGTCGGTCGAGTCCCAGCCGAGCGCAGCGAGCTTCTCAGTCGCGGCGAGCGCCGGCACCGGGGCGTACAGTGGGAACTGCTCGGGTGTCACGTCGTGGGCGGCGAGTTCGCGGGCGCTCGCGTGGACGACCTCCACGTCGGTGTCCAGCCCGTCGGCGGCGATCTCCAGCGAGCGGTCGAGCGTGTACGCCGTCCGGTCGGCGACGTTGTACGCCTCGCCGGGATCACCCTCCTCGGCGACGGTCACCAGCGCGTCCGCGAGGTCACGGACGTACGTCCGGTGGAGCAGCGACCCGCCGTCGCCCGGCACGAGCACGCGGTCGTACGCCGCCACGCGGCCGACCCAGTAGCCGAACCGCTCCGTGTAGTCGTCTGGCCCGACGACCAACATCGGTCTGACCGACATCGCCTCGACGCCGTCCGCCGCGGCGTCGAACACCACGCGGTCGCCCTCTGCCTTCCGTGCGCCGTACGTCTCCGGGCTGTCGTCCGTCTCTGCCTCCTCGTCACACGGCTCCAACGGCGTCTCGTCTTCGCGCATCGGAATCGCGTCGTCCGGAGCGTACGCGCTCCCCGAGGAGACGTACACGTACCGGGAGTCTGCGAACACGTCGACCGCCGTCCGCACCGCTCGTGGGTGGTACGCGCAGGTGTCGATCACGATGTCCGGTGCTCCGTCGGTGTCGGTGCCGACGGTCTCAGTGTCCGTGGTGCTGGTGGCGTCCGTCGAGTCACTCGGACCGGCCGACGCTGCCGCCGCTCTCGCCCGTTCGAGATCCGACCGCTCCGTCCGGTCTCCCTGCACGTGGTGAATCCCGTCTCGGCCGGCGAACGGGTTCCCCGACCGCCCGCGGGAGAACACCGTCACCTCGTAGCCTGCCTCGTGGAACGCCTCGACTCCGTGTCGCCCGACGAACCGTGTCCCGCCGACGAACAGGACGCGACCGCCGTCGCTGTCGTGTGTGCTCACTGTTCGTCTCACGGCTGCGTGTCGCCTGAACTGTGGCTTTCCGGCACGTCGTTCCGGAATCTGCTCGACACCTGTGGAACAATTTCGTGATCCACTCGGCTCCTCGGCCCGTTCGCGTGTGTCACGCTGTCACGAGGCGGAGCAACGCTTATTTTCGTCAGGTTCGAACCGTCGCGGTAGATGAAAACCCTATTCTCGACGCGCCGGTGAGCGCGTCGGCGGGGACGCGTTCGTCGGGCCGACGGTGCAGTCGTGCCGCGACGACGAACGGGCTGTCGTCTGTCGACCGGAGTCCACGCCCCGCAGCGTGGGCTGCAGGATCGACGAGACGACGATCACCTGTAACAGCAGACACAGATGCAGATTGGAGACAGGGTAGACGGCGGGCGAGCGATCGTGGCCGCACGCCGACAGGACGCAGAACCGGACACAGAAGAGATCGAGCGTCTCGCAGCCGCCGCCGGCTTCGAGGTCGTCGAGACGGTGACTCAACAACGGCAGGAGGATCAGACGTACAACCTCGGCGCGGGGAAGGCGGAGACGCTCGCCGAGCGGGCTGCAGAGACGGCGGTCGACGCGGTGATCTTCGACGGTGAGCTGTCGCCCGGGCAGTACGGAGACCTGCGCGGACTGTTGCCGGCAGAGACGCGGCTGGTCGACCGTTACAGACTCGTGTTGGAGATCTTCGCCGAGGGTGCGGGAGACGAGCGCGCAGAGAAACAGGTGCAGTTGGCGACCTTAGAGTACGAGTTCCCGCGACTCCGACAGACGGCGGAGCTGCAGTCGATGAGCTCCTTCACGGAGAAGGGGTCACCGGTGTACGACGTGGCCGACCGGATCGACAGGCTGCGCTCGGAGTTGGCGTCGCTGTCGGACGACGCCGCACGACGGCGCGAGCGCCGCCGCGAGGAGGGGTTCGAGCTCGTCGCCGTCGCGGGCTACACGAACGCCGGGAAGTCGACGCTGTTGCACCGCCTCGCGGACGACCTCTCGCTGTCGGACGCGAGCGCGGCACACGACGACGAGTCGGTGACCGCGAACACGGAGGATCGACTGTTCGAGACGCTGGAGACGACGACGCGACGCGCGACCCTCGACGGACGACGGCTGTTGCTCACAGACACCGTCGGCCTGATCGACGACCTGCCACACGAGCTGGTGGCGTCGTTCTCGACCACACTCGACGAGATCGCGGACGGCGACGCCGTGCTGGCGGTGATCGACGCCGCGGCCGAGCCGGCGCGGTTCCGCCAGCGAGCGCAGGTGACACTCGACGTGCTCGCCGGCGAGGCGGCGACGGAGCGTGTCGTCCCCGTGTTGAACAAGGTCGACCTGATCGAGGAGTCGACACTGGCGGCGCGCCGCGAGACGATCCGGGAGTTGGCACCCGAGGCGCGCGACCCGGTTGCGATCAGCGCGCTCGCGGGCAGCGGGCTCGACACCCTCCGCGAGCGACTCCTCGACACGCTCCCGGCGGCGGAACTCACGCTCGATCTGCCGAACACGGGCGCGACACAGCAGTTCCTCTCGTGGCTCCACGACCACGGCTCCGTGACGACGAACTACGACGGCAGTCGTGTCACGGTCGACTTCGCCGCACAGCCGTCGCTCGTCGACGAGGCTCGACGGCGTGCGACCGACTTGACCGACGACGATCCAGTCGTGGAGGCTTCGACTCCCGGCGAGACGGCAGCGACGGACGACGCCGAGACCTCGCCGTGACTCCCGCGCGGGCGGATCGGCCCTCGTCGGGAGGCTGTCGCTCCGCGGTGACAACGTTCTTCTCGTCGCACCGTCTCCGCCACGACGTGACCGAGGAGCCATCGACCACGGACGACGGAGAGACGACCGACGTGGAGACGGACAACGAGGAGACGACCGACGTGGAGAC
>CAKZQY010000410.1 GCA_937142015.1 uncultured Halobacteria archaeon
GGGAGTTGCGACGGCAGGCATCGGGGCCTGTGGACGGCCCGACCGTGGCCTCTGGTACCGTTCGAGGCGACCAGACCAATGGTATCCGAGGCGTGTCCGACTAATCCACGGGAAGAAGCCTCGGGGTCGCCGGAAATCTCTGGTTTCCGGGATGACGAGAATCTCAGATTCTCGAACCACTTGACCCCGAGGCGGCTCACACCGTTTTCGCGTCTGGCTACCTCGACGTGGAGTTCGCCTCCGACACGTCGTTCGAACTCACTGTCGTCCGGGACTGATAGGGTCGTGCGTAGGGATTTTCGATTGGGTACGGAGTACTGGACGGTACCGCGTTGCTACTGCACCTGTGAGTCGAGCCGGCGGTAACTATCTACGCACGACCCTATGACGACTCTCGACTGATCGGAAAAACCGGGGAAGAGCGGAACGACGGAGGACTCAGTCAGCGCCAGCGGGTGCGCCGGGTTCGACGCCGAACCCGTCGGCAGTGAGCGTCACCGTCACTTCCTCGAACGTCGCGTGGAACTCCTGACGGTGGTGACCGTCCGGGTCGAACGACATCCGCGGCTCGACCAGTCCGGCCGCTTCGAGGTCGTCCAGCCGGCGGTACACCGTCGGCCGGGAGACACCCAGCATGTCGACGAGATCACACGCGGGCTTCGGATCGTCTGTCACGGCCCGGAGGATCTGCCGAGCGTACTCGTCGGTCAGCAGGTCGACGATCTCCTCCGGGGGGGACGTCAGCGAGGGACCGTCGTCGTCACGGGCGTACTGTTCTCTCGCTCGCTGCACGGCTGCGGTGTTGGAGGGCGCTTGCGACATCCGTACTCTGTCGGAGGGGCTGTCACCTCTTATAAATCTATCCCCGTTTGCTGATCTCGCAAATCGGCCAAGCAGACGCGAGGATATATAACCGTTGTGGTGTTCTGCGGCAACCAGAGGTACACTGTCGCTCCATCTGTGTTCGGTTGAGCACGTGAAGTGATAGACGGCGACGACTTCGGTCGATGTCGGCTCGAACTCTGTCTGAAATCAGAATCTGCCGGGTTGAGTCTCGAACCCGCCATTCTCGACGGTCTCATAGCGGCCGTAGACTGGCGGACGGCGTTCAACCGAACACCAACGATGTACCAACACATCTGACCGACAGCGTCGGCACTGACTCGGCTACGTCTCCGCACGACGCGTCAGCAACAGCCACGACTGGTGTGTGCCGACGACGACGAGCGCGACCCCGAGAGCCAACAGAGCTCTGTCTCCCGTCTCAGCGACGGAGACGACGACGCCAGCAGCTACTCCCCCGGATGCGAGTCCGACGGTCCGTCGACTCGTACGTGTCACGACCGAACTGGCGAGAAGCGCGACAGCACCCGTCGAGACGAGTGTGGTGAGACTCGTCCGCTCTGCAACCGCGACGGGTGTCTCCACGAGCGCGAGATTGATCGCCGCGAGGACGAACGGCAGAAGGGTACTGCCGATCTTCACTAGGCGAGTACTCTCGGCTCCTCTCTCGGCAGTACTGTCCACCTCGCTCTCGGCGGTGTCCACAGGTGCGGTGCCGTTGCAGCCGAAGAGGCATAACGTATACTGTCGGTCACAAGTGTTGATAGGTTGTTGCGTGCCACTCGAGGTTTCAACGCGTCTCGCCCCGGTTCTGTCGACTCCCGGATTTGATGGCTTGTGACCGACAGTATAATCGTATATCACCGAGGAAGAGGAGACAGCACGACCGTCCAACAACTGATATGCCCGTTCGGGCCGGAGCGTGTCGTATGACGACGACGGAGGCGTTCGACGGGCTCGTCTGTACGGACTGTGACGAGACGTTCGGTGTCGACACCCACGGGCAGTGTCCAGCGTGTGGCGGAGTCGTCACTCCGAGGTACGACCTCGACGAGGAGACAGTCGTGCAGGGGCTCGTCGATCCGGACGCCGTTCCGCTCCCGTTCACACGCGAGGTCCGGGTGACGGCGAGTGAGGGAGCGACACCACTCGTCGCTGCGGGTCGACTCGCAGACGAGATGGGCGTCGCGTCGCTGTCGATCAAAGACGAGGGTCGCAACCCGACCGGGACGGTGTACGACCGCGGGATGAGTCTCGCCGTGACCGCCGCAGACCGGGACGGGACGGAGCCGTTGGCACTCGCGGCGGCTGGGAACGCCGGACAGTCCGCGGCGGCGTACGCCGGTCGCATCGACGCGCGGTCGTACGCGTTCGTTCCGTCGCGGACGGCGTTCTCCAACAAGGCGCTCGTGAACGTCCACGGCGGGGAGATGCGGGTCGTCGGCGGGCGGTTCGACGACGCTGCGGCGGCGGTCGACGAACAGCTGGCGACGGACTACCACTCGCTGAGCGCCTTCGAGACGGCGTACCGCCACGACGGGACGAAGTCACTCGTCTACGAAGTCGTCGTCGAGGACGCGCTGGCGCGCGGGGACCTGTCGGCGCGGACGGCCTCGGCCGTCGCGGAGGCCCTCCCGCTGTCGCCGCCGGACGCGCTGGTCGTTCCAGTCGGGACGGGCGAGCTGGTGGTCGCTGTTGCACGCGGGCTCGACGAACTCACCAGCACGGGCGTGCTGGCAGACCCACCGACCGTTCACCCCGTCCAACCCGCCGGCTGTGCGCCGATTGTCAGCGCGCACAGCGCCAGCGCGGAGACGACAGAGCCGTGGGAGACGCCGGACACCATCGTCGGCGAGCTGGAGATTCCAGATCCGGCTGGTGGTGACCTCGCGCTGGATGCTCTCGCTGCGGTCGGCGGCGAGGGGGTGACGGTGTCCGACGACGACGCGCTCGAGAGCGCCGTCACCGTCGCACAGACGGAGGTGCTCGAAGTCGGCGGGGCGGGCGGTGTCGCACTCGCGGGCGCGTGGGACCTCGCCGAGAGCGGCGAACTCGACGGCGACGACCGCGTGGTCGTGGTCAACACCGACGCAGGTGTGAAGACGCCGGACGTGCTCCGGAGTCACCTGATGGGGAAGGGTATCTGAGACACCCGCCATCGGAAGAGACAGGACCAGCCGAAGAGCGGCGGCACCAGTCGAAGAGCGACGGCACCAGTCGAAAAGCGACGGCACCAGCCGAAGGGCGACGGCACCAGCCGAAGGGCGACGGCACCAGCCGAGGAGAGACAGCACTACCGACAGTGGAGGGCGGAGAGACGCTCCGAGTCCGCACGGACGAGGGCTGTTCGGCAGTTCTCTCGGCTGCTCTCGGCACGTTTCGTGTCCGTGGCGAACGGAAACCTTCAAACGAATCCTCGACAGAGACGTGAGTATGCAACCGGTTCCACTCGCGTTTCCGTTCCCCGTGAGTGCCTTAGAGAGCGTCTCCGGGCTGTTACCCCCGTTGGTGATGGCGCTCGTCGTGGTGAACCTGATCACCCGGCTGTTGGCACACCGGAACCACGTCCAGCAGGCTGCCGCTGGGGACGACGACGAGGAACTCTCGCGGTACCTGCCACACGAACTGACCAACATCAGTCTGTTGGTGGCGTCGTTCGCGTTCATGGTGGTCGAACCGCACGGCGGCATGGTGATGTCGGCGCTCGTGCTCGGACTGTTCCTCACGGACTTCTTCGAGTACGAGGCCCGGCGCGTCGAGGCCCGCAACGACATGGAGATCGAACGACCGAAGAGCGCGCTCGTCGCCTCGATGCTGGTCGTGCTGTACGCCGGCTTCCAGTCACTGTTCTTCCTGATCCAGCCGATTTGGAACGCCGTCGTCTGATCCCCCGAACAGCTATGCCCCGGCGGTCCGTTCGAGGACGTGTGAGCCGACGACAACCCCCGAGCGGAGGAGAGACGTGACAGACGCCCCGGCGACGCCTCGGGCGCGAGACCTAGAGGATGTGACCGTCGAGTTCGCGTCGAGCGCGGAGTTCTCGCGGTACACCGGCAGTGTCCGTCTCCACGCCAGCGGGTGGCTGGAGGTGCCGGAACTCCGCCGCCTGTTCCCGCCCGACGCCATCGAGCAGATTCAGTACTGACTGCCGTGGTGACGTACACTTGCTGACTGCCGTGGCGACGTTCACTTCGACTCTGTCGCACGCACGCGCGACCACCGACTCACCGACCCCAGCGACGACGGCGGACGTGTGCCTGCGTCCGGTGCCACACCCCAAAAAGTATTTATTCACCAGCCAATGACACCCCGATGCGCGCCGTGAGGCGCGGTCCCCGGTTGACACCGGGCAGCTAGCACATGGTTGGGCTCGCATCCCACATCACTGCCTTCTGTGAACCCGTGTTCTGTAGTCGACGGTCTCCAGCAGCAGCCCCCGGGTGAGTCTCCAGCAGACAGTGTCAGTCCCCGAGTGCGTCGTACGTGTCTCGCACTGTCTCGGCGAGCAGCCCGTCGCGTCTGAACGCGACGTAGACGACGACGAACGCGCCGTCGGCGGGCGAGAGGACGAACACCTCCCGAGCCGGCGGTGTCGAGTCGGCTGGTGCGGACTGAGCTGCTGTCCCCGCGTCCTCGGGTGGCTGCTCGCCGTCGACAGACTCCGACGCGTCCGACGAGTCTGGCAGTCCGTCGGAGTCGTCCGCATCCGACGAGTCTGGCAGTCCGTCGGAGTCGTCCGTGTCCTCGACAGTCGGGAGCCGTGCAGCGAGACTGCCACTCCCGAGGTCGTCGGCTGCAGAGTCGCTCCCGCCGTCGACGCCCGTTCCCTCGTCCGTCGGCGCGCTGTCGGCTGCGGCGGTGTGGTGTTCGTTCACACGCTCGACGAGCGGGTCGATGGGGCGGCGGCCGCTCTGGAACGACTCGAACACGTCTCGTTGGGCGGGGTCCGCGAAGACGTACAGCGCGCCGTTCGGCTGGCCGTCCGTGTCGCGGGTCACACGCGAGTTCACCGCGTCACCAGCCGCCCGGGCGTCGCGCCACGTCTCGCGGGCTGCCTCGAACAATCCCTCCACGTCGCGGGCGAAGCGGTAGCGGGTGCGCCGCTCGACTGTCACGTCAGTGAACGTCGCTGTCGCCCGCTTCCCGGTCCAGTCGAGGGTCGCCCTGACGACGTTCCCCGGCTCGAGCGCGGTGACTGTCTCTGCGACCTCGCCGTCGTACCCCTCCGCGTGAACGAGTACTGGCTCGTAAGCGTCCGCCGGGTCCTCGGTCGGTGTCAGATCGAGTAACACGAACTCGGCGCGTTCCGTCGCCTCCGGATCACTCGGCTGACGGACGATGCGCGCGTGGACACGGTACCGCGTCGACTCGGACTCGTCCGTCTCCTCCGGCCCACGCTCGTTCGTCTCCTCCGGCCTACGCTCGTTCGTCTCCTCCG
>CAKZQY010000411.1 GCA_937142015.1 uncultured Halobacteria archaeon
GCTGGAGACCACACTCGCCGAGGTGCAGTCGTTCGCCGACGAGGTGGCGGCGTCGATGGAGGCGCTGTCGGCGAGCAGCGACGAGATCGAGTCTGCCACCGCCGAAATCGCCCACACGGTCGAGGAGATCAGCGCCGGCGCGGACGAACAGCGCGACCGACTCAGGGAGGTCTCCGACGAGATGAACAACCTGTCGGCGACCGTCGAGGAGGTGGCTTCGACGACCGGCGCGGTCGCAGACAGCGCCGAGCGGGCCGGCGAGTACCGTCGGGAGGGGCGCGAAGCCGCAGAGGAGGCCTCCGAAGCGCTCGACGAGATTCAGACAGAGACGACAGAGGCGGTCACGGCCGTCGACAGCCTCGTCGACCGGATCGCCGAGATCGAGCGGTTCGCAGACGTGATCGGCGACGTGGCAGAGCAGACCGACATGCTGGCGCTGAACGCCAACATCGAGGCCGCACGCGTCGGCACTCGACGTGGCGGCAGTGGTGGTGTGGGAGGCGACAGCGGGACCGGTGGTAACGGCAGCGGCGGAAGCGGTGGCGGTGGTGGCGACGGAAGCGGTGGCGGAAGCAGCGCGACGGGTGACGGGTTCGCAGTCGTCGCCACGGAGATCAAACAGCTCGCAGAGGAGGCAGGCGACCGCGCGGACGACATCGAGCGGTTGGTCGGGGAGATCGAGTCACAGACGGACGACACCGCCGCGCAGATCCGGCGTGCAAACGAGCGGATCGCCGAGAGCAACGAGACGGTCGAGCGGGCAATCGAGGCGCTGTACGACATCGACGAGGTGGTCGCCGAGGTGAACAAGGGGATCACTGACATCGACCGGGCGACGGACGACCAAGCGCGCTCGACGGAGCAGGTCGCCGCCACCGTCGAGGACGTGACCGAGATCGCCGCGGAGAACGCACGCGACGCCGGAGAGGTGTCTGCCGCCGCCGAACAACAGACGTCGACCGTCTCGAAAGTCGCCCGAACCGCGGGCGATGTCGCCGACCGCGCGGCAACTCTCAGCGACACTGTCGACCAGTTCACCGTCGACGCCGAAGACGACTGACAGGCCAGCCGGGAATGTCACCCACGACGCGACTTCACAGTGCTCCGCGACAACTCCGATTTTCCCCAATTGTTTTATCACGATAGGCCGGCCACACCGTGACAATGACCGACGCGGGTGAGTCGGACACGACGACTGGTGAGCGCGAGTCGTCTGACACGACGGCTAGTGGCCGTGAGTCGTCGGACACGACGGCTAGTGACCGCGAGTCGGGACAGTCGGTGAGTCGAGCGTCGGATGCGACGGCAGACAGTCGGAGCTGTGAACTCCACCGGAGACTGGTCGAGGACTCGACAGCACTCACGGCTATCGTCGACCACGGCGGGACGGTGACGTACGTGAACCCGGCAGCGCGGCGCATCCTCGGCTACGAGCCCGACACGATGGTCGGCGACGACCTCGCGTCGTACGTCCACTCGGAGGGCCGCGACCGGATCGGCCGCGCGGTCGAGCAGCTTCGGGACGTGGATCGCTCCGCAGACGACGAGGCGAGTGGGACGGACGAGCGGGTGCTGGAGGCACGGTTCCGCACCGCAGACGACTCGTGGCGGTGGCTCGAAGCGACGCTCCGGAGTCGCGTCGACGACGACGTGATCGGCGGCGTCGTGGTGAGCGCCCGCGACGTGACTGCACGTGTCGAGCGCGAGCGACAGCTCCGCAGACAGAACGACAGACTCGACGAGTTTGCGAGCGTGGTCAGCCACGACCTCCGGAACCCGCTGAACGTTGCGAAGGGACGCGTCGACCTCCTCGCGGCACAGTACGACAGCGAACACGTCCCGCCAGTCCAGCGCGCACTCGGACGGATGGAACGCATCATCGAGGACACGCTGACGCTCGCGAAACAGGGCCAGACGGTGGCGGAGACGGAGCCGATCCGGATCTCCGAGCTCGTGAGCGACTGCTGGGCGACTGTCGACGCGGACGCCGCGACTGTCGAGGTCGTCGACGAGTTCACGTTCCGTGGCGACCGCGGGCGACTCCGCCACGTGTTCGAGAACCTGTTCCGTAACGCCCTCGAACACGGCACCACCGACAACGACGACGACGACGAATCGAGAGCCGACGACGGCGATACAGCACCCGGCGGGAGCGTCACGATCACCGTCGGACTCGTCGAACCGTTCCCGACGACAACACGCGGCACCGGTACCGTCTCGAAGGGGATCTACGTCGAAGACGACGGTCCGGGGATTCCGGAGGAGAAACGCGACACCGTCTTCGAACCAGGCCACACGTCGACCGACGACGGAACGGGGTTCGGACTGACAATCGTGCGCCGCATCGCCGAAGCACACGGCTGGGAGGTGGATGTCGGTCGTGGCACCCGCGGCGGCGCGCGGTTCGAGTTCACTGACGTGACCTTCGCCGACGGGTGAGTGTCACCGGCGAGTGGATGTCGTCGACGTATCGTTCACCGACACGAGTCGATCCCCATCCGCGACACAGTTGTCCACCACCGTGTACAACACCACTCGCCAGACGCACAGAGTACGCACGAATCTGGAGGAGAGTGGAAGAATACTTCTACGCGGCGGGCAGAGTCTGGGTCGTGACAAGCGTCAAGGAGTTCCGGGTGACGAAGCCGGCGACGGCGACGGCGGTCGGCCGCGGGCGGTTCGTGTTCACCGACGACTACTCCGTCTTCGACTGGGGCCAGATGCCGGACACGATTCCGGGGAAGGGTGCGTCACTGTGTCTGATGGGGGCACACAACTTCGAGCTGCTGGACGACCACGGTGTCCCGACCCACTACCGCGGTGTCGTAGGCGGTCGTGACCCGGAAAGTCGTGGCACAGAGCGTCGTGACCCGGAAGGTCGTGACACAGAGCGTCGTGACCCGGAAGGTCGTGACACAGCACGTCGGCTGGCGGCACAGCAGACCCCGCCACGAGAGATGGAGATCGACCTCGTCTCGGTGCCAGAGCTGCCGTACGTCGGAGTGGAGAACGGCTACGACTACGACGCGTTCTACGACGCGGTGGGCGACAACTACCTCGTGCCGTTGGAGATCGTCTTCCGCAACGCCGTGCCAGTCGGATCGAGCCTCCGGCGGCGACGGTCGCCGAGGGAGGTCGGACTCGACCGTGCAGCGTGGCCCGACGAGCCGGTGACGCTGCCGGAGCCGGTCGTCGAGTTCTCCACCAAGTTCGAGGAGCGAGACCGCTACCTCTCGCGCGAGGAGGCAGACAGACTCGCCGGGCGGGCGACGGTCGACCGACTGACGGAGTTAGCACTGACGGTGAACGAGGTCGTCACGGAGCACGCGGAGACGGCGGGGTTCACCCACGAGGACGGGAAAATCGAGTGTTACTACGCCGACGGCGAGGTCGGCGTGGCAGACGTCGTCGGGACGTTCGACGAGAACCGGTTCTCCTACGACGGCCAGCAGGTGTCCAAGGAGGTCGTCCGGCAGTACTACAAGCGCGCTCACCCGGAGTGGGTCGAAGCGGTCTCGGCAGCCAAAGAGCGCGCGGACCGGGAGGGTGTCGCAGACTGGCGACCGCTGTGTGAGCAGACCCCCCCGTCGCTCCCCGACGACGTTGTCGCCGCGGTCGCCGACCTGTACGCCGCGGGAGCCAACGCCTACTGTGGCGGCGACCCGACCGCGAGCGAGTGGTTCGACGCACCGACACTGGCGATGGCGGTCGACGCAGTGCGGGAGTTGTGACTGGGGGTCGACACAGTGGGGAGTTGTGACTCGGGGATGTCGTGACGTACGGGAGGTGTTCTCGGCCGACTATGACCACGGGAGGTGTTCTCGGCCGACTATGACCACGGGAGGTGTTCCTCGTTCGATTGTGGCCACCGGAGGCATTCTCGACCGAACACATTTTGCGCCGAGCGCCGAGAGCGGTTCGTATGCGACACCGCGAAGTCGACGTGGAGGCAGAGTACCTCGCGCGGATGGAGACCGGCGAAGACTGGCGCGAGGAGATCGAGGCGCTCGCGGCGGCCGAAGACGTAGACGCCGCGTGGTTCAACGCGATGGGCGCAGTCCGGGACGCGGAGGTGTGGTTCTACGACCAACGCGAGAAGGAGTACCGCGCGGTAGAGTTCGACGAGCCGCTGGAGGTGGCGGCCTGTGTCGGCAACGTGGCACTGCTGGACGGCGAGCGGTTCGCCCACACCCACGCGGTGTTGTCCCGCGAGAGCGGACAGGCGCTGGCTGGCCACCTGAACTCCGGACGGGTGTTCGCCGGTGAGGTGTACCTCCGCGCGTTCGCAGAGCCGCTCGAACGGTCGCTCCACGACCGCACCGACCTCGACCTCTGGCTGAACGACTGAGACGACGACCGTCGAGGCGGTGGTGCCGGAACCACGGAGGCTTTTGTCTGTCCGGCTGAATCACGGACGATGAGCGACCCCCGCGTGGTACTCGTCGGCGGCGGCGACTCGGCCGCAGCGACTGCGGAGGCTGCGGGACTCCGTGTCGCTGCGACGCTCGCGGTCGACGACTTCTCCGAAGACACGACTGCTACGAGTGTCTCGGAAGACACGACCGTTACTGGTGTCTCTGAGGACACGACCGTTACTGGTGTCTCTGCAGACACGGTCGACGTGAGTGCCGAGATCGACGCTGTCGTGACTGTCGGCGAACGCGCACTGATCGAGGTGGGTGCGACCGCGCCAGCGGTTCCAGTGCTCGCGGCCGATGACCTGGGCGAACGGGCGAACGCTGTCGGGCCGACGGACACCGCCGGGCAGACGGAGCCAGCCGAGCCAACAGACACCGCCGAGCAGACACCAGTCGATCTCTCGGAGTCGGCACTCGCGGCACTCGCGGCCGACGAGGTGCGCACAGTCGAGCACAGGCTTCTCACCGTCGGCATCGGGACGGAGCGTGTCGGCCGTGTCGTGTTCGACGCCGGACTGGTGACCAGCGAACAGGCTCGAATCTCCGAGTACTCCGTCTACGACGGCGAGCGACACGTCGTCACTGTCCGGTCGGACGGCGTCGTCGTGTCGACTCCGCTCGGCTCCGACGGCTACGGACGCGCTGCTGGTGGACCGGTGCTCGCGCCCGACACTGGCTTGGCTGTCACCGCAATCGCCCCGTTCGCCACGAACGCGAACTCACACGTGCTCGCCGGACCGGTCCGCCTCCGAGTCGAGCGTGACGACCGGTCCGTCTCGCTGCTGCTCGACGACGAACGCACGCGCCACGTTCCCCCCGGTGTCCCGGTCGTGCTGGAACCCGCAGCGACGCTCCGACTGCTCCGTCCAGAGCTGTGACTCGCCGTTCGGCTGTGCGTGTGCAGTCACCGGATCGAGCGCGTGGACAGTTGCTAGATCGAGAGCGTGGACGGTCGCTAGATCGAGAGCGTGTACAGTCGCTTTCGGGCGTCGGAGAAGGAGAACCGCGACTCCACCACGTCTGCCTCCTCTAGCCGAGAGAGCGCGTACCGAACCGTCCGCGGCGGGAGGAGTGTCTCCTCTGCGATCTCGCTCTGTGACAACGTGTCCTCGTACTCCAACACCTTGGCGACGAGTTTCGCGCTGGGCGGGAGCTCTGCGACCGCGTCCCACCCGTCTGCGCCCGACTCCTCCGGTGCCGTCTGCTCTGAGGCACTCATCGTAGTCGAAGTCACGGTATGCCGACGGATAATACTTGCCATCCTTTCTCATTACCGCAACGCATCTATCGGTCGTCACGCGCGACATCGTCGGGTTCGGACAGTGAATCAGATTCGGACACAGGGTCTGACTCGGCCAGTGAGTCAGATTCGGACACTGAGTCTGACTCGGCCAGTGAGTGTGTCGAGCGATCAGTCGAGTCGGTAGCGGAGCAGCGCCGCGACGCCGCCGAGATTCGACAGCTGTTGGCCGGGTTCGAACTCGTTGGAGAACACGGTCACGTCGCCGCCGCGTTGTTCGACAGTCTCGATCAGGTCGTTCGCGTCGATCTCCCAGTCACCGTCGCCCTGCCGTTCCGCACGGAGTCGCTCGTCGAGGATCAACAGCGTCTCCACCGCGCCGAACTCGGCGGCCTCCATCGTCTGATCGGGGCCGTACGTCGCCTTCGCGCCCTCGGCGATTCGCTCGGTCAGCTCGTCGATCAGCGACGCCTCGCGGCCGATCCGTGCCTCCTCGCGTACGTCCTCGACCGCGCCGCGCTTGAGCACCTCGTGAACCCCGCGGTCGCCGATTCCAGCGGTGTCGACAGTCGTGATCTTCTCGTCGAGCCCATCGAACTCCGTTGCGAGGTACTCCCGAGCGTCCTGTTTGGTGAACCCCGGGCCGGCGAGGATGATCGCGTCCGTGTCGAGTCTCGCGAGCGCCTCCCCGAGCTCGTCGAACAGTTCCTCGCGCGGTCTGGCGTACTCCCCCTTCCCGGTGGGTTTCGTGAGTGAGACGTACTCTTCGGTACCGTACTGTTGGACGGTGTGGACCGCTGCGGCACCCTCCTCGACCGTGGCGATGGCGACCGGCGGCGCGTCTGTCGCCGCTTCCGCCTCCGCGAGTCGCTCCGTCTGGTCCGGCTTGAACTCCTTCTCGACGACGACCTCCGTCCGCTCCTCGACGTTCAGCGTGTGGTGGTGACCGAGCTGGTCCTCTCTAGAGGCGTCGACGATCTCCCCGCCGACGCGCAGTCGGTTGGCGAACCGCGCGAACTCCACGTCCTCGACCGCGATGGTGACGTGCATGTGCTCGCGCTCCCCGCCCGTGTCCCGCAGGTTCTCGTCATCCCGCTGGATGCGCCGCGTCGTGTCTCCCTCGACGAGATCTCCCGGCTCTAAGACGTGTGAGAGGTGCCACAGGTCGTCCGTCGTCTCTGGCACGACCAGCCGGCGCTGTCTGCCGTCCTCGCCGTACCCCCGCTGTTCCGTTCGCATACCTCCGCCTCGGAGGGGACGCTACAAGGTCTCGGTGGTTCGCAGTACGCGGTCTCAGTTCGTCGACTCGCCAACCGACCGCTACTCGTCCGAGTCGCTATCGAGTTCGGCGACTCTGTTGCCCTCGGAATCGGTGGACGAATCCTCGCTGTTCTGCACCGTCGAAAACGGCTCGGGTTCTTTCTCGGGAATGAGAACCTCCGCTTCACTGCCCTCATCTCCACCTGTATCGCCGGCACTGCTCTCGCCCCCACCTGTATCGTCAGGTTGGTTGTTCTGAGTGTCTGTTCCTGACATATGCTAATGTCGAGTATCGCTATACATATCTCTTCCCCATATTCCCACCATGGGAACAACAAACAGAGCGAGGACCTGTAGTGAAATGTTGTAAACTTCTGCTATTTCGATTACTATAACGGTTGATAAGAACATTAATGCGGTCACTGACGACCACAGAGCGGTAACGAACCTGTCTTTTTCTATTCTGTATTCATCGTTGAATTCTTGTATCACTTCTCCGTACGTGTATGCTATCCTTCTATTTATTTCTTTCTTTGATTTTTTGTTTCTAGCCATTTCTTCGGCCTCTCTCAGTGCTTCTATGTTAATACCTCTGTCGAGCCTAGTTGGATGGTACACCCTGAAACAAGACCACAACGCGTAACAAAATGTCAGAATAGTAGCGATGGCCAGCAGTGACGGCTGTATATTACTGACTGATGCACCGGCAACTACTACGCTTGCCGACAGTAAGTTTATTTTCCCCAAGTCGACTGCTCTCTGATTGAGTTTTTGATGTGCGTCGGGCTGATTGTCGATAGTCGACTCTAGTCCCGACGACAAGTTTTGATACAATTCTGTAACGTCTTGTTCGTCCATACAGCAGGTGGTTGTTCTCGTCCGATTAAGTCATTTGCCCTCTGTCTCCTGTTCACAATCCACTTGACGCTTCTGTCGTAGCGACGGAAACGATGGTTCCAATAATAAATTTCCACGTGTGATCTACAACGTCTGTCACCGGAATCCGACGGTCTGTAACTGAACCACCGGTGGTCCCCCCTCCCGGAAGTCACCCAGTGTTCTTCATTCCGGAGGCGATACCGGTGACAGTGAGACGGAGCGCTCGTTCTTCAGTCTCCGTCAGTTCGTCGCGGTCCAGCAGGTTCACTTGGAGCAGGCTCAGCGGGTCGACGTACGGGTTCCGGCGGTCCAGCGTCTCCCGGAACCACTCGCGGTCGAGCGGGTGTTCACGGCCGGTGACAGTGCCGACCAGCTCCAGCGCGCGGTCGTACTCCGCACGAATCCGTGGGAAGAACCGCTCGCGGAGCTCCTCGTCGGCGAGGTGAGCGTACTCCGTGGCGATGCCCATGTCGACACGTGCGAGCGACACCGCCACGTTGTCGATTGTCGTCCGGAAGAACGGCCACGACTCGTACATCTCCTGTAACACCTCGCGTCTGGCGTCGGAGTCGACCGTATCGTCGTCCGGCGCGAGGTAGGCGTCGATGCCGGCGGCGACGGAGTACCAGCCCGGGAGGATCGCCCGCGACTGGGTCCAGGAGAACACCCACGGAATCGCCCGGAGATCTTCGACCGTCCGCTCACCGGTCCGCGAGGCTGGCCGGGAGCCGAGATTGAGTTCTTCGATCACGGTGATGGGTGTCGTCGTCTCGAAGTAGCTCACGAACCCCTCCGTCTCTAGGAGGTCGCGGTACGTCTCGCGGGCGGCCTGTGCCATCGTCTCCATCGCCGACCGCCACTCCTCGGCGACGGGCGGCGCTTCGTCCTGCATCGTCCGGAGGCGTGCCCGCACCTGTGCGTCGATCATCAGCCCCAACTCCCGGCGGGCGACACGCGGTGTGGCAAACTTCTCGGCGATTGCCTCGCCCTGTTCGGTGAACTTCACCTCGCCCGTCGCCGTCTCCGGCGGCAAGGCGAGCAGCGCGTCGTTCATCGGCCCGCCGCCGCGCGACAGCGACCCGCCACGCCCGTGGAACAGTCGCAGCTCCACGTCGAAGTCGTCTGCGACGTTCGCCAGCCGACGGGCGTTGCGGTGGAGGTACCACGAAGCGGCCAACGGCCCGTTCTCCTTGTTCGAGTCGGAGTAGCCGAGCATCACCTCTTGGGTGTCGCCGCGAGCGGCCAACGCGGCCCCGTACGCCTCGTTCTCGAACAGTGTCCCCAGAATCTCCCGCGCGTTCGACAGCGCGGAAGCGGTCTCCAACAGCGGCACCACGTCGACACCACAGTGGTCCGGGAGGTCGACGACCCCCGCGGCGTCCGAGAGGAACAACACCTCCAGCACGTGCGAGACCTCTTCGGTCATCGAGATGCAGTAGGCGTCGATCGCCTCCACGCCGTACTCTGACTGCCAGTCGCCGAAGGCGTCGAACCGACGGGCGACCCGCACGGCGGTGTCCGACAACTCGTCGTCGTCGTCCACGTCGAGACTGATCACGGAGTCGTCGGCGACGATGGCGTCCGTCAGGAACGCGACCCGCTCGGACTCGTCCATCCCGGCGTAGTCCGTGTCCTCGCGTGCGAGCAGTTCCGCCACCGCCTCCGTGTGGTTCTCCTGGTGGTCGCGGAGGTCGAGCGGCGCGAGCACGAACCCGAACGTCTCGATCCGTCTGAGCAGCGGTCCCGCCTCCTCGCGTGCGACCGCGGTCAGGTCGTTGGCTCGCAGATCCTCTGCGAGTGCCGCCACCGCCTCGTAGAAGTCGTCGGCGTCGTCGAACCCGCCGGGTCGCGGGTCGTCGACGCGGGCGACGCGTTCACGCACCAGCTGCGTGTACGCGCGGTGTGGCTCGCCGGGGTGTTCCTCGTCGACGCGCTCGGCGACCGTCGGCAGCGCCGCACGGTGGCGGTCGCGGGCCGCTTCGAACCGCGCCGTGTGTTCGATGCGGTCGCCGCCGCCGCTGGCTGCGCTGGCGAGGTCCGACAGCTCCTCGTCGTACCGCTCGATGACGGCGCTCCGCTGGCGGTCGAGGGTCTCACTCGTCGTGTCGACGGTGACGAACGGGTTGCCGTCCCGGTCGGAGCCGGCCCACGACCGGAAGGAGAGCACGGACGGCACGTCTACGTCCGGGTGGTCCTCCGCCAGTCGGTCTGTGAGGTCGTCGTACACGTCCGGTAACACGTCGTACAGCGATCCTTCGAGGTACCACCGGACGTTCCGCGCCTCGTCGGAGGGTGTCGGCCGGCGCTCGCGCACCTGCCGTGTCGACCAGAGACTCTCGACGACGGCCTCTAAGTCGGCCCAAATCTCCGCCTCTTCCTCGTCCGTGAGTCTGCGCTCGTCGAGCTCCGCTAGCGAGTTCACCACACGCCGGAGCTTCGACTTCACCGTCTTCCGACGCGCCTCCGTCGGGTGAGCGGTGAACGTCGGCATCACCTGTACGTCCTCCAACGCGGCCCGTGCCGTCTCGTCGTCCACGTCTGCCATCGCGGACGCCAGCGCGTCGAGTCCGTCCGGGAGCTCACCCGTCACGCGTCCGCCACGGACGGCACGGACGCGCTGGCGCTCCTCCGCGAGGTTCACCAGCTCGAAGTAGGTCCCGAACGCCCGCGCGACCGTCCGGGTCGTCTCGGGAGCCAGCCCGGAGAGTCTGTCTCTGAGCGGCTCCCGACTGTCGAGGTCGCCGTTCCTGTAGTCGATGGCGTCAGTACGGAGCGACTCGACCGTCTCGAACGCCTCCCGAGACGTCTGTCGCTCGATCACGTCGCCGAGTAACGCGCCCAACTCGCGGACGTCGTCTCTGATCGATCTGTTGCTGTATGTCACACGTCGACACTCCACCTACGTGTGGGTCGGAATGTGAGTACGAAAAGCTTGCTCCCCCGCGAGAAATCGCCAACTGCTGTCTCTCCGTCCCAGCCCGCGGATTCTGCCGCTCTCGGGCGAGTACACCTGTTCGAAATTTCGTTACCGAAGGAGAGGGAACAACTACCCGACTGTGCTGCAGCTGGAGTGAACTCACTGTTCACGGAGAGCGATGCTGTCGTGTCGCTCGCGTTCGTTCGCGCCCGGACGTTCGTTCAATGTCGGCGGCGACTCGTTCGGAGACCGCCACCACCGTTGGGAAACGTCTTTGTGTCCGCCTCTCGGAGCGTCGTCGTATGGACGATCCGACAGGGTCGGACGCGGGCGACACGCCACGAGGGCAGTTGGCGCGCCGGATCGCCGGCGAGATCACGCTGTCGGAGGACCCAGGAGCGACGCTCCGGAAGTGGCGGACAGACTTCGACGTGTCACAGACGGAGTTGGCAGACCGGATGGACGTCTCCTCGTCGGTCGTCTCCGACTACGAGAGCGGCCGCCGTGCCTCGCCCGGCATCGGGCTGGTGTCCCGGGTCGTGGAGTCGCTGTTAGACATCGACGAGGCACGCGGCGGCGACCGGATCAGACAGTTCGCTCGCGTCGTCTCCGCCGGGTTCGAGTCGGACATCGTTCGGGACATCCGCGAGTACCCCGCCGCGCGCCCGACCGAGCGCGTCTACGAAGCGTTCGAAGCGACGGAGGTCGCACCCGGCGAGCGCGACACTGTCAACGGCCACACCGTGATCGACAGTATCGAGGCGATCACCTCGCTGTCGAGTGAGGAGTTCTACCGGCTGTACGGCCAGTCGACCGACCGTGCGCTCGTGTTCACCGAGGTGACTCGCGGGGAGTCGCCGCTCGTAGCGCTCCGCGTGGTGACGCCCACCCCGAACGCCGTGATCCTCCACGGCGTCGAGGAGACGGATCTCTGGCCGTACGCGCCGAAGCTCGCCCGTGCCGACGGGTTCGCGCTCGCGGTGTCGACGGCACCGCTGGAGTCGGCGCTGGAGGAACTGGCGGAGATCTGACGCCGTCGACAGAGCCGCGTGACTGATACAGTCGCGCGTAGTGATTTTCCGTGACTTTCGGGGTATCGGGCGGTATCACGTCGCTGCGGTGCTCTCTGTCAGTCGCCGGTGGTAACGATCTACGCACGACCGTATGACGGGATCGGCCGCTGCTACGGACTCGGCGATACTGGTCCCGGGAGGTCGGAGACAGCCGTTTCTATCAGCTCGACGACGAGCGGTCCCGCGAGCAGGGGAGACAGGGACCGTCAGACGAGCGTCAGACGCACGGCAGACAGCGAGCAAAACCCGCAGCCGAGAGCCGTTCGACCGGGATTTCCACTGGAACTGGGCTCCCAGAACTTTCTTTACCACACCGTGCGAACTACTAGTGAGAGGTCACTCAGACGATGGCGAAGGACACAGTTCGGTACCCCGACGAAGTCGTCGACGAGATCGACAGCCTCGTCGAGAACGGGGTCTTCGAGAGCAAGTCGGAGTTCTACCGGTTCTCTGCCGAGTACGTCCTCGCCCTCGTCGACGACGAGTACGATCCGTCGACGTTCAACTACGGGGAGTTGAAAGACGAACTCGACCTCGACGAGGAACCTCGGTTGTTGGGGGCCGACGGCGGTCGTGACTTTCTGGACGCGGTGATCACCGTTCGACAGTACGGGCTCCGCAACGACTTCGAGGCGGCGGAGGCGTACATCGACGAGAACTACGACGCGACCGACCGGCCGGGGATGATTCTCGAAGAGCTCCTCCGTGTCTACCGCGACCGCGCCGAGGAGAACGGCGCTGGCGCGGGGCTGTGAATCGACAGACGACGAGTGGTGTGAGTCCGCCTACCGTTCCAATTTTCAGCAGTTTTCAGTAGTACCCCGTACGAATGGCGTGGATTGGGACGCGCCGCTTCCCTCACCAGCGGAACGGCCAGCCATCACGATTTCACAGTCTCAGGTGTACGGGAAGGTGAACCCGTGATCGAGCGCTCTGCCGGCGCTGAAGAACACGCGAGCAACGTTCACCGCCCCGACGTAGTCGCGGTCGCCCTCGAATCACCTACAATCCCCCGAGTGGTCGACAGAACGGATCGCAGCGCGAGCAGACGCGACAGCTCGTTTGTGCTTTCCGCCGATCCGCAGACGCTGGGAATAATACCCGCCAGTCAGTACCCCCCGGCGGGCAGAACAGAGAGAATGAGTTCGCACGGCGAACGATCTCCAGAGGCCGAACTGGGTCTCTTGGACGCGACAATGATCGGTATGGGGGCGATGATCGGTGCAGGAATCTTCGTGTTGACCGGGCTGGCAGCAAAGACAGCCGGGCCGGCGGCACTGCTCGTGTTCGTGTTGAACGGCGTGGTGACGACGTTCACGGGCTTGTCGTACGCGGAGTTGGCAAGCGCGATTCCGAAGAGCGGCGGCGGGTACGCCTTCGTCAACGAGGTGTTCGGCGACCTGGTGTCCTTCCTGATGGGCTGGATGCTCTGGTTCGCCTACATGATCGCGGGTGCGCTGTACGCGCTCGGGTTCGCGCCGAACTTCGTCGAGCTCGTCCACGTCTACTTCTCGGGGACGGTGCCGCCGCCCGAGCAGGTGGCGGCGGTGACGATCACCGGCTTGGCACTCGGCTCGGTCGTGCTGCTGGTGTTGTTGAACGCCGTCTCGACGGCCGCGAGCGGCTCCGCGGAGACGATCTTCACCGCGACGAAGGTGCTCATCCTCGTGGTGTTCGTCTACTTCGGCGCGACTGCCGCGGAGTTCTCGACGGCCGAGTTCCAGCCGCTGTTCCCGGGCGACCACACGCCCGTCGACATCCTCCCCGCGATGGGACTCACGTTCATCGCGTTCGAGGGGTACGATCTGATCACGACCGTCACCGAAGAGGTGGAGAACCCGCGCAAGAACATCCCGCGTGCGATCTTCATCTCGCTGGCGGCGACCGTGCTCGTCTACCTCGCCGTCGTCGGTGTCGCTATCGGCACGCTCGGAGCGACGGAGCTCGGCGAGGCGGGCGAGACCGGCATCGCCGCGGCCGCGGGCAACTTCATGCCGACGTTCCCGGTCGTCGGCGGCGGCGAGGCGGTGATCGTGTTCGGCGCGGTGTTCTCCACGCTGACCGCGCTCAACGCCGTCGTGATCGCCTCCAGCCGCGTCGCCTTCTCGATGGGGCGTGACGGACGACTGCTGCCGAGCTTCGGACACATCCACCACCGCTTCGGGACGCCTGCGGTCGCTATCGTGGCCAGCGCCGTCGTGATGGTCGGCTCCGTCGCGTTCGTCCCGATTCGGCAGGTGGGGAACCTCTCGTCGCTGTTCTTCCTGCTGTCGTTCGTCGTCGTCAACGCCAGCGTGATCAGACTCCGTCGTCAGCGACCGAACCTGAACCGTCCCTTCGAGATGCCGCTGTACCCCGTCGCACCTGTCGCCGGGATCGGACTCAACATGATCCTCGGGCTCTTCATCGATCTGACGACGTGGCTGATGGGACTCGGCTGGCTCCTGTTGGGGGTTGTGACGTTCTACGGCCTCCGACGGTTCAAGCGCGGCACGGAGGGTGACGCCGACACCGGACCGACCGAAAACGTGACCACCCCCGCGGGAGACGCTCCGGAGGGACAATGAGCCGGAAGATCAACGCCGTCGTCGCGGGTGCGGGCCGCGTCGGCTTCGAGGCTGTCAAGCGACTCCGCGGCTACGGCCACGACGTGACGGTCGTCGAACCGGATCAACAGCGGTGTGACGCCGTGGCCGACGAGTACGTCGCAACGGTGATCTGCGGTGACGCCAGCGACCCGGACGTGCTCGAACAGGCTGGCATCGAGAACGCGGACGTCGTGGGCGCGCTCACGGGCGACAGCGGCGTCAACCTCGCCGTCTGTGTGCTCGCACGCGAGTTCGACGAGGAGATCCGGACGGTCGCACGCATCGACGCGAACAGTCAGGAACGCTACGGGGAGTTCGTCGACGAGGTGGTGTTCCCCGAACGGGCGGGTGGCCGCGCCGCCACGAACGAGATGCTCGCAGGCGGCGTGGAGACCCTCGAAGACGTGACCGGTGACCTCGACATCACGATGGTGCGGGTCGAAGAGGGCGCGCCGGCGGCGAACCGAGCGCTCTCCGACGTTCGGTTCCCCGCTGGAACGCTCGTCATCTCCAACGACGACGGGCAACGAATCGCCGGTCCCGACACGACGCTCGAGCCGGGACGACGCTACATCGTGGCGGTCGAGCCCGGCGTCGCCGACGAAGTGGTGAACCTGCTGCGCGGGTGAGACATAGCAGAGCCGTACGAGTAGTTCCTCTCGCGTCGACCTCTTCCCGAGGGATGGGCTTCCGCTCGCCGTCTGTCACTCGTCGAGACGCTTCCGCAGACAGGCGGCAGCGTCGGGACAGAGGCTCGTGAACTGTGTCGTCTCTCTGATCGCCTCCGGCGCGTCCGAGCGAGCGACCGGCTCGTACCCCCGCTGCTCGAAGAACGCTGCGGCGGTCGTGGTGAGGAGGTACAGCGTCTCGACGCCGCGACTCGCCGCTTGCCGTTCGACTGCGTCACAGATGCTCGTCCCGTACCCCTCCCCGTGTCGCTCGGGGTGGACAGCGACAGAACGCACGAGTCCGACCGTGCCGTACTGTTCGAGGCCACCGACACCGACTGCCCGAATATCACCACTCTCCGAGTGTGACTCTCCCGACTCCACAGTGCTGTCGGACGGCAGCGCTGCTGTCTCGACTGCGAGCCACAGTGTCGCCGGAGTACTCGTCGTGTCCGTCTCTCCTCGAAGGTCACCGGACGGGAGATCGTTGCGAGACAACAGCTGCTCCGCGGCGGCGTACGACGCCGAACTGTCGACGACACGGAGTGTGATGGAGGCGCTCAATGGGTTGTCGGGGACTGACGAGCCGTCTGCGGCGTTCGACCCGTCAGTCCGGTCGGTGTCGTCAGTCACGAGTTCGGAAAGAGAGCTGTCTCGTTCGGCGTCCGAGCACGAGTTCGGGAAGGGAGCCGTCTCGTTCGGCGTTCGAGCACGAGTGTCGGAGCCGCGAGCCGCGTCACTTCGGCGGACGGAGCCGGTAGTACCGCCGGTTGAGGTCGTACATGTACCCTTCACGCATCGTCTTCAGCACGGCGTAGGTGACACACGCCGTGACGATGGGGAGCAGGAAGGTCAGGTCCTGCAGCAGCTTCACGTTCATCGGCATCAGGTTCTTCACCGACAGCACCGAGATGGTGAACGCGAACGTGATTCCGCTGACGCCGACGGCCGCCCAGAACGGCTGTTCGACCGGTCGCCGGGCCGCACCCTTGTTGAGGAACGGAACGATGGCGACGAAGCCGACGACGACCACGTTCGCGAGGACGCCGTACGTCCGGTCGGCCATCAGCTTCGAGCCGCCGAGAATCGACAGCTCCGGGTTGAGGAAGCCGAGCTTCAGCAGACCGAACGACCAGTAGAGGTACCAGTCCGGCAGGATGATCGCGGGCGTCGAGTTCGGGTTCGCCGGGTTGGCGATGTGTGGCGGCATCGTCGCCGAGAGGAACAGGATCATCCCGACGAAGAACGACCCGATTGCGAGGTTCCGAATCACCTCGTGGGGCCACGTCGGGAACGCGAGCACGTCCCGCTCTACGTAGTCCGACTCGCGTCTGAGGTCCTCGTCCTCTCTGCGTGCCCGCTCGAAGTACTCGTAGGTCAGCCGGGAGAGCCCCTGCGTGCGCTCCTTCCGCTCGCGCCACGTCGGGGTCTCGTCGTCCGGCGCGACGATGCCTGTGCCACCGCCGTCCGTCCGTGCGTCTGCGTCGTCTTGGTCGCTCATTGTCTCGGTGTTGTGTGGTCGGTGTGTGTCGGTCGTGTGGATCGGTGCGGTGTGGTCGGTGCGTGTCTCTTGTCGATCAGTGTGGCTCCGCGATGCCCTGCACCCAGACGATACCGATGTGGATGGCGATCAGCGTCGT
>CAKZQY010000412.1 GCA_937142015.1 uncultured Halobacteria archaeon
ACGTGATACCGCCCGATACCGCGACAGTCACGGAAAATCACTACGCACGACCGTACGAGCCCCGTACGGCGTTTCAAGCTGTTAACGCCGTCGTGTCGTTTTTCCGTCACGATGCGGGTGGCCCCGATGGAGGGAATTCGCTGTGCCAGACATCGATTTCGACGGTCCCGATACACTCCGTGGTGCGGCGATACTCCTCGTCGTCAGCCTCGGAGTGACCGGGTACGGGGCATACGACTACGTACAGCAGTCCAGCGCAGTCGAGAACGCAGTCGAAGTGGACGCGACTGTGACCGAAGTCAGTGTCGAGACGGAGAGCACCGGAACTGGAAGCACACAGGTCAAGTACGAACCCAGTGTCGCGTTCACCTACGAGTATCAAGGAGACTCGTACACCGCGAAAAAAGTGTTCCCAGCGAGTATATCGCCAGAGTACGACCGACGGTCGAAGGCCGAGTCAGTCGTCAGCGAGTACGAGGAGGGGGACGTCGTCACCGCGTACGTCACCCCCGCCGATCCGAGCGACGCGTTCCTGAAACGACAGGTGTCCAATGCACCGTTGCTGGCTGCTGGTATCGGTGCTGTGCTCTCGATTTTTGGAGCGGTGTCGGTCCTGAAACAGTATCCGAACGGGTGATCCCCCGGTCACGAGTCGTGTGACGCGACTCCGTCTCGTACGTCGGCGCAGTCGGCCTCGCGTTCGGTGGCTCGCAGCCGACGGAGTCAGTCGACGATGATGTCGTCGTCGCCGTCGACGGTCACTGGATCGGTGGGTTTCATGCTGTTCTCGTAGCGTTCGATCCAGTCCGCGAAACAGCCGGGACACCGGCGCTGTTCGTCGACAGTCGTGCCGTCGACGGACAGTGACACCGTCCGCGCGAGCGCGTCTGCCACGGGCTCTCCGCACTCGTCACACGCGTCTGACATACTCGCGGGTGGGTCTGCCAGCGTGTTATCTCTTCGCCTCACGACAGTCTCCAGTTCTCGATCGCTGTCACCGATCAACACCAGTCACGCGGTGGACCGCACCAGTCTCGCCGGTGACACGCGTCTTGTCCGTCGTGCAGACGTACAGTTCTCCCGCCGGGTCTTCGCCGAACGCGAGCACGTTCCCGCGCACCGACCCCTCGACGGGGAGCAGTTGCGTCGGCCACGGTGTCGACTCGCCGGGGGTTGCGAGGAACAGCTCTCCACCCGCTCGCCAGTCGGCGAACAGGTACTGGCCACCGAGACCGGGCGTCCCGTCGCCGCGGTAGCGGTAGCCGCCGATCACCGAGACGCCGGCGACCCCGTCGCCCGAGTGAGGGTACTGGATCACCGGGTCGCGGAGGTCGCGCCCGTCGGGTGCCGTCGACGGGCAGTCGTCCGCGCCGAAACAGGTCGTCCCCTCGCGGACGTTCCAGCCGTAGTTCCCGCCGGCGACGACGCGGTTCACCTCCTCGCGGCTCCCCTGCCCCACGTCGGCGACGTAGAAGTCGCCCGTCTCTCGGTCGAAAGAGAACCGCCACGGGTTGCGGAGTCCCCACGCGTACTGCTCCGGGAGACCCTCGCTCCCGACGAGCGGGTTGTCGTCCGGAACGGTGTACGTCCCGCGACTGCCGCTGTCGACGTCGATTCGCAACACGCTCCCGAGCAGGTTGCTCGTCACGTCTTGGCCGTTGCCGCCCGCGACAGCGTCGTACCAGTCGTCGACGTGGCCGTTCCCCTGATCGTTCGCTCGACCGCCGTCGCCGACGCCGACGTAGAGGTAGCCGTCCGGCCCGAAGGCGACGGAGCCGGCGTTGTGGTTCGCCTGCGGCTGTGGAATCTCCAACAGTGTCCGTCCCGTCGCCGGATCGGCCGCGTCTGGGGTCGCGCGGAACGACGCGAGGACGAACGTGTGGCTGTAGTCGCTCGGGGTCCCGTCTCCCGAGGGGGCGCTGTATCTGACGAATACCCGATCGTCGTCCGGGAACGCCGGGTGGAAGGCGATTCCGAGGAGTCCCTGCTCCGTGTAGCCCGACAGCGACACCATCCGGTCTCGCACGTCGAGGAACGTCGTCTGGTCGGCTGTGCTGCCGCTCCCCCCGTCGTTCCCCGACCCGCCGTCACCCGATCCCTCGTCGCCCGACCCGCCGTCACCCGATCCCTCGCCGCTCTCCGTCTCGCGGTCGACGACGGTGATCGTGCCGCGCTGATCCGCGACGTAGGCGCGTCCCGTCCCCGCGGGGAACTCGACACCGACGGGAGAGGTGAACCCGACTGCGAGCGGCTCGGCGGTGAGCTGTGCGGGGACGCTCGCCTCCCCCGCACCGTCGGCTGTTGTCTCTCCTCGCTCGTCCGTCGTGTCGCCAGCCCCCGCGTCTGCAGTGGCTGTCGACCCTGCGCCGCCTGCACCGTCGCCACCTGCGGTTGTTGCGCTGTTCTCACCGCTGTCGCCGTCTCCGCTGCCGCCAGCACAGCCGGCGAGCCCGGCCGCACCGACGAGCCCGACGTGCCGGAGGAGGGCACGTCGTGAGTGTGTCGGCATGATACCACCTCGTACGTGCGCACCCGGAATACGTGTTCTGCCGGGAGTTGCTGTTCGCCGCGTTCTCGACGGTGTGGCACGCGTCACGTTCTCGACGGTGTGGCACGCGTCACGTTCTCGACGCTACTACCGGCCGCAACCTCCGACAGTGTGCGACTCGCCCCACACGACTCTCTTCACTCGGCGACTCACGGCGAGTTTGCGGACACTGAGAACGTTCCCCGGGTCTGACGCGCGTGGCACGTTCGGAGTTCTCGGAGGCTGACACGGCTGTTCGACTCGTGTGAGAGAGACTCACACGGCGGTCGAGCGCGAGCAGCCACGAGATCGTGGTCACCGTTGGCGGCCCCCGCAAACAGCCGCCGGGATTGATACGGGAGAGGGTTGGCTGTCCCGTTGGTGACGGAACACGCACTCTCGGCAGAGCCGGGGGGCACAGCTGGTTCTCGACGGTGTACGCGTCGACACTCGTCTACGCGGAAGTGGGCACCGACAGACACGGCTACAACGATGGTGTTCACAACGACCGACAGACCGACCGAACAGCACGTCGTCGTCGCCGGAGCGGGAGACGTGGGATCTCGCACGGCGCAGGTTCTCGACGACTACGGACACGACGTGTACCTGATCGAACGAGATCCCGCGACGGTCGAACAGGTGACTGAACGACGGCGGAGCGTCGTGATCGAGGGGGACGCGACCGATCCGGAGGTGCTCGCGCAAGCCGACCCCGAGCGAGCTGACGTGCTCGCCGCCTTGACCGGAGACGGCGAGACGAACGTCGCCGTCTGTGCCGAGGCGCGACAGCTCACGGACGAGATTCGGACCGTCGCTCGCCTCGACAGTCCCGAGCGAGCGGTGTCGACAGCGGCAGTCGACGACGTCGTCTACCCGGAGCGAGCGGGGTCGAAGGCGGCAGTCAACTGCATTCAGGCAGACGACATCCGAGCGCTCGAAGACGTGACCGGCGACCTCGACGTACTCGACGTTCGGGTCGACCCGCGGTCCCCGGTCGCCGGCAAACAGCTGTCCGAGGTTCCGTTCCCGGAGGGGAGCCACGTGATCGCCGACGCCGACGGCACGGAGGTTGCGAGACCAGAGACGACGCTCGAACCCGGACGACGGTACCTCGTCGCCGCAGAGCCGAGTGTGACCGACGAGGTTCACAGGCTCGTGGTGGGGTGATCCGCGTGGGCGAGCAGCGACGTGATCCGGAGGCGACGGATACGCTCCCGGTCGAACGGCGGACGGTTACTGCGAGTCGAAACGTTCTCCACAGTTCGATGAGTCACAGCAGCACGACGACACGGACAAACGAGTTGCACAGGTGCCGAACTACGCTACAGCAGGTGGCCCGTGACGCTACGTCACGACGGACAATTCCAGACACGACGTCACAACACACGACTCGTGACACCGACAGAACTCGTTCGGAGGGCTGGTTCCAGTCGTGCGACTACCGTCACAGCGCCAGACGCGAGCGAGGCTCTCGGGCCCCCTCCGACGAGCACGACAAGCGGAACACCAGACATGAGTACGACCCACAGAGTCCTCGTCCCGTTCGAACTGCCAGACGCCACCCCGATTCCGTCGACAATCGTCGACACACTCACACCGATGGCGGCGGTCGTCCTCGGCCACTACGGGCTGCCGGAACAGACCCCACCGTCGGTAGGGCGCGACCAGTTCGAGGCGGACGCACAGGCGGAGCTCGACGACCTCGCACAGCCGTTCAGAGACGCCGACGTGCCCGTGGAGACGCGGCTCGTGTTCGGCAAGGCCAGAGAGAAGACGATCGACCGGGTCGCCGTCGAGGAGGACTGCGACGTGGTGTTGACCCCGGGAGAGGCAGACGGCGTCGACCGACTGTTCGTCCCGCTCCGCGGAACGGAGAACTTCGACCGAATCCTCTCGTTCGTTGCCGATCTCCTCTCGGGGACCGACGCGACGGTCACGCTGTTCCACATCGAAGACGAGTCGGACCGTCTGTCGGGCGAGGAACTGCTCGCGGACGCGGCCGACCGACTCGTCGAGGCGGGTGTCGACACCGACCGGATCAGCCGACGGCTGTCTGCGGAGGGCGACGTGAGTGGACGTATCGTCGACATTGGCGCGGAGTTCGACGTTCTCGTGTTGGGCGAGACGGAGCCGTCGCTGCCACGGCTGTTCGGTCTCGTCCCGGCGCGCGTGACTGCCGACACGGACGATCCCGCCTTCGTCGTTCGGAACCCCGAGGAGTGAGCGGCGACTCCGAGCGGATCGAACCCGTCGGCGACCTCCCCGTCGGGTGTCGTCGCTCTCACTCCGAGGAGGTGGTGAGGTGAGCGACGACTTAGAGCGTGACCTCGGGTTGTACCCGACGATCACGATCAGCATGGGCGCGATGATCGGGAGCGGTATCTTCGTGCTGCCGGCGCTGGGCTTCACCAAGGCCGGCCCGGCGGTGGTCCTCGCGTACGTTCTCGCCGGGCTCGTCGTGTTGCCGGCAGCCCTGTCGAAAGCCGAGATGGCGACCGCGATGCCGGAGTCCGGCGGCACGTACCTCTACATCGACCGCGCGATGGGACCGTTGTTCGGGACGATTGCGGGTGTCGGAGCGTGGTTCTCGCTGGTGTTCAAGAGTTCCTTCGCCTTGGTCGGGCTCGGAGCGTACCTGTTACTGCTCGTGCCGCTGTCCAGCGGCCTCGTGAAGACTGTCGCGCTCGTGCTCGCGGCTCTGATCGTCGTGCTCAACGTCGTCGGCACGGAACAGAGCGGGAAAGCGCAGTCGATCATCGTCACCGCCGTCGTGGTGACCCTCGGGGCGTACGTGCTCAACGCCGGGTTCGTGGTCGAGCCGACCCGCTTCCAGCCGTTCGCAGCGAAGGGCAGCGGCGGGGTCGTGACCGCGGCGGCGTTCGTGTTCGTCTCCTACGCCGGCGTGACGAAGATCGCCAGCGTCGCCGAGGAGGTGGAAGACCCCGACCGCAACCTCCCGCTCGGGATGCTCGGCTCGATGGGGATCATGATGGTGATCTACGCCCTCGTCGTCGTGGCCGTCGTCGGGATGAACGACCCGGCGGTCCTGTCGACGAGCGGCCCGAACGGCGGTCCGTCGCTGACGCCGATGGCGGACGGAGCCGGACAGCTGTTCGGCGGCGTCGGCGTCGTCGTGATCTCCGTCGTCGCGGTGCTCGCGTTGACCAGCATGGCCAACGCGGGTGTGCTCGCCTCCTCCCGCTTCCCGCTGGCGATGAGTCGTGACTCGCTGGCTCCACGACGGCTCGCCCACGTGAGCGAGCGGTTCAAGACCCCGCGCAACGCCATCTTGCTGACCGGCGCGCTGCTGCTGGTGCTGATCGCGCGTGTCCCGGTCGTCGAACTGGCGAAGCTAGCGAGCGCGTTCCAGATCCTCGTCTTCTCCTTCGTGAACCTCGCGCTGGTCGCGTTCCGCGTCAGCGGCGTCGAGTCCTACCAGCCGTCGTTCCGTGCGCCGGGGTACCCGTACGTGCAGGTCGTCGGGCTCGTCGGTGGACTAGCGCTGCTCACGCAGATCGGAACACTCCCGCTTCTCGGCGCGGGTGGGATCATCGTCGGGGGTATCGCGTGGTACTTACTGTACGGTCGCGCGCGAACTGACCGCGAGGGGGCTGTCGGTGCGATTCTCGACAGACGACGCAGTGACGAGCCGGTCACCTCGGACTGATCGGATCGTGCGGGGAACGTTCGATCTCGGTGCAGAGTGATCGAGCGTTCGACAGGAAGGACGAACACGAAGCGGTTGCTCACCACCAACGCTCAGGTCGCCGGTGACTCATACGGTCGTGCGTAGATCGTTACCACCGACGACTGACAGCGGGCACCGCAGCGACGTGATACCGCCCGATACCGCAGAAGCCACGGAAAATCACTACGCACGACCGTATCAACCGTGGTTCTCGTTGTTGTCTCTCGTGTCGTCGGGGTTTTCGAGATCTTCGATCAGTTCCGCGAACCGGTCGACCGTGTCGCGCTCGATGTCGAGGTCGATTGTGAGTTCACCGTCGGCGACCTCGACGGTGATCCGGTTCAGGTCGCTGCTGTACTCGCTGTACTGCGTGCCGTCGGGGTCGACCGTAACTTCCTCGGAGACGAGATTGTACTCCTCCATGGCGTGGACGCGCCGGTAGACGGTCGCCAGCGACCGGTCGCAGACCTCGGCCAACTCCTTGGCCGACATCGTCCGCACACTCGTGGCGACGAGTATCTGACGGACGTCTTCGCTGGCCAGCACGTCGAAGATGTCGTCTGGGTCCCACGACTTGCTCACGGCGGGTTGTACTGACAGGTCGCAACGCGGAACACATAATTCATTTGTCCGACCGAGAGCGTCGTGTTCGTACTGTCGCTCATACGGTCGTGCGTAGTGATTTTCCGTGACCTCTGCGGTATTGGGCGGTATCACGTCGCTGTGGTGCCCTCTGTCAGTCGTCGGTGGTAACGATCTACGCACGACCGTATCACTGGTTGTCGACCACGGTCGAGCCCCTCAGCTGGAGAGTACGCGCTCTCGGAGGACGAGCACGCTGGGGAGCATCGTGACCACGGCGACGAACGCGAACAGAATCGCCAGCCCGGTGACGATTCCGAACCGCTGGAGTGGCGGTGAGAGCGCGAGCGCGAGCACGCCGAAGGCGGCAGCCGTCGTGGCAGCACTGGCGAGCAGCGTCCCGCCGGTGCCGGTGAGCGCACTCCGGACCGCTGCGGTGAGTGTGTCTCGTTTCTCTCGCTCGTCGACGAACCGCTCACCAGCGTGGATACTGTAGTCGACACCGAGTCCGATAGCGAGGCTGGTGACGACAGCCGTCTCGCTGTTGAACGCGATGTCGAGCAAAGACATCGTGCCCAACAGCCACGCGAGTGAGACGACGACGGGAACGAGCACGACCGCACCGAGCGACAGCGAGTCGTACCGCACCCAGAACAACACGGTCAGGAACGCGAGGATGACGACGAGTGTCACAGCGAACGCCTCGATCAAGGTCTCTAACAGTGCGTCTTGAACGACAGCGGTCGTGACTGTCCCACCCGTCGCGACGGCGTCGACACCGGACGCGCCGGCTTCGACTCGGTCGGCGTACGTCCGCGTGTCTGCTGCAATCGTCTGTGCCGATTCGCTGCTTCTGACCGAGACGAGCAGTCGTGCCGACGTGATCGACCCGTCGTCGGCTCGACTGAGCACCTGTCCGGCTGCCGCGCTGTCGGCGTCGAACAGGGCTGTGTACACCGCCGAGACGTTCTCCTCTGGGAGCCCGTCGCCGTCGGCGTCGTTGCGTTCGACTACCGCGGCGAACGTCTCGTTGTCGGCTGCAACTGAGCGAATCACCGTGTGTGGACCGTCGACTGCCGCACGCCCGTCCGGGCGCAACTGGACTGCGCTCCCGTCGTCGACACTGTCGTCGACCTCGTCGAGCGTCTCCAACACGGCGGGATCGGAGACCGTGCCGCGTATCAACACCTGTGACTGGCCCTCGTCACCCCCGAGTTGGAAGTTGTCACTGAGATACTGGAACTCCTCGGCAATCGTGTAGCGGTCTGGGGCGAGCCCGCCCGGGAGCGACTGTGCCCAGTCCGGGGCGTCCTCGGGGAGGAAGTCGGCTTGGTTGAACTCCGTGTCGATTGTCGTCGCGCCGTACGCACCCGTCGAGGCCACGAGGAGTGCGACGACGACGACCGCGACCGGTGCGCGGGTCGTGACGCTCGCCAGCCGTTCGAGCACGCCGTTCGCCAGCCCACTCTCCACCCCGAAGGCGGGCTTGCGGCGGCTCCAGCCCAGACGGTTCTCGACGAGCCCGTCTACCTCCAGTTTCAGCGCCGGGAGGAAGACGCCGAACGCGACGAACGTGGCGAGAATACCGCCGCCGCTGAGGACGGCGAAGTCCCGAATCGCCCCGAGCGGGCTGACGACGTTCGAGAGGAACCCGACACCGGTCGAGACGGTCGCAGCGACAATCGCCAACACGACGCTCCCGAACCCGAGTGCCATCGCCGTTCGGATCGACCGGTCTGGCGGCTCACGCTCACCGGAGACAGTGTCCGTCTCGGCGTCGGTCTGATCGTGTTCGCCGAGTGTCCCCGCGCGGGCCTCGCGGTACCGCATCACCACGTGGAGCGCGTAGTCGATGCTCAGGCCGATCAACAGGAACGGCACCGAGATCAGGATGACGTTCATCGGGATGGCGAGCCAGCCCATCAGCCCCGCGAGCCACGCCATCACGATCCCGATACCGACGAACGCCAGCAGAACGTCCAGCAGGTCGCGGTACGTGACACCGAGAACGAACACGACGAGAACCAGCGCGAACGGCGTGATGATGGCGAAGCTGTCGCCCGTCGCCCGCGAGGAGGCGTCGTCACGGACACCCTGCCCGAACAGGAACGCGTCGTCGAACTGCTCGTCGACGAGTCCGTCGATTGCCACCTGCGCGTCGTAGGCGGCCTGCGGCGCTCCGGTCTCGCCGCTGTCGTCGACCTGTGTGAGGAGCACCAATCGCGCAGACGCCGTCGTCGACCCCGGCTCGTAGTCACGCGGGAGGAAGTCGTACGGGTCCTGTTGTCCCAGCGTGTCGCTGTCGGGATCGAGCACGGCTGCGAGCAGCTGTTCGACTTCCTCGCTGTCGCGTGACTCTAACGCTTCGATCTGCGCCGACAGCGACGGCTGACCGGTCGGCGGACCGCGTCTGTCCTGGTAGACGGCGGCCGTCGCGACGACGTTCTCGATGCCGATCAGCCCCGGCTCCGCCAGTGTCGCGTTCAGCGTCTCGTTGTCGCGTATCTCTCGTTGGAGGTACAGCCCTTCGAGCAACGACTCGCGTGTGAGCACGTCACCATTCTCCTCACGGACGACGAGTTGGGCGACGACGCCGTCGTCACCTCCGTAGCTGTCCCGAACGAACTCCTGTGCGTCCGTCTCCTCGGAGTCGACTGCGAATCCGCCGATGTCCTCCTCGCCCGCGCCGCCGAGCGCTGCACCCGCTGCGATGACGCCAGTCAGCAGGAGGACGGCGAGGATTGCGACCTTGCTGTGTGTCGTGAGCTGCTGTGCGTACCACCGCGACAGTCTGCCGGCCATGCTCACGCGCTCCTGTGTCCGTTTTGCAATGGGTCTCTGGCTGTCCGCTCACCGCTGTGTGGTGTCCCGTACACGTGTCGTGCCTCGTCGTTCGCACTACTCCACACGGGATATTAAGTGTTTGTAGATATCTACTATATTCACTCGACACGGCACACGTCGCGTGCCGTGGACACTCGGGGTGTTGGCCCACGGCAGTCTTCAGCCCCTCGAACCTGTCCAACCACGACAGCTTTCAGCAGCCGGAACGCGTCTGACCACGACAGCTTTCAGCCCGCGGAGCGAACCAGTCGCGCGTGACACAGCGAGTGCCAGACAGCGTGCCCGGAGAGACGGCGGAGACGCTTCGAACGGTCGGCGTGCTCGGCGGGATGGCCCCAGCCTCGACGACCCACTACTACGAGCGGATCGTCGGCGGCGTGAACGACGCCCGCGGCGGTCACACGAGCGCGCCAGTCGTCGTCTACAGCGTCGACTTCGGCACCGTGGAGCCGTTGATCGACGCCGACCGCTGGACGGAGGCGGGATCGCTCCTCGCCGACCGAGCGGCACGGCTCGAAGCGGCGGGTGTCGACTTCGTCGTGATGGCGACCAACACGATGCACCGCGTCGCAGACGACATCGAGGCGGCGCTGTCCGTCCCGTTCGTCCACATCGTCGACCCGACGGCCGCGGCGGTCGCCGAACACGGGATCGACACCGTCGGCGTGCTCGGCACGCAGGCGACGATGGAGGGCGCGTTCTACAGCGAGCGGTTCGCCGCCCACGGCGTCGAGACGGTGGTGCCCGACGCCGACGCTCGCGAGACGGTCGACCGCGTGATCTTCGAGGAACTGGTCCACGGGGAGGTGCGCGAGGCGTCCCGCGAGACGTACCGCGACGTGATCGCCGACCTGCGTGCGGCCGGCGCGGAGGGTGTCGTGCTCGGCTGTACCGAGATCGAGATGCTGGTCGACGAGGACGACACCACGCTGCCGGTATTCGACACGACTGCACGACACGTCGACCGAGCGGTCGAACTGTGTCTGGGAGAACGCGAACTGCCGGCTACCGAAACGGAGTGGGAGTAGTCACTTCGACCGAACGCGGACGGCAATCGGCTCCGTGGAACTGGGACCGACCGAACGCGGACGGCGATCGGCTCCGTGGAACTGGGACGAGCGGTCGAGTCACCCGTCGGCGTCGCCCGAGGAGCCGTACCGCGTCTGCCGTCGGTGCTCGCGTCTGTCGAGGTCGTGTTCCATCCAGTAGCTCGGCTCCGCGGTGTGTGTCAGCTCGTCCAGTCGCTCGGCGGTCGTCTCACAGTACGCCTCCTCGCGCTCGCTCCCGACCCACCGGCGGCCGAGCTGTTCGGCGACGGCGAAAGTGGTGCCAGAGCCGCCGAACGGGTCGACCACGAAGTCGTCGCGGTCGGTCGTCGCCCAGACGAACTTCCGTACTAGCTCCGCTGGCTTCTGTGTCGGGTGGTCGGTGCGCTCGCTGCTGGCGTTGTTGACCGTCGGCACGTCGAACACGTCCCGTGGCTTGGCCCCCTCCACGTTCGGGTCCCACTCGTACCCCTCCTCGCTGCCGAACAACGACGTCTGACCCTGCTCGCGCATCGGGTACTGTTTCGTGTGTTCGTTGTACGGAATCCGCACGCGGTCCATCCGGAACGTGTACTCCGGGGACTTTCGGAGCCACAACACGCTCTCGTGTGAGCGTGTGAAGCCGCTGTCGCTCATCTGTGGCTTGTTGCGGTAGTGCCACACCAGCCACCGAACGCTGTCGATCCAGTCACACGTCTCGACGATCCGACACTTGACGTGAGCGAGAATCTCCGAGAACCCCATCACGAACATCGAGCCCGCGGGGTCGAGCAGGTCACCCGCTCGTGACACCCACGAGGAGACCCACGCGAGGTAGTCGGCTCTCGACTCGAAGCTGTCCCACGCCGCCTTGTCGATGTTGTACGGCGGGTCGGCGAACACCAGCTGCGCGGTCGTCTCCGAGCCGGCGAGCTCGTCGAGCAGCGACGCCGCGTCGGTACAGTACAACTCGCCCCGCTCCGTCTCGTAGACTGGCTCCATCGTCTCGGTCGTCGTGCTCCGGTAGTGTCTCTCTGACGGTGACGATCACGGCGGCGATTCAGCTGTCGGCATCCGGCGTAGCGTCGCTCACGTCGCCGCCGACGACCGCGACGACCGAAACGCCGAACACGGCCCACAGCGCGACGGGGTAGAAGAAGTCCGTTCCACGGAGGTACCAGTGTGCGACACCTGCGGTTGCGAGCAACACCACGACCGCGATCACGGTGTCGCCGTGTGCATCGAGGAACCCGACGAGCGCGGAGCCAGTGGGGTCTCCCGTGTCGCCTGCTGGTGCCTCTGTGGCTGTGCTGCCACCGTCCGCCGCGCTCTCGCGTCGCCTCTCGTGGTCTGCCCGTGCTCCGCGACGGTCACGGACGTACTCGACGACGAGGTAGGAGATCGACAGCACCGCCGCGAGCAGCGACACCCACGGTGAGATTGCTCCGATGTCCATCCTGTTCGACGGTCTCGTACTGTACGATCAAAAAAGCCGAGGTCGGAGCGCCGTGGCGCGCCACGCGAGGATACTCGTGACCGCCGTGGCTGTCGTGAGTCGATCACGGACCGGTCTCGGCGGGCGGTCCGCGTCGTGAGTCGATCACGGACCAGTCTCGGCTGGCGGTCCGCGTCGTGAGTCGATCACGGACCGGTCTCGGCGGTCGGCCGACCCGCGAACGACTCGATGCGCTCGATGCGGTCCGTGCGCGCCAGCGCGTCGTCGGCCGTCGCCAACACCTCCACCTCGTCGTAGAATCCGAGGTCGTCCAGCAGTGCGACGCCTCGCGGTGTCACCGCCCAGTAGGTGTTCGGCAGGTCGTTCGGACAGTTCACTGCACTGCGGCGCTCGACGATGTCTGCCTCCGCTAGCTCGCGGAGGTGGTCGTCGATGGTTCTCGACCCCGTCTCTGTGTTCCGGTACGACAACTCCTCGACCGAGAGGACACTGCTCTCGTGAGCGAGGATCTGCTGGACGACGCGGAGACCTGTCTCCGACGAGAGTGTCTGCCGGTGGGCCGATTCCGCTGTCTCGACGGACGACTGAGCGGTTCGGAGCTCGTCGCTGTTCTCACTCCCCGCCGTCGACTGATCTCGCCATCTCCCGTTCATACCAGTTCGTCAGACGGGGGGCCGGCAGTTAGCTATTTCGACTATCATTTTCACCACTAAGTTGTCGACGGGTGATACGCGAACTGGCTCTCGTTCCACTACCGACGGCATTGTGGCTCTGATTTCGAAACTGTAATCAACAGTGCTACAGGAGTGGGAGCCAGCGATGGTGTTCGGCGAACTCCAGTCACTCGGACTGGGAGTGATTCTGCTCTTCCTTCTTCCCGGTCTCGCCGGGATGAAGACGTACCTCTGGCAGACAGAGCGGTCCGACCAGTTCAACCGACTCGACACAATCGGAATCAGTTTCATTGCGAGTCTATTCGCGCTCGGATTGTTGTATTTGGGATACTGGATATATTTGGGCTGGCCCCCAAACATACTTTTTGGTGATGCACCACTGTGGACAGAACTCAAGCCACACGTCGACACAGTGCCGGAGTACGTCAGCCACTACGCATCTCTCTACGTTGTCACTGTGGTGGGCGGATTAGCGCTCGGTTGTCTTGGCGTCGGTATCGGCGGTGACCCCGCTCACCGAACGGAGATCTGGGAGTATCATTTCAAGCACGTGACAGACAGGGAGGAGGACCGTGACGTGCGACTCGTCACGACTGATGGTGACGTAATTGATGGGAAAGTTGATAAATTCGGTGAGTCGGTCAACACCCGCGATCTCGTACTCGAGGAACCGCGACACGTTCGACACGTCTTTGAAACAGTCGACGAAGAGCCGAGTGAAAGTCGTGAAGAGCACAAAAGATTGACTAGGGAAGGAGAGTGGGATGGTCAACTATACGTCCACAACCGTAACATCGCGCGAGTCTACTTCGAAGAGCCGATGACCGCAGACGAAGATTCGGCAGTGACTGATAGCGGAACGGAGCCAGACAATGACGCGGAGATGGAAGAACTGACTGAGTCTGCCGACAGTTCGGAGGCTGGTGAGGACCGAAACGATCACTGATACTGTCGGTCACGTGAGCAGCAATCCGGAGTTGACAGACCCAAAAATGAGACACACCGGAGCCCCGGTCTGGCACACCAGTACTCGCGGACATGTGACTGATGCGCTCCAATGAGGAACTGCTAAGCAGAACTGGTTGTTATCCCGAACTTCTAGATATTAAGTTCACTATTCTTCGCCATATTCGAGTATTCCTCGTACACGTACTCTAGCAGACTCCAGAGGTTCATTTGGTTGTACTCCTGGTTGAACCTCTCCAGTTCCTCGCTCCCAACGTCCGGCTGGCGGTCTAAAGGGGCGTTAGACACTGCACGCCATCCTTTGTCGGTGAGTTCGTACACCTGTTTCGTGTTCCGGAGCTGCGTCTGTTCACGGCTGCGGTCCACGAAACCCTCTTGCACGAGTCGGTCGAGGTCGTCGTACAACCGCTGTGAGAACGGCCCGTACTTCTCCGCCTCGAACTCGTACGGTTGCTCGTTCAACTCCTCCCGCTGTGCGAGGAACACCAGCTTCTGGAATCGCGTGATGCCCTCGATAGTCTCGTCCTCGGCAGCGGCGAGGAGTCCCAACGGGAGCAGTTTACTGTTCATAGTCACTCGTCTCGACCTACGGAGTCGGAACACAAATCGCTTTGGTTTCTTTCCCTGACTTGAACATTCGTTTATCAGCACACAAAAATTTCGTCCCGAAGCGAATCAGGCGGCGGAATTCCTACCCAGCAGTCGACCAGACGACGGAGACGGGCCTGCCGTCTCGACCGATCCGACAGGCGAGTCCAGCGTGCGATACAGAGAGACAGACCGTACCTAGTCCGCCGCCACTTCGACAGCGTCGTCCTGGTAGTACTCTTCGATCAGTTCCTCGTCGACACGGTTGAGTTCCGCCTTCGGCAGCAGCGACAGCAGGTCCCAGCCGATGTCGAGTGTGTCCTCGATCTCGCGGTTCGTGTCGTACCCCTGCTCGACGAACTCGTTCTCGAACCTGTCGGCGAAGTCGAGCAGCCGGTTCTGTCGCTCGTCGAGCGCCTCTCGGCCGACGATGTTCTCCAAGTCGCGCAGGTCGACACCCTCCGCGTAGGCGGCGTACAGCTGGTCTTTCACGTCCGCGTGGTCGCCGCGGGTGAGTCCCTCGCCGATCCCGTCGTCCATCAGCCGAGAGAGACTCGGCAACACGTCGACCGGGGGCTGGATGCCCTGGCTGTTGAGGTCGCGGTCGACGTAGATCTGCCCCTCCGTGATGTAGCCCGTCAGATCCGGAATCGGGTGGGTGTCGTCGTCGCCCGGCATCGTCAGGATCGGAATCTGTGTCACCGACCCCTCGCGCCCGTCGATCCGACCGGCACGCTCGTACAGCGTCGCCAGGTCCGTGTACATGTACCCGGGGTAGCCACGGCGACCCGGCACCTCCTCGCGTGCCGCGCCGATCTCGCGCAGCGCCTCGCAGTAGTTCGTCATGTCCGTCAGGATCGTCAGGACGTGGTACCCCTTCTCGAACGCGAGGTACTCGGAGGTGGTCAACGCGAGCCGCGGGGTGACCGTCCGCTCGACGGCGGGGTCGTCCGCGAGGTTCATGAACACGACGGACCGCTCCAGTGCGCCCGTCCGCTCGAAGTCGGCCATGAACTCGTTCGCCTCCTCCTGAGTGATCCCCATCGCCGCGAAGATCACTGCGAACTCGGAGGCCTCGCCCTCGCCCTCCGCCTCCTCGGGGACGGTCGCCTGCCGTGCGATCTGCAAGGCGAGTTCGTTGTGCGGCAGTCCCGAGGCGGAGAAGATCGGCAGCTTCTGTCCGCGCACGAGGGTGTTCATGCCGTCGATTGCCGACACGCCGGTCTGGATGAACTCCTCCGGGTACTCCCGGGACACCGGGTTGATCGCTGCGCCGACGATGTCTCGCTCCTCCTCTGGGACGACGTCCGGCCCGCCGTCGATCGGCTGGCCGGAGCCGTCTAACACCCGTCCGAGCAGGTCCTCGGTGAGCGACATCTGCAAGGTCTCACCGAGGAAGCGGACGGAGGCGTTGCGGTCGATACCCGAGGTTCCCTCGAACACCTGAATGGCGACGATACCGTCCTGTGTCTCTAGCACCTGTCCGCGCTTGGTGTCGCCCTGCGGCGTCTCGATCTCGACGATCTCGTCGTACCCGATCGGCTCGTCGACCTCGGCGAACACCAGCGGGCCGCTGACTTCCGTGATGGTCTCGTACTCTTTCATTGTCGTGTTGTCTCGTGTTGTCTGTTGGAAACTCCGTGCCGCTCAGTACAGCGCGCGGAGCTGTTCGACGAGGTCCGACTCCAACTCGTCGACGAACTCGTCGACTTCCTCGTCCGGGGTGGTACTGATCCGGTTGATCTGCGGAGCGGCCTCCACACCGACGATCTCGTCGATCGGGACGCCGGCGTCCAGCGCCTCGAACGCCTCGTCGTTGAACGTCTTGATCACGTCGACGATCCGGTACGTCTTCTCCGGCGGACAGTAGCGGTCCACGTCGTGCAGCGCGTTCTGCTGGAGGTACCCCTCACGCAGGAACCGTGCGATCTCCAGCGTCAACTGCTGGTCCTCTGGCAGTGCGTCTTTCCCGACGAGCTGGACGATCTCTTGGAGCTCGCTCTCCTCGTCCAGCGTGTCGATTGCCCACTGCCGCTTTTCGGGCCAGTCGTCTGCGACGTTCTCCCGGAACCAGTCGTCGAGCTGGTCGCGGTACAGCGAGTACGACTCGTTCCAGTTGATCGCCGGGAAGTGCCGGCGCTCGGCCAGATCCGCGTCGAGCGCCCAGAACGTCTTCACGATCCGCA
>CAKZQY010000413.1 GCA_937142015.1 uncultured Halobacteria archaeon
GTGTCGGTGATCAGAGCGTCTGAGCCGTCGGTTTTCGACGCCCTCCGTAGAACTATTCGCAGTAATCACTATCACACGATCGAAGAAGCACTCGAACACGCAGGGGAAGAGACGGGGTCACGACTGGTCACCGAACTCCTCACAGACGTTCTCGAATCGGCGGCGTTCGACCGTGAGGCAGTCGTCGTGTCTTTCGACTATCCTCCGGAGACGATCACCGTCACGAGGGACATCCGACCTGCACTCGGGGAACTCGTCGAGAACGCAGTCTCCCACAGCGACCAATCACAGCCGTCGCTGGAGGTCGCAGTGAGTCTCCACAACTCCGGAGGACAGGTTCGTATCGAAATCTCCGACGACGGACCGGGTATCCCGCAGCCGACGCGTGAAGCGCCACAGCAGATGGAGGAGACACCACTCCGGCACACAGATGGACTGGGACTGTGGTTCGTCAAGTGGCTCACCACTGCAATCGGTGGCAAGATGCGCATCGACGAGCCGGATGGGTATGGGAGCACGGTCACTGCCTCTCTCCCCGTCGTCGAGACAGTGGACCACGACCCGGTGAGTCGAAGCTCGATGGAATCGGTGTGAACCCGACACCTTTGATCTCCTCACAGGGCAGACAACAGTGTCGAATTCTCTCGTTGGTCGCCTCTCCCGGCTGTCGACCCTCCTCTCGCTCGCTGTGCAACTTGTGGGTAGGAGACAGCTGAGCTTCCGCTCGCTCTCTGTCACTGCTCTCGTTCCGACGAGCCTCTCGGTCTCGATGGCAGTAGGTTAACAAAGAGGGTGCCCCGGGTACGATCAGTCGCGCTGTCTTCGGCCTAGCAGCCGAGATACAGTCGGTCTGAGAGTGCAGACGACGACGGCAGATCCCGACTCTGTCGTCGCAGACGACGCTCGTCGGCCGCGTGCGTGCTGTTAGCGAGACGACCTACAGAGAATACCCACGTGTCTACAGATATGAGCGCGAGACAGGCCACGCGCCGCGGCGAGGTGACGACGACCGACAGCACGGCACTGGACGACAGTTCTGAGACCACCCAGCGGGCGGAGGTCGCGGGACGGTTCGTGACGACGTTCGTCGAGGGAGCAGGCGAGGTTTCGACGGTGTTCCGCCGTGTGCTCCGGGAGTCGTTCGAGCGACACCTCGGAGCTGTCGAGAGCGAGCAGTGGTACGAGGTGCCGGCCGTCGTCGACGCGTTCGAGGCGCTCGCCGAGGAGGCGGGTCCCGCGACGATGCGGAAAGGCGGGATGGAGTGTGCGAAGATCGTCGAGTTCGACTCCCGCGTCGGCGACATCGCGGGTGCGCTGGCAGCACTCCAGACGGCCCACGCCGACGCCCACCACGGTCCCACGGCCGGGAACTACACGTACGACGAGCCGACGGAGCGATCCGTCCGCGTCGGCATCACCGCCGACTACCCGTACGGTGCCGACTTCGCCGAGGGTGTGCTCCTCCAGACTGTCCGAGAGTTCGGCCCCGTCGACGGCGTCCCCGTCGCCGAGCGGACCGCCGCACGCGACGACGAGGCTGCCGCGTGGACGCTCACGTGGTGACGATTAGGCTGCCGCGTGGACGCTCACGTGGTGACGATTCAGTGAACCTCGCCAATCGGGTCGGCCCCACTGACGATCCGTACTCGGCTCCACTGACGACCTGCACTGTCGGCCGAATCCCATCGAGGAGGGCCGAAGCGGGGGGTTGATATGTCGGCAGTTGGTAGCGCCGACGATGACGATGGACCGTCTCCCAGGACTTCTCGCGGCGACTGCGATGGGCGTCTACCTCCTGTTGGTCGCCGGTGCCACGACGGCCGTCACGGGCGCTGCGGCGGCGTGTGTCGGCTGGCCGCTGTGTGCCGGCGGGCTGTCGCTCTCGACTGGTGGGTTGTCAGCCTCCGCACCGGTGGTGATCGCGCTGGGGCACCGTGCTGTCGCGGTCGTGGTCGGACTGCTCGTGGTCGTGACTGCGGTGGTCGCGCTCCGGGCCCGGCCGGACCGTCGCGTGCTCGCCGCGCTCGGACTGGCGACGCTGCTGTTCCCCGTACAGGCTGGGCTGGGTGCGTTCCTCGCCACGGCTGGCGGCGAGACGACGCTCGCGACAGTAGCCGGCGTCTCGCTGGTCGCCCGCACGCTCCACCTCGCCGTCGGGCTCGTGATCTTCGGCGGGCTGTTGGCCGCACTCGCGTGGGAGTTGGAGGCTCGCACGGGCGACCCGGACGACACGCCGGAGAACCCGCCGCAGGGGCCCGACACGACGGACAATCCGCCGCTCGACGACGGGCAAGCTCCCGACGTGCCGGCGTGGGGTGAGGACCCGCTCCGCCGCGCACGACTCACCGCGACCGCGTACTACCGGCTCACCAAGCCGCGGCTGATGTGGCTGTTGTGTCTCGTTGCCGCGGCCGCGATGGCGCTGGCCGCCGGTCCCTCGCTGTCGCCCCGCGTCGTCGCCGTCACGCTCGTCGCTGGCGCACTGTCGATTGGCGCGTCGGGGACGTTCAACCACGTGTTGGAACGGGACATCGACCGTCGGATGCAGCGCACGAGTGACCGCCCGCTCGCGGTCGATCTCGTCTCCGTCCCGAACGCCGTCGCTTTCGGCACGCTGCTCGCGGTCGTCTCCGTCGGCTTGTTCGCCTCGATCAACCTGCTGGCCGGCGTGTTGGGCCTGACGGCGATCGTCTTCTACGCGGTCGTCTACACGCTGTTGCTCAAGCCCAACACGGTGCAGAACACGGTCGTCGGTGGCGCTGCGGGCGCACTCCCGGCGCTGATCGGCTGGGCGGCCGTGACCGGCGAGATCGGCCTCGGGGGACTCGGCGTGGCGGCGCTCATCTTCCTGTGGACACCCGCGCACTTCTACAACCTCGCGTTGGCGTACGAGGACGACTACGAGCGGGCTGGCTTCCCGATGCTGCCGGTCGTCCGCGGCGAGACGACGACGCGGCGACACATCCTCTGGTACCTCGGAGCGACGTTCGCCGCCGCCGCCTCGCTCGTCGGCCTCGCCCGACTCGACTGGCTGTACGCCGCGACCGGCGTCGTCGTCGGAGCGGTGTTCCTCTGGGCCGTCGTCCGACTCCACTACGAGCGCGACGAGTCTGCCGCCTTCCGCGCGTTCCACGCCTCGAACGCCTACCTCGGAACGCTGTTGCTGGCTGCCGTCGTCGACGCGCTCGTCGTCTGAACCCCCGAACACGGAGCTCGAGTATGCCGACTGACACGACAACTGACACCGGCTCTCCGACTGGCGTGCTCTTCGAGTCTCGGGGAGGGAGCGTGACACGGCGCGATCTCTTCCTCGCAGCGGCTGTCGGCAACCTCGAACTCGCGGCGGTCGTCGCCTACTTCGCGTTCACGGACGCGGCACTCACCTCGCCGGCGTTCACGATCTACGGGCTGACGTGGGTGAACGTCTCGCTCGTCGTGTTCGCGCGGTACGATCCGCCGGCCGTCACCACGGGCCAGTACCGCGCGGCTGCGGTCGCCGGCGTCTACGCGGTGTTGCTCGCCGTGTTCGGCGGCGTCGTCGGTCCCGCGACACCCGTGACTCCGCCGGGGCTCGACGTGTCACTCCTCCCGCCGGGGTGGGGGCCGGCGCTGGTGTACGGCGGCACCACCGTCGCCGCGGTGCTGATGCCCGCGAAGCTGCTGGGATACGGCGCGCTCGTGTACCTCCTGTACGGCAGTCTCGCCGAGGCGTCGCGTGCTGGCCTCGCTGGACTGTTGGGACTGTTCTCCTGTGTCTCCTGTTCGTTCCCGATTCTGGCCGGCGCTGTCGCTGCGGTCGTCGGCGGCGGGAGCTTCGTCGCCGCGCTCGCAACCGGTGTCGGCTACGGCCCCTCGACTGCCGTCTTCCTCGTCTCCGTCGCGCTGTTGTGGTGGCGGCCGGGGTTCGACACACTCCGCGCGATCAGTCGGTGAGGGTGGTTTCGTCGGTCAGACCGAGTCGTTCGATTCACCGAGGACCGAGTCGTTCGGTTCACAGAGGACCGAGGCGTTCGATTCACCGAGAGTCGTCACGGTGAGAACGCACGCAACTTGTAAGCCCCCGCCGGTCGTTGGCTCGGGTATGCCCGCTCGGGCAGCGTTCCGCGACCGCGAGGAGACGGAAGTGGCGGTCCTCGACGCACTCGTCGGTCGCGCAGACGACGGGATGACTGTCCTCGAACTCCGCTCGCACGTCGACGCCGACATCGACCAGATCGAGTCGGCGCTGACGGCGCTGAAACGCGACGGCCTGATCCGCGTCGAGAGGTCCGAGGAGACGGTCTGGATCTACCCAGACGACCGTGTAGTCCCCGACCCGGGGGAGTCGCCGGACGACGAGCGAGGATTTTTCGACGCCCTCCGGCGACGGCTGTTCGGTGGTCCCGCTCACGACGGCCGTGCCGACGACAGCCACGTCGGTGACGGTGGCCGCGCCGACGACGCCGGTGTGCTGGATCGAGCGGTCGAACGACTCCGTCGACTGTTCCGGTGAGTCGGTCCGTCGCGCGACTACTCCGTCGACCCCGGTGTTCGACGGCTCGTGACCGACAGTATCGGCACGAACACCCGGGCGTTTTGCCGTTGGGTCGCGTACCGGGTCGCATGACCCTCGTCGGCGAGACCCACGCGGAGTACGGCGCGGAGTTCGAACAGCGGGACGGACGGCGGCGCGTCGCCCACTACGGTCGCCCGGACAGCGCGGTGCGTGCAGTCCGCAACGGTGTCGGTGTCTGTGAGCTCTCCTACGGGATCGTCCGCGTCGAGGGTGACGACCGGATCGACTTCGTCGACGACGCGGTGTCGAACCGCGTCCCACGCGAGGAGGGTGAGGGTGTGTACGCGCTGCTGCTCGACCCGCAGGGTGGCATCGAGACGGAGTTGTACGTCTACCACGCCGGGGAACGACTGCTCCTGTTCGTTCCGCCGGAGCGGACGGAGCCACTCGTGGAAGACTGGTCGGGGAAGGTGTTCATCCAAGATGTGGAGATTCACGACGCGACGACGGAGTTCGCGGTGTTCGGCGTCCACGGGTCGAGTTCGACGGAGAAGGTCGCCTCCGTGCTCAACGGCGCGGGCGCGCCGGAGCCGCCGCTGTCGTTCGTGCGCGGGTCGATGAACGACGCGGGCGTGACGGTGATTGCGACGGACGCGCCGACCGGCGAGGAGGGGTACGAGGTGATCTGTGCGGCCGCGGCGGCGAGTGACGTGTTCGAGACGCTGCTCACCCGCGGGCTCAACGCCGCGCCGTTCGGCTACCGCACGTGGGAGACGCTGACTGCGGAGGCTGGCACCCCGCTGTTCGACTTCGAGCTGGAAGGACAGATTCCGAACGTCGCCGGCGTCCGCAACGCGCTCGACTTCGAGAAGGGCTGTTACGTCGGACAGGAAGTCGTCTCGAAGGTGGAGAACCGCGGGCGACCGAGTCGGAAGCTCGTCGGGCTGTCGCTGGACGACTCGGCCGACGACGCCGTGCCGGAGTCGGGTGCGGCTGTGTTCGACGGCTACAGCGCGGCTGGTGAGGTGACGCGTGGCGTCCACTCGCCGACGCTGGAGACCCCCATCGCGCTGGCGTACGTCGACTTCGACACGCCGAGTGACGTGACCGTCCGTGTCGACGGCGCGGAACTGCCGGCGACTGTGACGACGCTGCCGTTCGTCGAGGGGAGTGCGCGCTCTGCACGGATTCCGGAGTACCCGAGTGGGGAGTGACTGCTGAGAGAGACGAGGCCGACCGCACACTTCACCGCCCGACCAGCTTCCCCAGATTCTCCCGCGAGAAGAACGACGACGGCTCGTCCATGTGGACACCGATCTCGCCGGACAGCAGCCACAGTCCGGCCCGCTGAATCGGTTCCGGCAGCGAGTAGGCGCGTCGCAGCCAGTGACCCAGTCGAATCTCCCGAGACAGTTCCGCACGCCAGCCAGACTCGTAGGCAGCCAGCGACTCCGGGTCGTCGGGATCGATCACCGCGGCAGCCACGTCGGCCGACCGCATCCCGTAGAGAATCCCGCCGCCGGTGAACGGCTTCGTCTGGCCCGCCGCGTCACCCAGCAGGAACACGCGCTCGCTCGTCGTCTCCGCGGGCGGACCAATCGGAATCGCGCCCGAACAGAAGTGATCAGTCTCCACGTCGTAGGCGTCAGTCAGTTGGTCGAACATCGCCGACACCTCGGCGCTCGGCGGCGCGCCCAGTCCGTACTCCACGCCCGCGTCACCGCGCGGGATACGCCACGCGAAGAACTTCGGCGCGGTGAGGTGAACGTCGACGTGGTCGCCGTGGTCCGGCGCGTCGTCGAACGCCAACACGCCGTGGAGTCGTTCCGACGGCTCCGGCAACCCGACCTCGCGGCGGACGCGCGACACCGGCCCGTCGGAGCCCGCGAGCATCCGCGCGGTGAACTCCGTCGTCCCGTCGGGTGTGCTGACAGTCGCGGTCACGCGGTCCGCGTGCTCCTCGACCGCCGTGACAGTGTGGTGTTCTCGCACGTCGGCCCCGGCGTCGCGTGCCGCGTCCGCGAGCGTGCGGTCCAGTTCCACACGGTCGATCACGTTCGACACCGTCTCGCGCTTGTAGAAGCGGTAGGCGTCCGTCTCCGGGCCGCCGACGTGGAAGTCCGCGCCGTAGATCCGGTTCTGAAACAGCCGCTCGCGGGCGGCGTCGGGAACGTACTCCCACAGGTCGGTCGAGACGTGCCCAGAACACGCCAGCGGCGTCCCGACTTCACCCTTCTCGACGGCGAGTACGTCGTAGCCCGCAGCGGAGGCTCGCCGCGCGAACCGCGCTCCCGCTGGACCGACGCCGACGACGAGGAAGTCGTACATCGTCGTACCCCACGGTCACGACGGAGAAAAGCTATTCGAGACGGGGTCGTCACTTCTCGCCAGTCGGGTCGTCACTTCCCGCCAGTCGAATCGTCCACGCCGCCATCGGAGGCGGTCTCCGACTCCTCGTCGCCCGCCGGTGTCTCCTCGCCGGCTTCGAGCGCAGCCTCACCGTGTCCGTGCTTCGGTTCCGCGTCGGGAAGCGTCGCCTGCCCTTGGTGGTACACCTCGGCACGCTTCTCGTCGCCGGCAATCGCCTTCCCCGAGACGTACGTGAGAACGGCGAGCGCGAGGAACGGAGCCACGAGCAGCAGCGCCTGGAGCGCTCGACCGAGAGTGTCGCCGCCGAACGGGTCGACGACGGCGAACGCGACGACGAAGAACGCGATGATCACGAGCGGGATCACGTTGACTAGGAGGTCCAGCAGCGTGTCCCTGTCGAACGTGGCAGCCATACCCGAGCGTTGCCCGGCACAGGTTAATACGTTGTCCATTCGTCGCCACGACGACCACCGAACGACCGACTGTACTGTCGGTCGCAAGCCATCGAACGCAGGGTCGACAGAACCGGAACGAGACGCGCTGGAACCCCGAGTGAAGCGCAACAATCTATCAACACTTGTGACCGACAGTATGGACCGGCGGCGACTCTGCGGACTGATACGGTCGTGCGTAGTGATTTTCCGCGACTGTCGCGGTATCGGGCGGTA
>CAKZQY010000414.1 GCA_937142015.1 uncultured Halobacteria archaeon
CGAACTCTCACTCGAGAGAACCAGAGACAAAGTCCAAACGGCTTTGCAACGCGACCAAGGACTCGCAGTAATCACTAACGTCGATGTCACGTGCCGTTGCACCACGACGACCCGCTTTCCCCCCTTCCGCCACGACTGACCCGTCTCAGATCACTGTCACGACCGAAGTACTACTTACTCGCCGACAAACCGAGCGCAGCGAGCGATACAAAGACGTCGCGGGGTTCGCTGTCGCTTGCGGAGATTCGTGTCACGAGACCAAGAGTTAACACGACACTGGGAGTACCGCCGTCGTGTTCGGGACGCGTCTCAGAGTCGTCGTGACAGTCGTCGTGGCAGCGAGTCTCGCAACGACTGGAGCCGTCGCGGGGGCGACGGCAGCCCAGTTCGGAGCCAGTGGAGCGGCCGTCTCCGCAGACCAGTTCGAGCCGAACGACACCAGAGAGTCGGCGACGGAGATCGAGCCGGGGTCGTACGACGGGTTGAGTCTCGTCGCCGACGACAACGACTTCTACGTGCTCTCGGTCGAGGCCGGCGAGACAGTCGACATCACAGTCACCGTCGACAAGAACAGCGACGGCGAACAGCCGGCGAACGACCCGTTCGTCCAGTTGGAGAACGCGGAGGGTGAGGGAATCGAGGCCGCAGACGAAGAGACCTCCTCCGTCAGGAGCACCACCACCTACCGGATTCAACACGAGTTCGAGTCGCCACAGACGGTCTACATCCGGGTGTGGGCGACAGACGACGACGAAGACGTGACAGCGTCGTACGACCTGACGCTGGAGCGTGCGGCGAACGACGAGCGAGAGCCGGACGGGGTGCCGAGTCTCGCAACCGCTATCGACCCCGGCGTGTACAGCGGGACGCTCCAAGACGAGGAGAGCGACTACTTCTCTATCGCCGTCGGCCCGGGCGAGACACTGAACGTCACACTCACAGTGCCGAAGGCGGCAGACGGTGAGCGTCCGGACAACGACCCGGCGTTCGCGCTCGAAGACGCACAGGGGGAGACAATCGAGTTCGCGGATCAGACGACGACAGCCGGGAGCGAGACCACGACACACCGGATACAACACGAGTTCGACGGCGAGCGGACGGTGTACCTCCACGCGTTCGGCACGGACGACAGTCAGTCGTCGACACCGTACACGCTGACCGTCGAGCGTGCAGCGAACGACGAGCGGGAGCCGGACGGCGTGATCGGGCGGGCGACACGGATCGAGCCCGGGAGCTACCGAGGAACCCTCCAAGACGAGGAGAGCGACTACTTCGCCGTGTCTGTCGGCGCGGGCGAGACCCTGAACGTGACTCTCTCGGTGCCGAAAGCGGCCGACGGCGAAGAGCCGGACAACGACCCGTTCCTCGAACTCGTGAACGCGCAGGGTGAGGGCATCGAGGGGACAGACGGCACCACGACACCCGCGAGCGACAGCGTCGACTTCCAGCTCCACCACGAGTTCGACAGCCAGCGGACAGTGTACGTTCGCGTTCGTGGCACGGACGACAGTGACACGTCGACACCGTACGAGTTGACAGTCCAGCGTGCGGCCAACGACCCACGAGAGCCCGACGGCGTGCGTGGACGCGCGACAGAGATCGAGCCCGGGAGCTACCAGCGGACACTCCAAGACGAGGAACACGACTACCACGCGATCTCCGTCGACGCGGGCGAGACACTGAACGCGACACTCACCGTGCCGAAGGAGGCCGACGGTGAGGAACCGGACAACGATCCGTTCCTCGAACTCCAGACCGCCGACGGCGAGGGTGTCGGCTACGCCGACGGGGAAACCGATCCAATCGAGGACACAGTCACCTACCGCGTCACCCGGCAGTTCGAGAGCGACCAGACGGTGTACGTCCTCGTCGGCGGCTCCGAGGACAGCGACACCGCGACGCCGTACGAGCTGACCGTCGAGCGGGGAGTGAACGATCAGTTCGAGCCGAACGGGGTGCCGGCGGCGGCGACGGTCGTCGACGACGGGACGTACCGTGGTCGGCTCCAAGGCAGCGAAGACGACTACTACGCCGTGACAGTCGGAGCGGGAGCGACGGTCGACGTGACCGTTCAACTGGAGAAGGTCGACGGCGAGCGTCCGCCGACCGATCCAACCGCCGAACTGGTCGTGGACGGTGACGGCGTCGCGTACAGTGAGGGGCAGACAGACTCCACCGCCGATCTCGTCACCTACGATCTCAGCCACACGGTCGAGACCCAGCGCACGGTTCTCGTTCGAGTGTCCGGGAGCGACGACGGGAACGTCGAAGTTCCGTACGATCTCTCCATCGAGACGAGCGGCGGGGCGACGCTGACACCGACGCCGTCACCCACACCGACGGCGTCACCGTCGCCCACGCCGACTGCAGAGCCGACGCCGACACCGGAGCCAACCCCGACTGCAGAGCCGACACCGACGCCGGAGTCGACGCCGACTGCAGAACCGACACCGACGGCAGGCTCCACCGCAGAGTCGACACCGACGCCAGAGCCGACGCCGGTCACGGCGCAGACAGCGATGCCGGAGTCGACGCCGACTGCAGAGCCGACACCAGTCGACGAGGGTGAGTCGGCCGACGACGGTGGCGACGCGGGAACAACGTCGAGCGGGAGCCCGGGCTTCGGTGTCGCTGTCGCCGTGGTCGCGCTCGTTGCTCTCACGCTCGCTGCTGGTCGTCGTCGCACGAACTGATCGCGTCGTCACACAGTCACAGAGACGGATCGTCGAAACCTCGACGACGACCGTTCTCGCCGCGGTCGTCAGTCCATCGCGATGTACGTGTGCGTACGTTCGACGCCGTCGATGTTCTGGATCGCGCTGGCGGCGACAGTCTTCACGTCGGCAGGCGAGTCGGTCACCACCTTCACGACGAAGTCCACGTCACCGGCGACGATGTGGGCTTCCGCCACGCCGTCGATCTCGGAGAGCGCGTTCTTCACCCGGTCAGCTTCGCCGGTGTTGGACTTCACCATCACGTAGGCGGTGACGCTCACGCGGACTCACCACCCTGCGCGGCCGCCTGTTCGGCCTCCGAGCGTCCCAACAGGAGCTGGCGAACGTCACCGAGGACAGTGAAGTCGGCGAGTACCGCGATCCGGTCGCCGGCCTCCAGAGAGTCGTCCGGGAGCGGAATTCCCATCGACTCCCCCGCCTTCCCGAAGGCGAGAACACGCGCGGCGGAGGGGAGCGTCACCTCCGAGAGGTTGTACCCCTTCATCGGGGAGTCGTCGGTAATCGTGAACAGGACCACCTGGAGGTTCTCCGCCACGTCGGCGATGGCGCGGAGATTCCCGCCGAGCAGCGCGTTCTTCGCGCCGATCGCACCCAGCCGTTCCGGGTAGACGATCTCGTCGACCTCCTCGGCGTACTTCTGGTAGATCCCCTCGCGGTAGTCCTCGTCGATCCGCATCACCGTCCGACAGCCGTGGTGTTTCCCGACCAGACAGGCTGCGAAGTTGGTGTTGAGATCACCAGTCAGTGCGCCCACCGCGTCCGCCGACTCGACACCGGCGTCGACGAGGAGGTCCTCGTGTGAGCCGTCCCCCTCGAACACGTCGAACCCGTCGTCGCGGGCCCGCGTTGCGCGGTCCTCGTCCGCCTCGACGAGCGTCACCTCGTGGCCCTCTTCGCGCAACACACGGGCCGTTCGTAGTCCGACCCGTCCGGCACCGATGACGATGAATCGCATACGACGCCGGTACGTCGGGTCTCTGTAAAAGGATTGTCCCGTCTGTCGAGCGTCCCCGTCCTGTCCGTCGATTATCGTTCCGCCTGTCGACATCGGCCGCGAGAAACGCTTTTTAATTGCGGCGTGGTATCAGACCACATGGTGTACGCGTACGTCATGGTCCGGGCGGGGACGGGCGTCGTCGAGCAGGTGGCGTCGGCAGTGAGAGAGGTCAGTGAAGTCCTCGAAGCGCACGTCGTCGCGGGGGACTACGACGTAATTGCGGAAGTCGAGACAGACGAGATGTACGAGGCGATGCAGGTGGTCGCTCGGAAGATCCACGAGCTCGACGGTGCCGAGGCGACGAAGACGTACGTCAGCATCGGGTGACGACAGCCAGAAGCACGGACCAGACACGCTCTCGGCTGCGATTCGAACACCGAATTCAAGTACGTCGACAGTTTACGTCTCGTGTATGGACTCCGCGGAGCTGCTCGACCTGTTGGGTAACGAGAACCGGAGGCGCATCCTCCGACTGCTCTCGCGGAAGCCGTGTTACGTCACCGAGATCGGCGAGTACCTCGACCTCTCGCCGAAGGCGGTGATCGACCACCTCGAACGGCTCGAACAGGCGGGAATCGTCGAGTCTCGCACGGACGGGAGCCGGCGGAAGTACTTCCACATCACACAGGACGTTCGGCTGGAGGTGACCGTCTCTCGACACGAGTACGGCACGAAGAGCGCGTATCCCGCGAACCCGGGGATGGACATTCGCGGGCGGACGGCACACGTCCGGCTCGACATCGACGACGAGACGCTGGGTGACAACACCGCGGCCGACGGCGGCTCGGCGGGCGACGTGGCGACACTCGCGTCGGAGTACGGCAGGCTACGCGAGGTGGAGAACGAGCTCTCACTCGCCCAACGGTGGGTACGGGGCCGGATCGCCGACGTGCTCGACAAGCTCCAGAGTGCCGCCGGCACGGAGAGTGACGCACAGTTCCACGCGGAACTGCTCGCTGCCGTCACCACCACGGACGGCACGGAAGAACGGATCGTCGCGGACGTCGACGCCCCACCGCGGGAGGCCCGACGCGGACTCCGCCGGCTCGCGGACGCTGGACTGCTCGAACGCGACGGCGGACGCTGGCGTGTCGTCGGTGAGGAGTCGTCGGAGTGAGGGGTTGTTCGGAGTTGAGGATCGTCGGAGTGAGGAGTCGTCAGAGTGAGGAGTCGGTCGGAGCGAAGGGTCGTCGGAGCGAGGAGTCGGTCGGAGCGAAGGGTCGTCGGAGCGAGGAGTCGTTCGAGAAAGGATTTCTGTTCCGACAGACCGGAGTCAGGTAGCGCGTCAGACGACAGACCAGAGACAGGCAACGCGTCAGACGAGAGTCGGGTCAGATGTCTCGCGTCACGCCCGCACGGAGGTCGCGGCCGAAGTAGTGGCCGACGACGCCGACCAGCAGACCGATACCGACACCGACGCCGGTGATCGTCAGTCCGTAGCGGCCGATCACGTCCGTTCCGACGACGAGTCCGCCACCGGTGAGCGTTCCGAGCAGCAGCGTCACCGCAGCAGCGACGGCCGCTCCAGTGCCGACCTCGGCGTATGCGGCCTCGTCCGTGAGGAGTCCGTAGGCGAAGGCGGCGGCGAACAGCCCGGCGTACTGTGTGAGAAAGCCGACGAACGGGAGCACGCCGCCGAGGACGAGCCCGGCGACCGACGCGACGAGCGCGATCAGGAACCGCCGTGGCGCGAACAGCGACCCGGAGCCCACGGACGGCAACCCGACACTCGGCAGTCGACCTCGGAGACCGCCGGACGACTGGTCACCGCCCGTAGACGCGTCGGTCGACGAGTCGACGGCGGTCGACGTTCTCGACGACACTCCGTCTGCGGCTTCGGCCGACCCGGGCGTGGTCTCGGTCGACCCGGCCGCGGTCTCGGTCGCTCCGGCCGCAGTCTCGGTCGACCCTGCCGTCGACTCGTCGTCACTCGTCTCACCCGGGAGGTCGGACTCCGCGAGCTCCTTCAGTTCCTCCATCCGGTCACTCATAGCTGCGTCTGGGTTCGGCGGACGTATGGCTCTTTCCCAGCGGTTCACCAGTCGAGACGACCGACCAGCATTCAGAGCGACCCGACAGTCGTGCCGGTTACCGCCACGGATAAGACGGGGGGGGAAGAACAGTACGCCGATGTTGGAACTGGAGCACGAGTTCCGTGTCGTCGACGTACACGCTCGGCTCGACCCGGACGCGGAGTCCGTCGCCACAGTCGGGCGCGACGTGACACCGGAGGCGCTCCAGCGAGAACTCCACCAAGCCGGGATCGTCCGAGCGATTGTCACGCCGGGACCGCGGCCAGCCGGGGAGGGGTACGTCCGTGCGAACAACGCGGTCGCGCGGCTCTCCGTCGACCGCCCGTTTCTCGCGTTCGCGCGACTCAACGGGCCGCGAGATCCGGGGGAGGGGACGGCCGCGAAACTGCGGAACCTCACCTCCTCTGTCGAGGACCACCACGCCGACCCGGAGGACGCCGAACAGTACGCCTACGACGACCGCTTCGTCGGCTTCTCGCTCGATCCCGCGAACGACGGACTCCCGACGGAGGACGTGCTGGCGGTGATCGACGACGCTGACGCGCCGGTGCGTGTCGCTGCTGGCGAACGGTTCCCGCCGGACACGGTCGAACAGACGCTGCTGTCGTACGACTTCCCGGTGATTCTCTCCTCGTTCGGGGGCTTTCCGCTGAACCGCTCGCTGATGAACGACGGGATCGATCTCCTCGACGACTACGAGGACGTCTACCTCGATACCGCGTTCGTTCGCTACCGCGATCCCCTGGAGCGTGGACTGCTCGAACACCCCGACCGGATCGTCTTCGGCTCCGGCGCTCCCGACACTCACCCGGACGTGGGTGTGATGGAAGTGCTCACACTCGACGTCTCCGAGGATCTCCTCCGACGCGCCTTCTCGAAGAACCCCGCTCGTGTCGTCCCCGAACTCGCTCCCGGTGGCGTGTGACGACGCTGGGGTCGCTGTCGTCCGCCGCGTCGGTCGGATAGGCGACGATCTGACGCTCGACAGACGTGTAATATGTATTACAAAAGTGCTCTCACGTACGTCGTTTTACACAACTCTCGTTCAGAGAAAAGTGACGTAGGAGGCAGTCGTACGTTCACACGAGATGACAGAGACACGTCTGTTGCGGTTACGGTACTACGCGTTCAGGGCGAGCAACTCCGCGGGCTTCTACCTGCCGATCAGCATCGTCTTCCTCCAGCAGCAGGGGTTCGGGCTGGCGTTCATCGGCGCGACACAGGCGGTGTTCGGGCTCGCGTCGTTGCTCGCCGAGGTGCCGTCGGGCTACCTCGGTGACAGACTCGGTCGTCGCGGGTGTCTTCCTGCTGCTGGTGCCCGTCTACGGCCTCGCGTACGGCAGCGTCGCGGTCACCTCTCTCGCCGTCGTGCCGGCGTTGTTCCTCAACCGGAGCGTGCAGACGGTCGTCCGTCCGGTCCGCAACCAGTATCTCAACGATCGGCTCGACGACGTGGGTCGTGCGACCGTCCTCTCGGGGGTGTCGATGGTGGTCTCGCTCGCGGGTGTCGCGGCGAACCTCTCCGGCGGCCGACTCGCACAGACCGTCGGTCCGCTCCGGCTGCTCCCGTGGGTCGGCGTCGGCGTGGCGGTCGTCGCGGCGGTGCTGTGGGTCCTGACCTCGCCTGTTCGCGCTCGTGAGGGCACCGCGAGTCACGCCGACCGACTACTCGCGGACGTGTCACTCTCGGACGACTGATACGGTCGTGCGTAGTGATTTTCCGTCGCTGTCGCGGTATCGGGCGGT
>CAKZQY010000415.1 GCA_937142015.1 uncultured Halobacteria archaeon
GGGTGTCTCAGTCGGGGTCGTGGGTGTTGGTGTCGCGGGTGTCTCAGTCGGGGTCGTGGGTGTTGGTGTTGGTGTCGTGGCTGTCTCAGTCGGGGTCGTGGGTGTTGCCGTTGGTGTCGCGGGTGTCTCAGTCGGGGTCGTCGGCGTCTCGGTCGGGGTCTGTGAGTCTGTGGGACTCGTCGGAGTCTGTGAGTCCGTCGGAGTCTCAGTCGTCGACTCGCCGGGCGCGTCGACGGTGATGTCGACGGCGTCAGTGTCAGATTCACCGGCGAAGTCGACGGTTCGGACGGTTACAGTTCGCCCTCCCGTGGTCTCGAAAGAGACTGTGAGCGTCGGACTCGTTCCAGTTCGCTCGAACACGCCGTCGTCGTCGAGGTCCCACTCGTAGGTGACGATTCCCGCGTTGTCGGTGGAGTCGCTGGCGTCGAGTGTGAGAGACTCACCCGATGTCACTGTGCTCGGAGCCGACAGCGACGCCGACGGTGGTACGACCCCACCGCCACCGCTACCGCCCCCGTCTCCACCATCTCCGCCTCCGCCGTCCGTGTTCGACGCGTTGGGTGCCGTGATGGCGAACTGCGAGAAGCCGGGCGTCTCGACTTCGTACACGTACGCCTCGGCTGTTTCGCCGATCAGTGTCGCCGTGAGCGTGTTCCACTGACTCTCCGTGTCGTTGTACCGCCGGATCGTCACGTCACTCGGGGTGGTCCCGTCGGGCAGCGACGACTTCTGCACGCGGTAGCGCAGACTCGTGTTGTCGTACGCATCGTTCGACACTGTGTGTGTCAACTGGACGTACTGCACCGTGTCTGTGTCACTCTGGTTGTACTGGGCTGCGTCGGAGGTGGCCGGGTCGTCCGTGTGAGTGACGTTCATTTCGAAGTAACCACCCGATTCGACCGTCATATTCAGCTGGTCGATGCCGACTGCATTCGCCCGCGTGCCTGGGTTCGAGACGTTGACTGCGAGGTCACTCCCCTTGCCGACGTTGTTCGCGTCCACGTTCACACTCTCGTTGTCCGACCCACCGTCGGTTCGCTCCTGCACGACGATCCACGTTCGCGTGTTCGACAGCCACACGTCGATCTGTGGCTCGTTGGCAGCGTCACTCAGAATTCGGAGCTGTGCTTGCTTGGTACCGGCTGTCGTCGGGGTGAGACTCACCTCGATCCGCTGCGACTCGCCGGGTTCGAGTGTGAACGGGGCGTCCCCCGACTCGATTGTGAACTGGCCGGGATCACGCCCCGTGAGCAGTGTCTTCGTGACTGTGAGGTTCGCTTTCGACGTCTGGTGGTTCTCGACAGTGACGTTCATCGTCACCGTCTCCCCGAGCGAGACGTTACCGAAGTCGTAGCTGCGCTTGTCGACGCCGACGCTCGCAGCCACACCTGTCCCGTTCAACGGGTGCCGCAGCGATCCGTCCGTGTCGTTACTCTGGATTTGCACGGCTGCATCGTCGAACGTGCCGGCTGCAGTGGGAGCGAACGTGACGTTCGCGCGCTCCGTCTGGCCCGGCTGGATCGTCGGCGTAACCGACGCGACGCTGAACTGGTCACTGTCGGCTCCGACGACCGAGAGATTCTGTACGTCGAGCGCCTCTGTCCCGTAGTTGGCGAGCGGAATCGTCTCGTTGACTGTCTCGTTCTTCCCGGTCTCTGTGAAGCTCAGGTTGCCGCTCGGGACCACCAGCTCCGGTCCCGTCCCGTTGCCCGCCAAGGAGACGCTCAGGTTGACGGGCGATCCACCACCGGTAACCAGACGCAGGTTCGCCGTGTGATTGCCGACGGCAGTCGGCGCGTAGCTGACGGTGACGTTCTGTGACTCGCCGCCCGCGAGCGTTACCCCGCCGCCTCCGGAGACGATCTGGAACTGATCGGCCGCAGAACCGGTGATCGAACTGCTCGTCACTGTCACGTCTGTACTGCCGGTGTTGTTGACCTCGATGGTGTCTGTGACTGTGTCGTTCACGGAGACGCTGCCGAACGCACCCGTGCTGTTGGCTGTGAGTGAGCTCGTCTGGCTCGATCCGCTCAGTGAGACTGCCACGCTCGAGGCGTCAGTGTCGTTGCTCGACAGTGTCAGTGTCGCCTGCTTGTCCCCCGTGCTCGTCGGCTCGAACGCTACGGACAGTGTCACCGTCTCGTCTGTCCCGACGACCGGCGGCTGTGTCGCGGTCTGGCCGACCAGCCGGAACGCACTCGGGTCGCTACCGCCGAGCGTTGCGTCGGTGAGGTTCAGCGGAACTGTCCCGCGGTTGGCGACATCGATAGAGGAGATCGATGTCGACCCGTTGGCGATCTCGCCGTAGTCGACGCTCGTCGTCGAGACGTTCGCCTCTGGGCCGAGCACAGTCACTGTCGTCGTATTGGTTGCCTCGTTGCCGGACGGATCTGTGGCTGTCACGCGCACTGTGTACGTGCCGGGGTCCCCGTACGTGTGCGTCGGGGTCGACAGCAGCGTGCCGCTCGCAGTGCCCTCGTCACCGAACTGCCACGCGTACTCCGCGATCCCGTCGTTGTCTGTAGTGTTGCTCGCGTCCGGCTCGAGCGTGCCGCCCGCTTCGACTGTCGCGTTCACGTCGAGGCGTGCTGTCGGCGACTGACTGTCGACCACCTCGACAGAGACGTTCGCCTCGCCCGTGTACGTCGTCCCGCCGTCGGCGGCCGAGACGTTCAACTGCACCTCGTAGCTCCCCGGAGCGGTGTACGTCCGGTTCACTGTCTCTCCCTGTGCGGTGGTACCGTCGTCGAACGTCCAGTTGTACGTGGGCGACCCGCTCGGCTGTACCGTCGACTCGTTCCCGGTGAACGTGACCGCTGTGCCGACTTCGACGAGGTAGCTGCTGGCCGCTGGCTGGACGAGTACCTGCGCGTCGTCGTCGACTGGATCGAGGTAGTTCGGTGTCCCGTCGTTGTCTCCGTCACTGGTTCCCTCTGTCGCGTCGAGAACGCCGTCACCGTCTGCGTCCGTGTCACGGTAGTTGGGGACCCCGTCGCCGTCACGGTCTCCGCTCCCCTCCACCTCGTCGGGGATGCCGTCACCGTCTGCGTCCGTATCGAGGTAGTTCGGCGTGTTGTCGCCGTCGGCGTCGCCGGTTCCCTCGTAGCTGTCGGGGATGCCATCGCCGTCTGCGTCCGTGTCACGGTAGTTGGGGACGCCGTCGCCGTCGGCGTCTCCGGTTCCCTCTGTCGCGTCTGGAATCCCGTCACCGTCCGAGTCCGTGTCTCGGAAGTCGGGCCTGCCGTCGGCGTCCGTGTCTACGAGGTCGTCGACGCTGTCGACGGTTCCGGTCGCAGTCTCGGTCGCCTCCTCGCTGTCTGGAATGCCGTCGCCGTCGGAGTCCGTGTCGAGTGGGTCTGGCGTTCCGTCGTCGTCCGTGTCCGGAAGCCCGCCCGACCCAGCGCCGCCACCCGCTCCGCCAGTGCTGGCACCCGCTCCGCCAGTGCTGGCACCCGGCGTCACCCGTTCGACGACATCGGGAACACCGTCGTCGTCGGCGTCAGTCTCGGGCTCGCCGTCGCCGTCTTCGATGCCGTCGAAGTCCTCGGCCGCGTTCGGTGCATCGTCCTGCCCGTCTGGAATCCCGTCACCGTCGGCGTCTGGGAGTGTGGCCGCCGAGACTGAGACGTTCTCTGTGTCGGTCGCCGTGTTCCCGCCAGCGTCTGTTACCGTGAGCTCGACAGTGTAGGTGCCGGAACTGTCGTAGGTGTGGGCGGGTGACTGGCTGGTCGCGTCCGTCTGACCGTCGCCGTCGAAGTCCCACGCGTAACTCACGACGCGCCCGTTGTCCGTCGTGTTCCTCGCGTCGAACCCGAGCCGTTCGCCGACAGCACCGCTCCGGTTGTCGTCGGTCGCGGTGACCCCGACGACTGCGGTCGGGGGCGTGGTGTCCTCGACGGTGACTGTGAGCGTGTCGGTGACGCTGTTGCCTGCCGCGTCGACAGTCAGCAGCGTGACGGTGTACGTCCCGACGCTGTCGTACGTGTGTGTCGGTGTAACGCCCGTCGCGGTCGCGCCGTCGCCGAACGTCCACTCGTGGCTGTCGATCCCGTTGTTGTCTGTCGAGTTGCTGCCGTCGAACGAGACGGTCGTGTTCACCTCGACCGTCTGGTCTGGTCCGGCCTCGCTGTCGGGTGCGGTCTCGTCCACGTTGGTGACCGTCACCGTGACAGTCTGTGTCGCGTTCGCAGCCCCGTCGCTGGCTCGCACGCCGACGACGTAGTCGTTGTTCGTGTCTGCGTCTGCCGGCGCTTCGTAGTCGGGGGCGCTGGTGAACTGCACCTCCCCGGTTGCGCTGTCGACCTCGAACAGTGACGCGTCGGCACCACCCGCCAGCGAGTAGGTGACGCCAGTGTCGGTCCCGTTGCCCGCGTCGGCGTCGATATCGAGCACAGTCTCTGTCGTCCCCTCGGCAACGGAGGTGGACGTGTTGGAACTGAACTCCGGAGGTCTCGTGACGACATCCGAGGACGCCTGCGTCGCCGCGCCGCCGAAGAAGTTGAACGAGCCGGCCTGGTTCTCGGTGACGTTGATCGTGACCGCTGTCAGGGTCTTCGTCGGGTCGACCGGGGTCGCGTAGCCGAAGATCGCTGGGGCGTCGGCGTCCTCGTACTGCCCTCCAAACCACCTGTCCATGTCGTCTCGAACTGCGTACCCCGGATCGCTCGGCGGTGTTCCGTACCAGTCGGCGACGAGGAACTCCTGTGACGTCTCACTCGTTCCGTCTCGGTAGTGGGCGGTTACCTCGAATCTTGCAGGGTTGCCGACGCCAGCGCCCCCAGCTGACGCGACGACGTGAACGGTTCTGTACGTCCCGTTCTGGACAGGGGACGTGACGCTCCCTGTCCCAGCCGCCTGCCACGCGTTCTGATCGACGGTGTCGAAGTCTGCGAGGTTCAGCCGTGGGTGTGTGCTCGTCGACGGGAACACGCCGTCGTCCGGAACGCCGTCTGCTCCCGGCTGTCCCTTGGCTTGTGCGACCGACGACGAGACGAGTACGCCGCCGCCCCCGTCGAAGTCCCCGGGCTGGCTCCCTGTCCCTCTCACGACGTCGGCGTTGAAGATGCCCGAGAAGTCTAACTGGGCTGTGTCGGTGCTCCCAGTGACCGTCACGGTGATCGTTCCCTGGTCGACGTCGTCGTCGTCGTCCTCGACGGTGTAGGTGAACGCGTCCGTGACACTCTGGCCAGTGACGAGGGCGTCGTACTGCCCGTTCGGATCGTAGCTCCAACTCCCGTCGCTGTCGACTGTCACCTGTGCGCCAGACGCGAGTGTGACTGTCTGCCCAGGTGAGAAGCTGCTCCCGTCGATCTTGGTGAGTGTCACGCTCTCTCCACCGGGTCCGCTGGCGAGTTCGAGGAGGTCCGTCGTGTTGCCGTCGGCGACGCTCACTGTGCTGTTCTCGTCGGTGCTGTGTGAACTGTTGTCCGGGGCTGTCGGTGGTCCGTCGAGACTGAGGCTGTCTGACTCACCGTTCGCGCCGTCGGTTCCCGTCGGGCCGACTGCACTGTCGACGGCTACGGTGTAGTTTCCGTTACTCGATCCTTCGTAACTCCCGGTGTAGGTGTACGGCCCGCTGCCGGTCTCGGTGACGTTCGACAGCGAGAGTGTCGCGTTCTCGACCCCGCTCACGTTCACCGACAGTGACTGGAGCTGGCGACTGGCCACCAGTGATACCGAGACGGTCTGCCCCGACGGGTTGCCCACAGTGACGTTGCTGATCGATACCGGAAGCGTCGCCTCGGGTGCGGGCGTCTGGCTGTTGGCCTGCAGGAACGGGTACGATGTGTACGTGGCATTGTCGATCACGCTCCACGTGCTCGTGAAGTCGAGAGTCGTGTTGGCCTTACTTGGGTCGCCTGCGAGTTGCCGAGTCGTGAGGCCAGTGCCACCAGCGGAACTGGACTGGTTGGCCGTTCTGGTATCCCAGTAGGCGTTGGTGACTGTACCGTTGTTCGTCCCGGCGAATCCGCCGGTGCTGTTGGTGCCGGTGACGGTCCCGACTGCGTACGACGCGTTCACTGTGCTGGCGGCGGTGACGTTCCCGACGAACCCACCGACGCTGCTGTTACCAGTAACAGCGCCCGTCGCGTACGAATCGGTCACGTTCAGCCCGCTGTGTTTTCCGATCAAGCCACCGACCGCAGTTGTTCCGTTAACTTCTCCAGTCGCGTACGAACTGGAGACATTCCCGGTGTTGACGTTGCCGACGAGGCCACCCACTTCGCTGGTCTCTCCGGTCACAGATCCCGTTGCAGACGAATTGCGAATATCGCCACCATCTAGATGTCCGACGAGGCCACCGACGTAGTTCTCATCTGCACTGACATTTCCGCTGGCGTTCGAGCGGATTATTTCGCTGTTGTCGTGGTCGCCGATCAATCCGCCCGCTGAATCACCGGTGCTGGAGACTGCTCCACTGGCGTTCGAGTCGACGATTTCAGCGGCGGCGGTCTCACCGACGAGTCCACCCACGTCGTCGTCGCCGGTGACCGTTCCACTGGCGTTCGAGTCAACGATGTCGCCGTCACTGTGGGTCCCAATCAGCCCACCTACGTCGTCGAAGCCGTCGCTGGTGACTGATCCACTGGCATACGAGTTGCTAATATTGCCGATCTCGATCGTACCGACGAGTCCGCCCACGGCGGCGTCGCCGGAGACTGCTCCACTGGCGTTCGAGTCGATGATTTCAGTGGTTTCCATCTTACCGACGAGTCCACCCACGTCGCCGTCGTTGCCGGAGACTGCTCCACTGGCGTTCGAGCGGATGATATTCGCGTTATCGAGATTACCGACGAGTCCACCCACGCGGTCGTCGCCGGTGACTGCTCCACTGGCGTACGAACCGGAAACATTCCCGCCATCGATATCGCCGACGAGTCCACCCACGTCCGTGACGTCTGTGCCCCCGTCGACTTCCCCAGCAGCGTACGAATTGGAGATATTTGCGTCGCTGAGACTACCCACGAGTCCACCCGTGCTCCCCCCGTCCCGAACAGTCACAGCACCAGTCGCATACGAGTCAGCCACCGACTGATTCGTCCGGCCAATGAGTCCGCCAGTCTTGACGTTGGGAAACAAACCTTCTAAATCAGTGGCAACACTCTGAACGGTACCTGTCGCGTACGATCCGCTCACCGCGCCGCCAGTGTTATTGCCGACGAGACCACCGAGACTACGGCTTCCAGTAACATTCCCGGTCGCGTACGAATCAGTGACGGTCTCTGCTTCGTCGTTGAATCCGATCAGTCCGCCAACCGTTGATGTCCCGTTGACTGTCCCACTGGCGTTCGAGTCGATGACCGATCCGGCGTCGGTATCACCGATCAGCCCACCGACGGAATCGGTCCCGTCGACAGCTCCACTGGCGTTCGATCGAATGACATCAGCGCCGTCGTGTTGCCCGACGAGTCCACCGACCATCCCATCAGTGGTCGATGCAGTGACGTTGCCAGTCGCGTACGAATCGACGATATACTCACCGTCGATGTTCCAGCCGATCAGGCCACCGATACTGTGATCGCCGTCGCCACTGACGTTACCTGTCGCGTACGAATCGGTCACGTTCCCGGCCCGCATCGTTCCGACGAGCCCACCTGTAAAGCTACTTCCATCGACATCCCCAGTCGCGTACGAATCAGTGAGGTGGCCAGCGGGGTCGTGGTCCCCGACGAGGCCGCCGATACCGCCTGCTGGGCTGTCTACGTCTCCTGTCGCGCTGGCGTTGTCGATCTTGTCGCCGTCGAACTCCCCGACCAGACCACCCACGTCGTCGCCGTCGGCTGTGACGTTCCCGGTCGCCGAGGAGTCGACGATCGATCCACTGTCGACCTCACCGACGAGTCCACCGACCTCCATGAATTTGCCCGTGACGTCACCACTCGCCGACGAGTTGACGATGTCTCCCGCGCTGTTCGTCCCCACCAGCCCGCCGATCTCGTTTCCACTGGACGTTTCCACGGTTACATTCCCAGTCGCGTACGAATCGACGATATCCCCTGCGGGGTCGTGATCCCCGACGAGGCCGCCGATGGAATCACCCTCGTCACCGTCGTTGGTCACGTCCCCTGTCGCGTAGGTGCGATTGATCTCGTCGCCGTCGAACTCACCGACGAGTCCACCCACGTCGTCGCCGTCGTCCCCTTCGCCCGATGTGCCACTGTTCGTAACGTCTCCGGTCGCCGAGGAGTCGATAATCGATCCACTGTCGACCTCACCGACGAGGCCACCGACTTCTTTGTACTCGCTCGATACGTCGCCACTCGCAGACGAGTCGACGATGTCGCCAGATCCATCGTAGAGACCGACCAGTCCGCCGATCTCGTTTATTTCCCCGCTTTTCGCAGTGACGTTGCCTGTAGCGGACGAGTTGACGATGCTATCGCCGGTGAAGCTCCCGACGAGGCCACCGATCTGATCGACGTGGTTTTGGGTGTTCCCAGTTCCATTGGCGAGGACAGTGCTGGTTGCGTGTGACCGCTGGATGCTCCCACCTGTCTCCACCCGTCCGACCAGTCCACCGGCGAACTCGGCGGTGGCAGTCACAGTGCCGCTGGCGCTACTGTCGGAAATGTCCCCGTTCCGAATCTGGCCGACTGCTCCGCCGACGTAGTCTCTCCCGGTTACCGTCCCACCGACAGAGACGTTCCTGATGTCACTGCCGACGTGATTGCCGACGAGAGCACCAACCCAGTTGTTCCCGGTCACGTCCGCGTCGGCGAGCGTGACGTTCGTCACTTTTCCACCACTCTCGACCGAGCCGAACAGCCCGACGTAGTCCGTGCTGTCCCGACTGATCGTCAGATTCGAGATCGTGTGGCCGTTGCCGTCGAACGACCCGGTGAAACTGGTGGTGCCGTTGCCGATCGGAGCAAAACCACTCCCCCCGTTGGCGGACCCACTGGCTACCGAACTGTACCCGGCAGTGTTCTCGTCCAAGTCCGAGACCAGCACGTAATCCTCGTCGAGGCTATTCCGGACGTTGTCGAGGTCGTTCCAGTCTGTAATCTGGGTTGGGGCGTCGACATCGACGTTCACAGTGATCGTGTTCGAGGCGGTGCCGTCGCTGACTTGCACGTCGAAACTGTCACTGCCGGTGTAGCCGGGGTCCGGCGTGTAGGTCAGTCCCGGCGGCGTCACGCTGCTGCCTGCATCTTCCGAGGTGGAGAATCCATCCAGTGATCCGTGGCTCGGGCTGGACGAGATCGTCCACGTGAGGGTGTCTCCACCGTCGCTGTCCGAGGCAGTCACCAGCGCATCGATGTCGTTGGTACTGGAGTCTGCGCCGACTGTCAGTGTCGTCGAAGTGCCGTCGTCGAAGGTTGGAGCCGAGTTCGCTGGTGTGAACGCGATGTCGTCGACACCGAGGTTCACACTCGAATCCGTGGAGATGTCGATTTGTGTGACGCCGGTCCACGAGATGTCGGAGACCACATTTCCGTTGAATTTGTTCACCGTCACTGTCGTCTGGCTGTTGCCGCCGTCCGGCGTGAGCGTCCAGTCCGTCGTGGTACTCGCTCCTCCGTCACCCAGCGAAATCGAGTCCACGTTGACCGGCGAATCGAACGTGATTTTAGCTGATGTAACTGTATTGGAATTAGAACCTACGAAGCTGCTCCCGGTGAACTGTCGCGGTTCGTCGAACAGAGTTTTCTGATTCGTATCCGAGCCACTCTGTTCGAGGGTGACAGTCACGCCGTTTACCGTCTGGCTGACGTCGGTCCCATCAGAGTTGCCGCCACCCGAGCTGGTGGACTCGAAATCGAAGAGGTTCTCGTACACGTCGACGTTGACTGTGATCGTATCCGTTCCGCCGTTGCCATCCGCGACCTGGATCTCGAAGCTATCACTCCCGGTGTAGCCGGGGGCTGGTGTGTAGGTCAGGCCCGACGGCGTGACGCTGCTGCCTGCGCTTTCCGAGGTAGAGAAGCCACCCAGTGATCCGTGACTGGGACCGGACGACACCGTCCACGTGAGTGTGTCCCCGTCGTCGCTGTCCGAAGCAGTCAACATCGAAGCGATGTCGATACTGCTGGAGTCCTTCTCTGCTGGCAACGCGAGCGAATTGCCCGCGTCGAAGGTCGGAGCCGAGTTCGGTGTGGGCGTCGACAGAGGGGTGGAAGTAGGTATTGACTCGGAGACATCAGACGCCGATTTCGAACTCTCCACGCTGCCACTGTCGCTGCTCGCCACGACAGTTCCAGGTGTGACTCCCATCGAGGCGATCGGTGTGAGCACCAGCAGCACTGCGAGCACCACCGCCCGGACCCGTCCGCCGGTCGCGGTCGTCGTCATTCGTGCTCCTCCTCGACTCCACAGTGACTCTCAGCGTCGACACCACCCTGGCTGGAACGTGTCGTCGCCGGGACGGACGCCGACGAGCAACTCACGACCGTCGAGGAACACCCGCTGGCGTGTCCATACCCCGACTGCCGTGTGTGTGCCGCACCTGGAGAGATCCCCCGTCCGCTGCGTGACCACGCTCTCATACGGCCACGGTTGCGAATACACCTCCTTAGGAGATGTATGCACACATGTTTATTCCGGGCCACGAGACGGTGCTGTCTCCCTCGGAGTCGACAGCGCGTGACCGGCAGTAGTCAGTCTTCCGCCGGTGGCGGCAGTGGTCAGTCTTCGGCCGGTTGCTGTGCTTTCGCGGTCACGGTCTCGAGTTCGACGACGAACTCGGCTCCTCGTGACTCGCAGTCACCAGCCGTCGACCGGTCGTCTGGGGTGTCTCGTCGTGTGTCGTCTGCGAGTCTGATGTCGCCGCCGTACGCCTCGAGCAGTTGGCTCACGAGATACAGACCGATTCCCGTCCCTTTACTCTCGAGTCCGTGCTCCCCTTTCCCGAAGATGTCGTCTGCGATGTCGTCAGGAATCCCGGGACCATTGTCACTGATCCGCACCTCGGTGCGGTGCTCGCGTTCCTCGACCGAGACAGTCACTTTCGGGACATCACTGTCGTTGTGCTGGACAGCGTTCTGCAGGACGTTACCGAACACGGAGGCGAGCATCCGGTCCGCTCGGACAGACACCTGCGGGAGGTCGCCTGCCACTGTGACGACTGCGTTCTCGTAGGCGTCGCTCACGTCCCTGATCTGGGCTTCGAGCACGGTATCGAGGCGGATCGGGCGGAGATTGCGCTGGTCTTCGAGTGTCGTCTGCATCAGATCACGGAGCCCGGTCGTGAGATCACGAATGTGTTCGGCGCGCTGTAACAGCTGCTGGAGGTGCTCTCGTCCGTCCTCGTCGACGTGTTGCTCCAGCTTCCGCCCGAACCGCGCGAGGACGACGGCGTCGTTGCGAACGTCGTGGCGCAGAATCCGATTCAGCGTTTCGAGATCGTCGTTCGTCTGCTCGAGCTTCTCGTTGGACGCTGCAAGCGTCTGTTTGGTCGCTTCGAGTTCCTGTTCGTAGACTTTGAGCTCGGTCACGTCACGGGCGTAGCCGAGGACCGCGTCCTCGTCTCCGTCGGCGGTCTCGAACGGAATGCGTGTCGTCTGAAAGACGTACCGTCTCCCGTCCGGCCCCGTCAACTCCTCTTGGAACGTCGCGGGACTGCCACTCTCGATCACCTCCATCTCCCGCTGGCGGTACGGATCGAAGTTCTCGATGTTCTCGACAGTGGATTCGATCTCTCGTTCCCGTCTCCCCTCGACCTCGTCGGGTGTCAGTCCGTGGAGCTCGGCGTTCGCCTCGTTCGAGAGCAACACCTCGTCGTCCCGGTTTTTGACGTACAGTGGATCGGGAACGAGATCGACGATCTGGCGGAGCTGTCTGCGGGCCTGCTCGACTGCCTGCTGTGACTCCTTCCGGTCGGTGATGTCGGTTTGCACGCCGAGTATCCGACTCGGCTCGCCCGACTCGTCCTGTTCGACGACACCCCGAGTGAGCACCCAGCGCTGGTCGCCGTCCGGCACCTGAACGCGGAACTCGACACTGTAGGTCGGTCCCGTGTCGACGGCATCCTCGACTGCCGTGTCGACGGCATCCTCGACTGCCGACACGTCGTCGTCGTGAATGCGGTCCAAGATATCGCTGGGAGTCCCCGGAAACGCTCCCGATTCGAATCCGAACAGTCGTTCGGTCGTCTCGTCACAGGCGATCTCGTCTGTCGTCAGGTCCCACTCCCAGACGCCGGTGTCTGTCGCCTCCAGTGCGAGCTGGAAGCGTGTGTTCAGCGTCTCGAGCTCCTCGTTCGTTCGTTCGAGCTCTTCATTCGTTCGTTCGAGCTCCTCGTTCGTCCGTTCGACCTCCCGTCGTGACTCGACCTCCTCCGTCACGTCCGTGAGCACGATCACTCTCCCTCGGGTGCCGTCTGGACCGACCGGAAGCTGCCGGTGGCGGAAGAACCGCTGGCTGGTGTCGACTGTGACTTCGACCGTCGTCGGATCTTCTCTCGACGAGTCGACGACCGCAGTCGGAAGCGCCTCGGCCGCTGGTTTGCCGATCACGGAGTCGCCGTCGATCAGCAGTCGAGCAGCGTCGTTGACATCGACGACTCTGTCCGCTCTGTCGACGACGACGACAGCGTCGTCGATTGCGTCCAGCACGCGCGAGCGGGCTGCCGGCGCGATGTCGACCATCCGTGTGCTGAAGAGTCCGACCGCGAGGAGCGTATCGGCAACTGCAAATCCGAGCGCCGTCGGATCGAGCACCGGGTGAGGCCAACTGAACACTGCGTACGCGATGTTCGCTGCCCACGAGACGATGACAGCGAGCAACAGAATCACCAGTTGGTTGTGGTAGAACCGAACGTTGTCGAACGCTGCAGACAGGAGGACGACTGTTCCAATCACGATTGCTCCCCAGTCGTAGACGAGTATCGCCCAGTACCACGGACCCACCTCGGGCGCTGCAATCGCAGTGAGCGGCCCCACTGGTGTCTTCGTGAAACTGGCGTAGAACAACTCGTGGACGGGCATCGTCGCAATCCCGGCGAGAGTCACGGCAGGCACAGCAAGTCCGAGCGCGACTGTCCGAGGCGTGACCCAGTTGGTTCTGCCACTGTAGCGGAGGGCGACGAACAGGAAGAAAACTGGTGCCGTGCCGATACCGACGTACTTGAGGACGGTGAGTGCGACGAACCCGTCTCTCGATACGGTGAACAGTCGTCCGACCGTCCCGACGACACCGACACTCGTCGCCGCGACCAGCGCAGTGAACATTCGACCGATCGGCTTGCGCCAGTAGTTGCGCGCGATGTGCGCAGCGAGAGCCGCAGTCAGTACCGCCGCGAGCAGGTGTGTCAGGGTGTAGGCGAGCAACACCGGAGAACTCCCCCAATCGACGATCATCGAGCGGCGCTTGGTGGTGCGACAGCATAATTGCCGGGAATCGGCTCACGCGATTCACAGTTTCGTTCAATCGCCGATCACTCGAAGTGCGCGTCGAAGATCTTTTGATGTGCTGTCCGGAGGTGACGGAGGAACGTCGAGTGGGAGACACCGAGTGACTCGGCGATGTCGGTCGCAGAACTGCCGCGTGGCTGCTCGAAGTACCCTTCGTAGTACGCAGCTCGGAGTGCGTTCAGCTGCTTCTGTGTGAGATCAGTCGTGCCGACAGTGTGGCGCTGGTGGTCGTCACCAGTTCGCTGGTGGTCGACGATAGCCCGTACCGAGACAGTACCGTAGCTGTCTTCCAACTGAGAGACGGCAGCGCGGATGTCGTCTCTCCCCGGCAGTTCGGTCTCGATTTTTGCGGCGGCCGCCTCGATGCTCGTCGAGCGGACGAGCGCTCCTCTGGCCGCGAGTGACGCTTCCGGCACCGACCGACCGACAGTCACCTGCAGCCTGCTCGGGTCCTCGTCGGCCACTACGTCGACACCTCGAACAGCCGTGTGTTCTGTCATCGACTCGCAGACAGCACCGATCTCACCACCCCCGATTTCGAGATACTGGAGGACCGTCTCGTCGTCCAGTGGAACGGTTCCGCGGACCTGGACGCGCTCACAGTCGGCAAACGCCCCCGTCTGATCGAGGTCGAGGAGATAGTACCCGCCGTCGACCTGCAGTGTCGCTCTGACAACTCGGTCGGCGGCCAGCGACCGTTCCGTTTCGAGGCCGTGGATCGCAAGCGCGACGGTGTCGGCCAACTCCGTCAGCAGTCGCTGCTCGGTCTCGTCGAACCCGTCGGCTGCCGTCGTGTACACTGCGAGCACTCCGTACGGAATGTCGTCGTACACGAGTGGGATTCCAGCACCACTCCGGTACTGACGGTCGACTGTGTCGACGCTCCGCTGGACTGCTGTGTGCGCTCCGAGCTGTCGTGTGAACTGTGGCTCGCCCGTGCGAACGGCACGGATGCTCGGCTCGCTGGCGGCCGTGCCCTCTTCGACAGCGTCGTCCGTCGAACCTCCCTCGACAGCGTCGTCCGTCGAACCTCCCTCGACAGTGTCGTCCGTCGAACCTCCCTCGACAGTGTCGTCGGTCGGGCTCGCCTCGATGGTCCGGTCAATTGCGTCGACGTACTGTCTGTCTCCCTCGACGACTCGGGGGACCAGTTCGTCACCGATTCGTTCACCGATCCACGCCAGCGTGTAGCCGTGGCGTTGCAGTTGCTCGGTGACCGACCGCTCGAGACTGTCACGGCTCCGCGACTCGACCAGTGTGCGCTGAATCGTTCGGTTCAGCTCCCGTTCCCACTGGAGTTCTCGCTCACGACGCTGCCGTTCGGTAACGTCTCTGATTGAGACCAGCGTCGCTCTCTCACCGTCGTGGTCGATCCGTCCCCCCGTGTACTCGCAGTGTCGAACCGTTCCGTCGGACCGAACGACGCGTGCTTCGTGAAGCCGAGCCTCGTCTGGCGTCTCGTCCCACGCGTCGACGACCGATCGCACCTGCTCGCGGTCGTCCTCGTGGACAATCTCCGCGACGATGTCGCTGCTGTTCCGGAGGTGGTCCCGCTGTCTCCCCGTCAACTCGACCAGACGCTGGTTACAGAACAGCAACTGGCCACCCTGAATCGTCGCAGTCGCGTCACGACTCTGCTCGGTCACCGTCCGGTAGCGCTCCTCGCTCTCTGCGAGTGCGCACTGGAGACGGTAGTGGTCGACCGCTGTCTGAATCCTGCTGAGGAACTTCGTCGCCTGGTCGGCCCCGAAATCTTTGATGAGATAGTCTGTCACACCGGCGTCGATGGCTCGTTCGGCAACCTGCTCGCTGCCCTGACTCGTGACGAGGAGAAACGGGAACTGTGGTCGGCGCTCGCGGACTCGTTCGAGCAACTGGATACCGTCCGCTCCCGGCATCTGGTAGTCGGCGACGAGACAGTCGAACTGTCCCTGCTCCCGGAACGTCTCCATCGCTTCGGTAGCGCTCCCGGCAACGGTCACCTCGATGTCGTCGGACGCCGCTTCGATGTCACTGGCCATCAGCCGCGCCCACTGCGTGTCGTCGTCGACGAGGAGAACGTCCGTGCGGTCCCCGCCGTTCCCGAACCTGATCTCTCTGTTCGCCTCGTCGCCGGAACCCACGCTGTCGAACAGATCGCCACTCATCGACACACGCTCGTGACTGCTGCTACAGGTATCCACCGATACCGCGCCGCTGGACGCGACTCACGTGGTCTGTCGTCCCCGAGGTGATGGTCGATCTCCGACGACCGTCCGTGACGTGAGAAACGCCGAGGAGCGACGACAGCGGACGAGGGGGAGCGACGGACTGCGCGCCGTGCGACGGATTTACGCCGTTTCGGTCCGGACGAGCGGTGTGGACAGAGACACGCTCGTCTTGGGAATCGCGGCCGTGTTCGCCGGGACGTTCGTCACGATGAGCGTCTTGGCTCTGTCACACTCGTTGTTCCTCTTCTTCGTCGCTGTGCCGTTCGGCGCAGCAGCGTACTTCATGTGGTGGCAGGTGTCCGAGGACATCGAGGACCGGGTGCGTGGTCGCCGTCGGGACCCCGACACGGCGGCGGAGCGGCGGGCAGCCGACGCTCGCCGTCGTGCCGCGGAGGGTGCGACCGGCGGTAGCTCCCGGTTCGCCGAAGAGGCACGTCGCCGCGCAGACGGCTTCGGACCGGACCGCGAGAGGGCGACTGCCGAGGCCGGCGGGCGACAGCGAGCACGAGACGGGCCGACGGGACGACAGCGGGGACGCGGGCCGACGGGACGACAGCGGGGACGC
>CAKZQY010000416.1 GCA_937142015.1 uncultured Halobacteria archaeon
GCTGACGTTCGCCACCAGCGAGGGTGGCAGCGAGGCGTTCACCGTCACCAACGAGGACAGTGGTTCGAGCATCACCATCGACGCGACGGGGACACTCGGCGTAACCGGCAACTCGATCACGCTCGAACAGTCCGACGGTGACTCGCTGATCCTCGACGGTAACTTCCAGACGGTCAACGTTGCATCGGACAACTCGCCGGACAACCCGGTCGACCGCTACCAGATCGTGCGGAACCTCGCGGACGGGGACAAGGTCACACAGGTCGACCTGCTGGTTGCGAGCAGTCCCGGCGCGGACGACATCGACATGACACAGACGGTCATCTCGGTGCGGGCACCAGACGGCAGTTTCACCCTGACGTACGGCCAGCAGGCAGTCGAGGACGAACAGTTCACTATCACGGCAGTGCAAGACGAGGACGACACCGCGCCGTCTCTCACCTCCGGTGACCGCTTCGAGATGAACATCGACCTCGGTCCCATCGAGGCTGGATCGAGTGTCGAGCTACGGATCACGACCGGCTCCGGCGCGACGAAGGTCGTCCAACTCCGCGTGCCGGACTCGTTGGACAATAAAGAGGCCGTCGGCCTGTAGCGACGACTACTCCTCCGGCTCGCGTAGTCCCGTTCTCCACTCTCCGAGCGACGAGACTGTCTCCGACGCCCGTTATCGAATCTGATTCTACCGAGGAAACCATTTTATGACTCTCGTGACCACCAATTGACAACGAGCGTCGACAGCACGCTCGACACAACAATGTTCGGACGCACACTGAGTGACAGGGTACGGGGCCTCGTCGCCGACGACCCCGAGTCAGACCGGGGGCAGGTCGGTATCGGGACACTCATCGTGTTCATCGCCATGGTGCTCGTGGCGGCGATCGCGGCAGGTGTCCTCATCAACACCGCGGGGTTCCTCCAGTCGAAGGCACAGCAGACCGGTGAGGAGAGCAGCGCGCAGGTGACCAACCAGCTCCAGGTGGTGAGTCGCACTGGGCTGGTGAACACCGGCGGATCGTCGTCGTCGTCGGACGTTGTCACGCTGTTCGACAACGTGACTGTCGACTCTGGTGATCAGATCGACGTGTTCGTCCAGAGTCAAGGTACGGCCGACAACTCCGTCGTCAACTTCACTGGGACGAATTCGGAGTCGGGTGAGCTCCAGATCGGACAGGTCGACGGCGGTTCGACGGACGCGGTCACTGTTCCGGTCAAGGTTGAACAGATCACCGAGGATGGGACGGACAAGATCAAGCTGACCAACGTGAATACCGGGTCGTCGCTGACCTACCCCGCGAGTGAGAATCTCACCGTCAGTAACGGAGGCTCGCCCGGGAGTAACGCTATGGAGGTCCGGTTCGTCTACGAGTTCGAGGACACACAGTTCGGACCGACGACGTTGAACGCGACGACAGTTCCGCTGGAGAACGGACTGGGTGCAGGTAGCTCCGAGACAATCGAGACACAGGCAGACACTCGGTCACAGCAGTTCGTCACGCTGATCAACAGCACCGGAATCTCCGCTGGCGATGGCGGTGGTGTGCTGCTCAACGACGGCGAGTCGTTCACTGTCGACACAAGCAGTGCGAGCGCACTCACGAACGCAGACGGAGACAGTTTGAGTGTCAGCGAGGGCGATACGCTGTCGATCGACACCAGCGACTCGAAGTCGTTCGTGGTGAACAACGAGGACAGCGGCGCGTCGATCACCGTCGAGGGTGACGGATCGCTGAGTCCTGACAGCGGCGGTGACATCACGCTCTCGGACGACGGAGAGAAAGTAACGGCAGCCAGTGGGAACGCCTTCAGCACCGTCGAGCGCGGGACGGACACGCGGTACCTGTTCGCTCGCAACATCGGTGACGGCTCCTCGATCACACAGATCGAGCTCGTGATCGGCCGCGGTCCCGGCGCGGAGGACATCGACATGAGCGGGACGGTCATCTCGATGCGCGCCCCCGACGGGAGTTTCACACTCACGTACGCGCCCGGCGGAGCCGTCGAGGACACGACGTTCACCCTCGAGGCGGTCAAGGACGACGACAACACGATGCCCGTGCTCTCGTCTGGTGACCGGTTCAAGCTGATCATCAACCCCGGCAAGATTGCTGCGGGTGAGACAGTCGAGCTGACCATCACCACGAGCTCCGGCGCGAAGCGCGTGCTCCAACTCCGCGTCCCGGACTCGCTGGCGAACGAGGAGGCGGTGGGACTGTAACCCGACTCGGCGACAGCCCCGACGACAGCCTCGGTCGATTTCGTCGTCGGTACTGATCGCTTCTGGCGACCACTCCGGCCGGTACTCCCTCAGCAGGAACAGTAGTACTCGCGTCCGCCGAACGCCGTCTCGATGGCCTTGGCGGCAGGTCCCGGATCGCTCGGTCGGTAGACACCGGTCGTCACGCCGCGATTGTTCTCGAAGGAGCCGTCGACGAGTGACTCCCACGTCGACCGCGAGAGCACGTCGCGGAAGGCCGGCGTCGTCGCACACAGTTCGAGGTAGTCCGGGAGGTACACCCAGCGACTGTGGCCGAGCGAACCCTTCCCGCCGTCCAGCGTCGACGGGAGCCCACCAGTCGCAGACGACGGCACGTCACTCGTCGAGACACTGTCGCGGTAGGCGGCCAGCGGCAGGTTCGCTCCGGCGTCGACGGGCATCGAGAGCCACTTCCACGGGCGAGTGTTGATGTCGAGCAGCACGTACTCCTCGCGGTCGCTGTCGTAGACGAACTCCGACTCGCTGGTGCCGTGGTAGCCGGTCTCCGAGAGGATCGTCAGCGCACGCTCCGCGACCCCCGGGCGGTCGACGGTCTCGACGAGACAGGAGGTGCCGAACCCGCGCGGGTACCGGACTGCCGCGTTGCCGACGACGGCGAGAGCGTCGTGAGCAGTCAGTGGGTCGCCGTCACTACTGCCACGACCGTCGCTGCCGTCACCGAGTCCGACTCCGGCGTACGACGCTCCGTCGGCGGGCGGGACGTAGGACGCGAGTGAGGTGTCACGACCAGTCTCGACGTTCACTCTCTCTTGGACGAGCACGCGTGCGTCGGCTTCGCGGGCCGCAGCGACCGTCTCGTCGAACTCGGCGCGGTCGGTCGCCTCGATCACGTTCGTGCCGAACGCCTCCTCGAACTTCCGTTTCTGTGCGGGTTTGATCACCAGCGGGAACCCGCCGACAGCGTCGATGGCGTCCGCGGCTGTCGTCTCGGTGAGGTCTCGTGTCTCGGGGTACGGCACGTCGTGTTCCTCGGCGAGCGCGTAGAGGTTCGCCTTGTCCAGCACGCGGTCGATTCCGTCGTGGTCGAAGGAGAACCGCACGCCGTCCGGCTCCGTTCGGGCGAACCCACGTACCCACTCGTCCATACAGGGGAACGCGACCGCCTCCGTGCCGGCAGCGTCGACGAGTCGCTCGACGTCCGCCCGGAACCCGTCGGCGTCGTCCAGCGGGTACGTCACCGCACCCGCGTAGTCGACCGCCCGCGACGGTGGCGCGACACCGTCACCGTTCCTGTCGAGTGCGATCACCGGCACGTCGTAGGCTGCGAGCGCTCTGGCGACGCTCACACCCGTGACGTGCGCGTTGGCGACCAGCGCGGGCGGGCGCTCGAAGTCGGCGTCTGCGAGCGCGGCGACCAGCGAGTCCGTGTCGTGAAACGTGTCTGTCACACCCGAGGTTCGACTCTGCACTGTTGAACGCACCGGTGTCCCCACATCTGACTGGTTTTTGAATCTGACTGCGGACCGGCCGACCCGAGTTCGCGTCGCTTAATCCCGTTGCGCGCCTTCGGCGAGCATGAGCAACGACGACACGGAACTCCCGGACCGCGCACGACGAGCGTTCAGACAGCACGACTCGCTCGGTGACCCGAGGGCGGACGCGACGCCGCCGTCACAGACGAGCGTCCCGGTCACGAGCACGCCGTTCGACGCGTGGGTCGACGCCGCGGAGACGGATGACGGGTCGATCCAGTTCACCGTGACGGTCACGGTCCCGCTTCTCTCGGACGTGACAGAGGGTGAGGTCGCAGACATCGTGGAAGACGGCTGGGCGGACACGTTCCGGCGGCGTGTCGAGGACATCGGAGCCGTCACCGAGGGCGACCACGACCTCGATCCGAGCGTCGCGCGGACGGACGAGGGCCTCGTGACAGAGGCGGCACTGTCGGACATCGACCACCACCGCGGGACGAACGACGCCGTCGCCGTCGTCGACTACGTCGAAGGCACGTACGTGCAGGGCGTTATTCCGGGGTACGACTACACTGCTCCCGTCTCCAGTCTGATCGAAGCTGCGCGTGCTGCTGGCGGGAGTGACCCAGTGTGACAATCCGGCGGGAGTGACGCGGATGCCGACCCAGTGTGGCGACTCGCCACGGCGACGATTTCGCGGCGGCCGCGTCTTCTCCCGGCAGTGTTAGGTTCCTCCGGCACGAGGTACCGAGCGTGACTCACTCCCACAAGACAGACGTGAGGGTGAGCCCCCCAACTTACCAATGAGCGAGAGTGATGTCGACGCAGACGTAGACAACAGCACCGCCCTCCCCGTCGACGACGCGTCAGAGCTCGTCGGTCGGGTGAGCGACAACGTCGCCGAGGTGATCGTCGGGCACTCGGACGCTATCGAACACATTCTCGTCACCGTCTTGGCACGCGGCCACCTCCTGTTGGAGGACGTGCCGGGCGTCGGGAAGACGATGCTCGCCCGTTCGATCGCTCGGTCGGTCGACTGCGAGTTCAAACGTGTCCAGTTCACCCCGGACCTCCTCCCTGCGGACGTGACTGGGACGAACGTGTTCGACCAGAAGTCACAGGAGTTCGAGTTCCGTCCGGGACCGGTGTTCGCCAACGTCGTGTTGGGCGACGAGATCAACCGTGCGCCGCCGAAGACGCAGTCGGCGCTGTTGGAGGCGATGGAGGAACAACAGGTGACTGTCGACGGTGACACCCGCGACCTGCGTGATCCATTCACCGTCATCGCCACACAGAACGACGTGGAGCCGGGTCGGACGTACGAACTGCCGATGGCGGAGATCGACCGCTTCATGAAGAAGCTCCGGCTCGGCTACCCGGACGCGGACGACGAGACGGTGATGCTCGAACGCACGGCCGGTCGACACCCGATCGAGTCGTTGGAGCCGGTGGCGACGACCGGCGACCTCCGTGACGCCCGTGCGACGGTCGCCGACGTGGAGGCCTCCGAGCCGATCCGCGAGTACGTGACGGAGTTGGCCAACTACACCCGCGAACACGCCCAGTTGGGCGTCAGCCCACGCGGGAGTATCGCCCTCGTGCGTGCCGCACAGGCGCGGGCCGTCGTCGACGGTCGCGGCTACGTCATCCCGGACGACGTACAGACGGAGGCGCGCACGGTGTTCCCCCACCGGATTCGACCCCGGACGGGCAGCGAGACCGGGCTGGACGTGACCGAGGACGCACTGAACTCCGTCCCGGTCGAGTGAGGTGGGGAGTGTGCGTCTCACTCGACGCGGCAAGACGGTCGTCGCGGTCTGTGTGTTCGCGGTGCTCTCCGGGCTGGTGTACGGCCCCCGCTCGCTGAACGCCGTCGTCGTCCCCGGCGTGGTCGCGCTGGTGGCCGCTTACGTACAGGTGTCGCGCACACGCGAGCCCGAGACGGTTCGAGAGACGCCACGAGACGACCACGTCGGCCGTGGCGGCGAGGTGGCGCTGTCGTTCGTCGACGAGCGCAGCGCCGGCCCGGCCGACGAGCCGCTCGACCGACCGTTCGTCGGACGCGTCACGGAGACTGTCCCCGACGGCGTCTCTGCGACCGACACGACGGCGGAGACGGTCGTCGGCTCCGAGCCGATTCGCTACGAGCTCACCTACGAGGCGCGTGGTGAACACTCGTTGGGACCGGCGACGGTCGCCGCCCGCGACGTGCTCGGACTCCTCGAACGGGAGTTCAGCTGTGTCGGCACGGACACCGTGCTCGCGTACCCGCGGCTCCACGCCATCGCGCCGTGGGCGCGCCGGGACCTGCGCGCGCTCCACGAGACCGGTGTCCACGAGGAACGGTCGGAGTTCGACCGCCTCCGAGAGTACACGGACGGCGACTCGCTGCGTGACGTCCACTGGAAGACGACCGCGAAACGAGACGAACTCGTCGTGAAGGAGTTCGCCGCCGAGGCGGAGACGGAGGCCGTCACGGTCGCCGCCGGTGCCGCCGTCGGCGGCGAGGACGGGATGGCCGAGGCCACGGCCAGTATCACTGCCGCGCTGATCGACGACGGTGTCCCCGTAGAGGTGACGCTCCCGGACGGGACGGTCACCGCCGGCCCGGAACGCGGGAGTCGCCTGCGGCTGTTAGAACGGCTGGCGCTCGTCGGCGCGGGACGCGTCCGCACGGAGGACGCAGACATCACCGTCTACGGGGAGCCACAGGAGACGACCGTCTCGCTCGGCGAGACGGACACGACGTTCGACAGTCTCACCGCGGACCGCCCGCCGGTGTACCGGACGGCCGCCGACCACACCGCTCCCGAGCCAGACCAGACCGACGGTCGGGAGGTGGCCGCATGAGTGGCGGCACGAAGGGACTGAACAGCCTCACCAGTTCGGACGGCAGTCGGGCTCCGAGCGGGACAGTCGGACCCGGATCGTCGACAGCCGACGAGGCGAGTGGACTGCTCGCCGCGCTGTGGACACCGCCGACCGCCGGGGTCGCCGTCACGGCAGTCGCGTTCCTCTCCGTGTTCTACCACGTGACCGACGTGGTCGGCGGGGCGACGTTCCTGCTGATGGAGGTGGCCGTCGTCGCGGGTCTCGGCCTCGCTGCGGCGGGACAGCTCCGCGAGCGGACGGCCGTCGTGGTCACACTCGTTGGCTTCGCCGTCGCGTTGACCGCCTACTTCTTCTCCGTCCCGGAGAGTCAGCGGGCGTTGTTCACCATCGGGCGTGTCGGGCAGGATCTGCTGGCGCTCGCCTCCGGGCTGTCCGTGCTCAGGCTGGTCAACGCCGGCACGTGGGCGGTCTCGCTCGCGCCGATTCCGACGTTCATCGTCGTCTACCTCACCGCTCGGAACAGACACGTCTGGGCGGTCAGTATCGCCGCGGCGACGACCGGCTTCTTCGTGTTGACGGGCGACGCGGGACCGGGTGTCGCGCTCACGGGCGCAGTCGGGGGCGCGATCACGCTCGGACTCGTCGGGCTGTCCGGCGCGGGGCTGCGCGGACTGGAAGCTCAGTGGGACACCCTCGCGGTGATCGTCGCCGCGATGATCGTCGTCACATCGCTGTTGACGGTCGTGCCGGGCAGCGCACAGAGCCCGGTCGTCCCCGGCGGGCAGTCGCCGTCGGTGGAGTCGAGTCTCGTGTCGAACACGGAGCGGGTCTCCGTGCTCGGCAGTATCTCGCTGTCGCCGAAAGTGCGGTTCACAGTGGAGTCGAACCAGCCGGCCTACTGGCGTGTCGGCTCCTACGACCGCTACACCGGCGGCGGGTGGGTCAGAACCGGCGAGTCACAGCCGTACGACGGCAGCGTGCGGTCACCGCCGGGTGAGACGGTCGAACTCCGACAGCAGTACGAGATGCGAGCGGAGTTCGACGCGATTCCGGCGGCGTGGAAGCCGGTGTCGATCCGGGGGTCCCCGTCGGGAATCACGCAGGTGACGAGCAACGGCGGATTCACCCCACGGACGGCACTCCAAGAGAACGAGTCGTACACGGTCGTCTCACAGCGGCCACAGTACACCACCGGAGAGCTCAGACGCGCCGGGACGGACTACCCGGGAGCCGTCAGACAGCGGTACACACAGCTCCCAGAGAGCACTCCCGACCGCGTGAGCGAGCGCACACAGCGTGTCATCGCGGAGGCCGACGCGAGCACGCCGTACGACGCGGCGGTCGCTATCGAGCAGTACCTCGAATCCACGAAGGAGTACTCACTCGACGTGCCGAATCCGAGTGGGAACATCGCCGACACGTTCCTGTTCGAGATGGACGAGGGGTACTGCACCTACTACGCGACCACGATGGTGACGATGCTGCGCTCACAGGGGATTCCGGCACGGTTCGTCACCGGCTACACCACGGGCCAGCGGGTCGGGCCGGAGCAGTACGTCGTGCGCGGGCTCGACTCACACGCGTGGGTCGAAGTGTACTTCCCGGACGTGGGGTGGGTTCGGTTCGATCCGACGCCCGCCGCCGCCCGCTCGGACGCAGAGCAGACTGCAATCGACGAGGCACGCGAGTCCGGCACGGTGAACGTCGACGCGGCGGGATCGGAGGACGGCGTCTACACCACGCCGCCGCCGACGTTCGGCGAGACGGCTGCCGCCGGCAACGCCACGGGAGGTGACCCCGACAGAGTGGGTCAGCTCGCGTCGCCGGGTGCCGCGCTGGGACCGAACGTGACAGCCGAGGGGAACCCGTTCCGCGACGGTCTCGGAGCCACTGCGACCGTCGAGGGCGGCGGCGGCGGTGGCGGTGGCGGCGGCGACGGCGAGAACGACGGCGGTGGTCTCCCCTCGCGGAGTGACACCGTGTTGGGCGTCGCGGCGCTGATCGGACTCGCCGCCGGCGCACGCCGGACGGGACTCACACGCCGCGGCTACCGGTTCGTCTGGCTGGTGTACCAGCCGACGGGCGAGGAGCCGACGGAGACGGCGGAACGCGCCTACCGCCGGCTGGAGTACCTCGCCGGTCGGCGGTACCGCGAGCGAGCGACCGGTGAGACGCCGCGACAGTACGTCGCCGCGCTCCAACGCCGCGGACTGACCGCGGAGGCGACTGCCGTCGCAGAGACGTTCGAACGCGCCCACTACGGCACCGGCGTCGACGAGACGGAGGCGGCTGCTGCCGTCGAGACTGTCGACGAACTCGTCCGCGAGGGACTCCCCGTCGTCGGACGGCTCACCTGACCGGCCGGTCGTCTCGCTGTGGTTGGTCTCCGTTCTTTTCCCGTCGTGAGGTACGGCGGGTGCAGTGGCCAGTGGCACTCGTGCTATCCCTCGGTATACAAGACTTTTGTTCGCCTCTGTCGAACCCGACTTCGTGTCCCTCCGCACACGGCTCACGGCCGCTTCGCCCGCCGAGAGTCTCGCCACGGTCGCCAGTGGGCTCCGACGCCTCCTCCAGCTCCTCCTCGTCGTCGCAGTGCTCCTGACAGTCGTCTCCGTCGGCGGGTCGTTTCTCGGCGCGGAGACGAGTGTCGACGAGTTGTCGACGGAGACGGGCGGCACACTCGTTGCGACAATCGACGGGACAGGGCCGGGGCAACTGGTCGCGTACGGTCCGGACGGCAACGTTCGCTACCGGAACCGGACGTACGACATCTACCACGACGTGGACCCGAGTCCGGTCGGCGAGCAGACGGTGTTGTACGTCGCCAGCGACCGACGGCCGGCGTCTGCCGTGCGTGAACAGTTCACCACTCCGAACACGGGAGCGACCGCCACGAGTACGGGAACGGCTGTCGAGTCGAACGGAGGGGCGACCGCAGGCTCGAACGAGACAGTCGACTGCGGCGACACGTGTCTGGTGAACGTGATCGAGCGGGTGAACCTCACGACCGGCGAGGTGACCAGACTCCACGCGTCGGTCGACGACACCGCCGGCTCCAGTCAGACGCACGACGTGGACCGAGTGAACGACTCGGTCGTGCTCGTCGGCGACATCAGCTTCCCGGATCGGGTGTACACGCTGAACACGACGACCGGGGAGATTCTGTGGGAGTGGCGCGTCTCGTCGGCGTTCTCGACCGACAGCGGCGGGCGCTACCCGGGCGACTGGACGCACCTCAACGACGTGGAACTGCTGCCGGACGGACGCGTGATGGTGAACCTGCGGAACCACGATCAGGTGGTGTTCATCGAGCCGGGCGCGGGGCTCCAGCCGTCGTGGACGCTCGGCACGGACGGGAACCACAGCCGACTGTACGAGCCGCACAATCCCGACTACATCCCACGCTCGCGTGGCGGGCCGGCAGTGGTGATCGCCGACAGCGAGAACAACCGGCTCGTCGAGTACCAGCGCGAGAACGGGTCGTGGGAGCGGTCGTGGCACTGGGCGGACAGACGGCTCCAGTGGCCGCGGGACGCAGACCGTCTCCCCTCCGGGCGGACGCTGGTCGCGGACTCCCACGGCTCGCGGGTGCTCGTCGTCGGCCGGAACGGCTCACGAGCGTGGTCCGCGCCGTTCCCCGACGGCGTCTACGACGTGGAACTGCTCGGAACGGGTGCCGAGAGCACCGGACCGAGTGCGACGCGGGCGGGACTCGACTCCCGGCGTGTCCGAACCGAGGGGCTGGCTCCGGCGTACCGCGTCGCAACCGCGGTTCCGCCGCTGGTGTTGCACGGACTGCTGTTCGTGCTCCCGACGTGGACCACGACGACTGACGCCGTCCTGCTGCTCGTGACGGCCGGGGTCGCGGCTGTGCTGCTGGCTGTCGAGGCTGTGACGCGTCTGTGGCGACGGCTGAGCGAATCGTGATTTGTTGTGACTACCGTCTCACAACAGTTGCAACAGCACGGCGTACGCGCCGGCACCGAGGACCAACAGACCGGGGCAGCTCTCCGCGTGGCCGGGAACCTCCCGACGGAGGACGGTGAGCAGGAGCCGGTCCTCCAGCAGGTAGAAGCCGAGCAGCCCGGCGAGCACGAGCAGCCACACGTCGCGGCCGAGCAGCCAGCCGAGCGGGGCCGCCTCCTCGCCAGCCGTCTCACTTACCTCGTGAACCTCCGGCAGGAGGTGGACGAGAACGTAGCTGATCCCGATACCACCCGCGAACGACTCCCAGTGTCGCTCGCGCTCGGCGAGCCACACACCGACACCACCGAGGAGGAGGTGGACCCCGGCGAGTGCGGCGGCGACGACGAGCGCGAACGGCTGCATCTCGACCATGGTCTCCGTGGCTCTCGCCTGTCGCGCCGTTTCGCGGGACTACTTGGCTGTTGTGCCGGCCGCGGCTCGGTAGTCACCGCCAATCGGTTCGGTTTTCTATCGCCGTAATCTACACGATCAACCGGCAGAGTGAAACTCGCAGAGACTGAGATGAGAGTGAGACGATCATGACCACGAAAATCGACGACGAGACGCGACGCGGGGTAGACGGGGGGCGTCTCACGGAGGAGATCGGCATCGACAGGGCAGAGATCTCGTGGCGGAAGGGGTTCACGCGGTTCGACGAGGAGGACGCCGACCGACTCGCGGCGATGGAGGACACGTTCGACAGGATCGCAGACGATCTGGTCACCGACTTCTACGACCACCTCGAGTCGTTCTCCGAGAGTCAGGCGATCGTGGACAGTTCGACGAAGTCCGTCGAGGCGCTGAAAGGCTCACAGGCGGCGTACCTCCGCGAACTCGGCGCGGGGACCTACGACCAGTCGTACTTCGACCGCCGGGCCCGGATCGGGAAGATCCACGACATGCTCGACATGGGGCCGAAGTTCTACCTCGGAGCCTACTCCGTCTACTACCGCGGGATTCTCGACGCCGTCGCGGAGGACGTGCTCGCCGAGGTCGCCGACAGGGACGCCGGCGGAAACGAGTCCGTCCCCGGACTCGCCGGTTCGAGCGAGGCGGCGAGCGACGACACACAGGACGGTGAGAGCGACGCACCGGGTCACGAAACCCACGCCGTGGACGGCAGAAGCGCCGACAGTGAGGCGATGGCTGTCGCAGCCGAGGCAGTGGAAGAGACCGTCGACCGCGCGATGTCGGCGTTGAAGCTGATGTTGCTCGATCAGGGCGTGGCGATGGACACGTACCTCCACTCGTACAGTCAGCGGGTAGACGAGGAGACGGAGCGCAGACGGGAACTCGCAGAGAGCGTCTCGGAGGACGTCGAGGAGCCGCTCGACAAACTCCGCGACAACGCCGAGGAAGTCACGGCGATGGCGACGGAGATCGGCGACGCGACGGAGGACGCCGTCGAGTCGATGGGGACGGTGTCCGACGAGGTGGCGCAGCTGAGCGCGACGGTCGAGGAGGTCGCCTCGACCGCCGACGAGGTGGCGGCGACGAGCGACGAGGCGCGCGACCTCGCAGAGGAAGGGAAGGAGTCGGCAGACGGCGCGCTCGACACGATGTCCGACATCGAGGCCTCGACGGAGCGTGTCGCCGACGACGTTGCGAGTCTCGCAGACCGGGTCGACGAGATCGACGAGGTGGTGGAGGTGATCGACGACATCGCGGACCAGACGAACCTCCTCGCGCTCAACGCCTCTATCGAGGCCGCACGCGCCGGAGAGGCGGGCGACGGGTTCGCAGTCGTCGCCGACGAGGTGAAGAACCTCGCCGAGGAGTCACAACAACAGGCGAGTCGCATCGAGGAGACCGTCGAGGAGGTGCGCGGCGACGTGACCGACACCGTCGAGAGTCTGGAAGCGACGAACAGACGCGTCTCCGAGGGGGTCGCCGCGGTCGAGTCGGCCTTAGAGAAACTGGACGGGATCGTCACGGCGGTCGAACAGTCAGCGACCGGGATCTCCGAGGTGTCCCGAGCGACGGACGACCAAGCTGCCAGCACGGAGGAGGTGGCCGCCATCGTCGAGGACGCCTCTCGAACCGTCGAGACGGTGGCGGACGCCATCGACGAACTCGCCGAGGCGAACGCCGACCAGAGTGAACAGATCCGCGCGGTCGCGCAGTCTGTCGACCGACTGACCGAAGACGAACAACTCACTACGTAGGCGTCAGTCACCGACAGGGAGCGGGGGACAGTCGACGTGTGTGGCCGTGGTCGAGCGTGTGACCACGGCTGAGCGCGCGACTACGGCTGAGCACGCGACCACAGCCAACCTCAGCTCTGTCACGCGGAGTGCGCAGGCGCTTCAGGCTTAACACCGTGCCAGTCCACGACACAGACGTGACAGCAGCGACCGGGTTCCACTCACTCGGCCTCGACGACGAGACGGCGACGGAGCTCACAGTCGCGGGCGAGCTCCCAGACTGGCTGTCGGGCGCACTGCTCCGGAACGGGCCGGGGGCGTTCGAGCTCGGCGGCTCCAGCGTCGACCACTGGTTCGACGGGCTGGCGATGGTGACACGCTTCGGCTTCGACGGCGAGACGGACACGGTCACGTTCCGCAACCGATTTCTCCGGACGGACACCTTCGAGTCGGCGCGTGCGGGGGAGTTCACCGGCGGGTTCGCCACGGGTGAGACCACGCTCCGCGAGCGTCTGTGGGGGATGGTGTTCGCGGAGCCGTACGACAACACGAACGTGATCACGGAACGGGTCGGCGAGGCGTACCTCGCGCTGACGGAGACCCCACGCCAGCGACGGTTCGACCCCGAGACGCTGGAGACGACGGGTGACGTGACGTACGACGGCGACGTACCGACGGGCCAGATTACCTGCGCACACGCTCGACGCGACCCGGAGACCGGCAGCCTCGTCACCTTCGACACCGCGTTCGGTCGCCACAACCAGTACCACGTGTACGAGGCGCGCGGACCGACGGCCCGCGAGCACGTCGCCAGCGTGGAGACGGACGACCCCTCGTACATGCACAGCTTCGCACTCACGCCGAACTACGTCGTGTTGACGGAGTTCCCGTACGTCGTGAACCCGCTCGAGTTTCTCAAGCCCGGCAGACAGGGCCCGTTCGTGGAGAACTTCCGGTGGGAGCCGGAGCGTGGTACCCGGTTCCGTGTCGTCGACCGCGGAACGGGCGAGGTCGTCGTAGAGCCGACGACGGACGCGTTCTTCGGGTTCCACCACGCTAACGCCTACGAGGACGGAGACGACCTCGTCGTCGACCTAGAGACCGTCCCCGACGCGGAGTCGGTTGCCACGCTGTCGCTGGAGCGACTCCGCGCCGGAGAGTTGGACGTGCTCGGCGGCCGGATCGACCGGTTCCGCGTCTCGCTCGGTGACCGCCGGACGGCGGCGACCGTCGACCGACGCCGACTCCACGACGGCACCGCGCTCCCGACCGTCTCGCCCGCACGGTGGTGCCGCGAACACCGCTACGTGTACGCACAGCGCACGGCCCAACCCGTCACCGAGTGGCCCACCGGCGTGGTGAAGATCGACACGGAGACGGAGACTGCGACCACCTTCGACGACGGCGCAGACCACTTCTCGGAACCGATCTTCGTCCCGCGCGGCTGGCGCGGTCACGACGCGACCCACGCCGTAGACACGACCAGAGGAGACAGCGGGGGGGCAGATATGGAAGCACGTGCGAGTGGAGCGGATACGGAAGCACGTGCGAGTGGAGCGGATACGGAAGCACGTGCGAGTGGAGCGGACACGGAAGCACGTGCGAGTGGAGCGGACGCTGGAGCACCGGACGCGGGTGTCGTACTCACTGTCGGTCTCGACACGGACGCCGAGCGGTCGCGGCTGTTCGTCCTCGACGGACAGACGATGACAGAGCGCGCACGCGCCGACCTGCCGCTCGCGCTCCCGTTCGACTTCCACGGACGATTCTTCCCGGAACTGTCTGCCTGATCTGTGATCTCACCTGACTGTGTACCCTCAGCGGTCGAACGACATCATCTCGGCGCGCTCGCATCCGGGCGGCGAGTGTGGAGGTGTCACGTACATTTTTAAAACAGCGGGATATACACGCGTGTGCATGCCAGACGACAACACGACTCACCGGAGAGCGTTCCTGAAAGTCACCGGAGTGACCGGCGTCGCGGCGCTGGCCGGCTGTACCGGCGGCGGCGGTGGCGGCGGCGGAGAAGAGACGACCAGCGGCGGAGAAGAGACGACGAGCGCAGACGAGTCGACGCCGACGCCGACGGACACGCCGACGGCGACGGAGAGTTCGGGCGGCAGTGGTCCGATTTCGATGGGATCGATTATGCCCATTACCGGCGCACTGTCGGCGTACGGCAGCGGAATGCAGCAGGCGGCCAACCTCGCTGTCCAGAACATCAACGACGCAGGCGGCATTCTCGGCGGCCGCGAGATCCAGATCACGAACAAGGACAGCGGGACGAAGCCATCGAACGCGATCCAGAAGTACAACAGCCTCGTCAACGAGAACGACATCGTCGGGTTCGTCGGCGCGGCCTCCTCTGGGGTCTCGGTCCCCATCGCGCAGAAGGTCCACGACGACAAGGTGATGCAGGTGAGCCACGCCAGCACCACCCCGGCACTGTCAGAGATCGGCTACGGGAGCGACGGCGAACCGCCGAAGTACTTCGCACGCACCGCGCCCAACGACGGCCAGCAGGGGATCGTGATGGCGCGGATCATGCAGAACAGCGAGTTCATCGACGCAGACACGGCTGCGTTCCTCCACGTCGCCAACCCGTACGGGAAGGGGTTGGCACAGCGCGCGAAGGAGGCGTTCGAAGGTGAGACGCTCCAGCTCGTCCCGTACGGCAAGAAGACCACCGACTACAGCTCCACGCTGGACAAGCTCCACGCGGGTGACCCGGACGCCATCGGGTTCGTCGGCTACCCCGGCAACGGGAAGACGATTCTCCAGCAGTGGTCCCAAGGCGGCTACGGCACGGAGTCGTCGGACTGGGTGCTGTCTGAGGGACTCAACTCCAACGAGTTCCTCCAGAGCAACAGTTCGATCACCGCCAGCATGTACCTCGCCTCACCGGACCCCGAGGCGACGGAGGGTGCCTCTGTGTTCGAAGACCGGATCGGCGAGGCGAACACGCTGTTCGCAGCCCACGCGTACGACGCGATCGTTCTCCAAGCGCTGGCGATGCAGCAAGCTGGCGAGGCCAGCGGCACTGCGATCGCCGAGAACATCCAATCCGTGTCGGCCGGTGACGGCACGACTGTCACCGTCGGCGAACTCGAGACGGCCATCTCCGAGTTGGAGGCTGGCAACGCGATCAACTACCAGGGTGCCTCCAGTCCGGTCAACCTCAACGACTCACTGGAGCCGCTCAACCGGTTCGCCATCCTCCAGATCCAAGACGACGGGACGAAGACGTCGCTCAAGCAGATCCCGCGGTCTGAATTCTAGATCGCAGTCCTCGCTTCGCTCGGACTGCGATTGAGGGGTTTCACAGCCCTCGCTTCGCTCGGGCTGTGAAACGACGTGGAGACTGTGGTCGAACGAGTGGTGTAACCACGGGTGGCGTGACGTTCTGGTGGAATCGGGGTTCCAACGTGTCCCGTGTGGAGTCTGCCTATCGTGGTACTGTGTGACTGGTCCGTGAACGTTGGTTCGTCAGAATCGGGGTTCCAATGCGTCTCACGTCGGGTCTGTCGACTCTGGATTGGTGTCCTCGTGACCGACGGGACGAACGTGATGGCTCGTGATCGACGGGACGAACTTGATGGCTCGTGATCGACGGGACGAACTCGATGGCTCGTGATCGACGGGT